>NZ_CP108996.1:3995683-4303043 GCF_036226565.1 Kribbella sp. NBC_00709
TCTGCTTCACGTCGACGTACATGACCTGGTTGCCGTAACAGTAGAAGGCCAGGACGCGGCCGGACAGCGGCTGGAAGTTGCCGCAGGCCGTCTGGACCGGCTGGTCGAACACGACGAGTCCCGGGTCCGGCTTGTCCTGGCCGAGCTCGTGGAAGACCGGCCGCCACGCGTCGTTCAGGCACTTGAAGAGCCGCTGGTAGTAGACCTTCTGCGCGGCCAGGCTGGCGCTGCCGAGGTTCGCCGCCGGGCAGTTCTCCTCCGGGAGCGGACCGGTGCGATAGACGTCGGCGTTCAGCAGGTAGTCCTCGGCGGTCCCCTTCTGCGGATTCGTGGTCGGGGTCGGCACGATCGACGGACCGGTCACTCCGGGGTCCGCGGTGTCGTCGGTGCTGCTCTTGCTCAGCAGCGCGGACAGGACGGCCACCGACACACCGATGAAGACCAGCAGGACGAAACCGAGCAGGATCAGCCGCAGCGGTCCGCCACGCCGGCGCGGCGGCTGGAACCCGTTGAACTGACCTGGGGGACCGTAGTACGGCTGCGCCCACTGACCGGGGTACTGCTGCATCGGGCCGCCCTGCATGGGCCCGCCCTGCATCGGGCCGCCCGGGCCTGGCCCTGGGGGGAACTGGCCCTGCTGCGGCGGCCACGGTGCGGCTTGCGGCGGTGGCAGGATGCCGGGCGGCGGGCCGGGTGGCCGGCCCTGCGGCGGGCCGCCGTACCCGTACGGGCTGCTCACTACTCTGGCCTCCAGGCTGGTCGGTCGAGTTCGCTGCACGAACCGGCACGAGACTACTCTCGACCCATGTCACCGAAGCGCCGCCTCGTCCCGGCTGCCCTGCTGATCTCCCTGACCGCCCCGGTCGCAGGCCTGTTCGTTGCCCTGAGCCCGGTGTCCGCCCAGGCAGCGGGTCGAGCCGACGACCAGATCACGGCGTACTCCGCAGACGCGACGCTGACCAAGGACGGTCAGCTGCAGGTCAAGGAGACGGTCGACCTGACCGCCGGCGGTACGACGTTCAGCCGGACGCTGACCACCCGGGTCCGGTCCGACTCCGAGCGCGACCGCACGTACGACCTGAAGGACGTGTCGGCGACGGTCAACGGCCAGCCCGCTCAGGGCTTTCAGAACCAGAGCGTCGACGACGGCCGCAAGCTCACGCTGAACGTGTCCGGTCAGTCGAAGATCGTCTACAGCTACACCGTGGACAACGTGGTCGCCGACTCGACCGAGGGCCGCGAGGTGAGCTGGCCGATCGTGCAGGGCTTCGGTGTGGCGGTCCCGACCGCCAATCTGAGCGTCAGCGTCCCGTTCGCGACCTGGGTGACCTGCTTCGCCGGCCGGACCGGATCGAGCATGCCGTGTACGTCGTCCCAGCTGGGCGAGTCGGCCGACCTGCAGATCCAGCAGAACGGCGTACCGGCAGGTGGCCGGCTGACGTTCCTGACCGGGCTGAGCGACCAGGCCACCGTGCAGCCGAACGCGCAGTACGCGACCCGCTGGTCGCTCGGGCGCGCGTTCACCGTGGACTCGAGCACGATCGGCCTGGCCGTCATCGTGTTCGGGATCGGGCTGCTCGGTGCGGTCGGGCTGTGGTTCTTCCGCGGCCGGGACGCCGCGAAGGTCGGCGAGGGCGCACCGGAGCGTCCGGTGCTGGACGGCGCCGACGGGCCGCAGTTCGCTGCGCCGGACGGCATCCGGCCCGGCCAGGTCGGCACGGTGGTGGACGAGACAGCCGACGTCGTCGACATCACCGCCACGCTGCTGGACCTTGCCGTGCGCAACTACCTGACGATCGTCGAGCAGCCGCGCGAGTCGCACTTCGGCAAGCTGGACTGGGAGCTGCAGCGGCTGCACCAGGGCGGTCCGGAGCTGCTGCCGTACGAGAAGGCCTTGCTGGACGCGGTGTTCGCGGACGGCGACTCGGTGCTCGTGTCCGCGCTCGGTCCGTCGCTGCGCCCGCGGCTCAACCTGGTCCGCGAGCAGTTGTACGCGGACGTCGTGACGCAGGGCTGGTTCAACAACCGCCCGGACGCAGTGCGGAACAGGTGGACCACAGCGGGCGTGGTGCTGCTCGGTGCGGGCGTCGTACTGACCGTTGTGCTCGCGATCGTCACCAAGTTCGGTCTGGTCGGTTTCGCGGTGATGGCGGCTGGTCTGGTGCTCGCACTGGTCGGTCAGGCCGCACCGGCCCGGACCGCGCGCGGCGCCGCCGTACTCGGCCGCGTGGCCGGTCTGCAGCACTACTTGGCCAACGAGTCCTCGGCCAACCTTCCGCAGAGCCACCGGCTCGAGTTCGCGTCCCGCTGCCTGCCGTACGCCGCTGTGCTCGGACTGACCGAGAAGTGGGCGCTGGAGATCGCGGCCACGGATGACGACGACGACCCCGACGCGGGCATCGGCTGGTACTCCGGACCGGAGAACTGGCACCTGTCCGACATCGGGGAATCGCTCAGCAACTTCGTGACTTCGTTCGGCGGCTCGCTGACCACCGCCCGCCGGCTCTTCGGCTGACGGGCGGCGGCCTGCGGGCTAGTTGACCCGTACGTCCGCTGCGGTGAAGGTGTTGCAGGAGTCGGGCTTCTTGCTGTTGAAGCCCGTGATCGACCACTGGTAGTTGCTCACCCGGTTGCCGTGGTCGTGCACACGCGGCCGGGCGTAGTCGTCACCGGAGTGGAGGATCAGGAACTTCCAGTTGGCGAGCAGCGGGCCGCTCATCGGGATGAACGCCGCGTTCGCCCCGAGGTAGACGGCGCCCAGGCAGGTCGCCTGCAGTTCGCGCCGACGGCTCTCGAGCAGCTTCTGGTTCGGCGTCATCGACTGCTGCCGGGACATCGACGAGGCGAGGATCCCGCTCAGCTTCTGCACGTGGTGGCCGTACTCGTGCGCGAAGTTGTTGAGCATCACCGCGCGCGCGTACACCGGGTTGGTCTTGTAGTACCCGTTGTCCACGCTGAACGGCAGGTAGATGGTCTCGTTCGCACCGCAGTACGCCGCGCGGAGGCTCCGCTGGATGCCGCACGGCGAGGGCATCTTGCCGGCGTACACGACGGCCTTCGGGTTGCGGAACGGCAGGTTCGCCTTCTTCATCGCCAGCCACCAGGTGCGGTTCAGGCAGGGCAGCAGGCGGTTGTAGTACTGCTGTGCCGCGGCGACCGTGACCGGTGCGAACGGCGGCTCCGCGCACTTCGACGCGGCGACCGGACCGATCTTGTAGAGCGCGCTGCCCTTGACCACCTCGTCGGCCGTCGGGCCGCGGGGTGTGGACGGGCTCGGCGAGGTCGAGGGGCTCTCGGACGGCGACGACGACTCCGACACGGGTGCCGTCGGGTTGTCCTTCGCCTGCGGGTCGCCGCCGCCGACGCTGCGGACCAGCAAGGTGATGCCGGAGCCGACCACGAGCACCGCGAGGACGACCAGGCCGATCAGGAGACCGCGCGAGACCTTCTTCTTCCGGCGACGGCGGCCGCCCGGTGGCAGCGGGATCGGGATCGGTGGGTACTGCCAGGTGGGCGCCTGCTGGACAGGCTGACCCATCGGACCGATCTGCCCCGGACCACCCTGCGGGGCGGCGTGGCGGGGGCCGGACTGCTGCTGTGGTGGGAGGGCGTTGCTCCACGGGGAGGACGGCTGCTGGCCCTGGTTCGCCGGGCCCCAGAGGTAGGAGCCCTCGGAGTGCGGGCCGTTCTGGTCCCGCTGGGCAGGCTGCGAAGGTGCGGCCTGCCAAGCACTCGAGTCGGACTGTCCCGTAGCCGACCAGCCCTGCCCGGACTGGTCGGAGTCGGACTGTGACTCGCCCTTGGCTCCGCTGCCGTCACCCGTCTCAGTCTCCAACGTCCAAGACTGCCCCGCCCACCCCGAACCACCGTCACCCTGCTGCGAGCCGGACTGCGAGGGACCGGACTGCCCCGGGCCTGGCTGCGCGGGCTCAGACCAGAACGAGCCGGGCTGTCCCGGGCCAGACTGGGATGGGTCTGGTTGCGAGGGCTCAGACCAGAACGAGCCGGACTGCTGGGCAGGCGGCGTCGGGTTGGTCTGCCATGGGTCGACCGGGGGTGGGCCGGACTGCCACGGACCCTGCTGATTCGGACCCGGCTGGCCAGGACCGCCCTGCTGAGGACCGCGTTGCTGGGGGCCGCCTTGCTGGGGTCCGCGCTGCTGCGGGGCTGGCTGGTTGGGCCCTGGTTGGTTCGGACCTGGTCGGGTCGGGCCTGGCTGATTGGGGCCTGGGCGGCCCGGCCCGGACTGCTGCTGGCCGGACTGTTGCGGACCGCCCTGCTGCGGACCGGACTGCTGTGGGCCGGACTGCTGTGGACCCGGCTGGTTCGGGCCGGGCTGCTGGTGGCCGCGCTGGCCGGGCTGGTTCGCGGGCTGGTCGGGGTGTTCTCGGCGGGTGGGGTTCCAGCCGCCGGCGAACCAGTTGTTGGGGGGCTGCTCGTTCTGGGACGGGTTCTGGAACTCGCGCTTGGCGTCGGTCTCACCGCTCCACCACGACTGCCCCGGACCACCCTGACCATCGCCAGGACCACCCGGCTGAGGACCGGACTGCCCACGCCCAGGACCGGACTGCCCGCGCCCAGGCCGGGACTGCCCACCACCGGGACCGGACTGCCCCGCGCCGGGACCTGACGGGCCCGAACCGTGGGGCTGTGGTGGGGTTCGGTCTGCCCCGGGGCGGTGGGGGTTTTGCCCGGGACCGTGCTCCGGTGTGCGGTCCGGCTGATCTTCAGCCGGGTCGCTCCCCGGGGGCTGGTTCCAGTTGTCCGACATCGATGCTCCTCACGACCTTGCTGGGTGGGGGTGCCGAATGCCGCCTCCCCCGGACATACTTTGCGCGATCCGGACCCACCAGGCTAGCTACCCCGGCCAGTCGTCTCGAACTAGTTCGGCGCTAACTCACCTGCGCCGCCGATGCGGCCCAGGTGTTGCATGCGTTCGGGTTGCGCCCGTTCCACCCGCGGAGGGCCCAGTAGTTGTGGATCGGCGGGGCGCCGTGGTCGTGCCCGTTGTCGATCGTGTTGGCGATCAGCCACCGCCACTGGACCAGCGACTGCCCGGTGATCGGGTAGGTGCGCCGGTTCGAGCCGATGAAGATGTCCGAGAAGCAGGATGCCTGCAGCTCGAGCCGCCGGCTGTCCTGGAGTTCCTGGGTGTACGTCGCCCGCTCGTACCGGATCCGCGCGTACGCCGACAGCATGCCGGTCATGCTCTGCACGTGGTGCCCGTACTCGTGGGCGAACTGGTGCAGCATCCACATCCGCGCCCACACCTTGCTATAGGACTGGGTGTACTTGTTGTAGTTCCCGACGTCCTCGCTGAGGTTCATGTAGATCGTGTCGTTGGTGCCGCAGTAGAACGGCGGCCCGGAGTCGCTGTGCGACCCGCACGGCGACTCGACGGTGCCGCTGAACGTGATCACGCTCGGCGACCGGTTCCGGCTGCCGGCCTTGGCGATCAGCGGCGACCAAGCCTTGTTCAGGCAGCCCAGCAGGTTCTTGTAGTTGGCCCGGGCGCCGGCCGCCGTGCTCGGCCGCGACCCGGACTCCTTGCAGTTCACCGACTTCATCGCGCCGGCCTTGTACAGCTTGTTCCGCAGCACCAGGTCGGTGTCGCTCGGCCCGGGGTTGGTCTTCGGTGTGCTCGTCGTCGACCGGGACGTGGTCGGCCGCGGCGCCTGAGTGGTCGGCTGGGCCGTAGGCCGGACGGTGGGCCTGGTGGTCGGCTGCGTGCTCGGCTGGCCGGACGGTTCGGTCGACGGCTCCGGCGTGGGGCTGTACGACGACGTGGTCGTCGGCTCGGCGTACGACGGGTCGCCGTTGTGCTTCAGCGTGAACGAGACGATCTTCAGCCCGACCACGCCGACGATCAGCACGCCGAGGATCACGAACAGCGCGATCAGGCCGCCGCGGCTCTTCTTCGGCGGTCGCGGTCCACCAGGTCCGGCGCCCCAGCCGAACTGCGGCTGCCCGTGGAAGGGCTGCCCTTGGAACGGCTGGCCCTGAAACGGTTGCCCAGGCCCCTGATACGGCGGGCCTTGCGGCGGACCAGGCGGTGGTCCCTGCGGCGGGCGGCCAGGCGGCGGTCCGCCGTACCCGGGCCCTTGCTGCCCCGGCCCCGGCTGCCACGGCGGTGGCTGCTGCGGTGGCTGCTGGGGCGGGTACTGCTGCCCGGGCGGTGGACCCCATTGGTTGCCTGACACAGTCGAGACGCTACCGGAGCCCAGGCTCAACTTACCCGGGCGGGTGAGGCCGACCAGGTGTTGCAGGTGGCCGGGTTACGGCTGGCGAAAGCCGCCCGGCTCCAGGCTCCGTGGTTGGTCGTGCTGCCGTGGTCCCGCGGGTACGGCGGCCGGTCGCCGCTGCCGTTCACGTCGTACAGCCACATCTGGTACGCGTACCCGGTGATGCCGTAGCTGCCCCGGTTGGCGCCCAGGAACACGTTGCCCAGACAGGAGGCCTGCAGTTCGAGCCGTCGGCTCAGCTGCAGCTGCCCTGCGTCCGTCGCGTCGTACCGCAGCTTCTCGTAGGCCTCGCCGAGACCTGTCATCCACTGGACCGAGTGCGCGTACTCGTGGGCCATCGTGAAGCTGCCGACCATCCGGCCGAACGTCGGGTTCTGCTTGTAGAAGGAGATGACGGAGGGCGACTCCAAATAGATGGTGTGGGTCGTCGGGCAGTAGAACGAGCGCCCTGGCCCACTGCCGCACGGTGTGTTGACCGTCCCGCCCCAGACGACCAGACCGGGTGAACGGAACCGCCCACCGGACGCGGCGACCTGTCGCGGCCAGGCCCGGTCGAGACAGGCCTTGATCGACTTGAAGTACGCCGCAGCCTGCGCGCCGTTGCCCAGACCGGTCTTGGCCTGCTTGCAGTTCACCGTCCGCATCACACCGGTCTTGTAGAGCCTGTGTGTCGCGTTGTACGTCGCCGGATTGACGGACCGCACTGGCTTGGGCGGTGCGGTGGTTGTCGTCGTCTTGGTGGGGACAGCACGAGTCGGCGCCCGAGTGGGCGCCGGGACCGTGGCGGAGGTCGTGGTCGGTGGTGCGGCCGCGGTCGGTATGTGGCCGTCGCTCTGCTTGAGCTTGATCACCAGGAAGACGCCGCCGGCCGCAACCACAGCCACGAGCGCGACGATGAGCAGTGCAGCGCCACCTGACTTCTTCCGCGGCGGCTGGGGCGGCGGCGGTCCCCAGCCGAACTGTGGTCCGCGCGGAGGCGGCGGCGCGTAGTAGTACTGCGAGGGCGGGGGCGGGGGAGGGGGAGGAGCCGGGTAGCTCTGCTGTGCCGGCGGGCCGAATTGCCCGGGAGGCGGTCCCCATTGGTTGCCTGACACCCCGCAGACGCTATCGTGCCCGGTGTCAACCTGCCCCCTTCTTTCTACGGTGTGATTGGGCGATGCGTCTACGTCTCCTCGGGCTCTCCCTGTGTGCCCTCGGCCTGCTCGGCCTGTCCACTGTCCCGGCCGGCGCGGCTGGTACGTCCGGATCCAGCGCTGCCGCCGACCCGGTGGTGACCAACTACGACAGCCAGGTCCGGGTCGAACGCGACGGACTGCTCCGGGTCGCGGAGACCTGGAAGCTCAGCAACGTGAACGGGACCTTCACCCGGTTCATCGTCACGCGGGACCACCTGCCGGACGACATCGACCACGTGCAGGAGATCGGCGACCTGCAGGTCAAGGCAGGCGGTCAGGACAAGAAGGCCGAGCTCAAGACCGACGGCGACGTCACGTCGATCGCGGTCCCGGACGTCAGCAGCGGTACGACGGAGCTCGACTTCTCGTACACGGTCAAGGGCGCGGTGGCCAAGGTCCTGGACGGCACCGAGGTGCGGTTCGCGCCGCTGACCGGGATCAACATCCCGATCCAGCAGGCGAACGTGGTCTACAGCGTGCCTGAGGTTTCGCACGTGTCCTGCTTCGCGGGCCCGATCGACAGCAACATCCCGTGCACGCTGGCGCAGATCGGCGAGACGTCCGGTCCGACCTTCCAGCAGACCGATCTGCCGCCGGGCAACACGGTCCGGATGGCGGTCGGCTTCCCGAAGGGCCAGATCTCGGCCAACTCGATCGTCGAGTACCGCCACACCTTCAAGCGCGCTTTCTCCACCGACGCGGCCCAGCTGATCACCGCACTGGCCGTGCTGCTGCTCGGTGCGCTCGCGCTGTTCGCCCTGTACCGCCTGCGTGGCCGTGACCAGGTCGACCCGCGCCGCGTCGTACCGGCGTCGTTGTTCAGCCTCGGTACGGACGCGCGGATCAACTTCACCCCGCCGTCGGACCTGCGGCCCGGCGAGGTGGGCACGCTGATCGACGAACGGATCGATCCGGTCGACGTGACCGCGACGATCATCGACCTCGCCGTCCGTGGGCACATGACGATCGTCGAGCAGGCCCACAGCACGGAGTACGCACGCCCGGACTGGGAGCTGCGCCGGGTCTCGAACGCGCCGTCGGAAGAGCTGCAGCGCTACGAGAACGTGCTGATCCGCGCGATCTTCGGCGACGCCGACTCGGTGCTGGTCTCGGAGCTCGGCCGTCAGGTCCGCGCGAACCTCGAGCAGGTCCAGGACGCGCTGTACGACGGTGTGGTCAAGCGCGGCTGGTTCAGCGAGCGCCCGGACCGCACTCGGTCGCTGTGGGCAACTATCGGCATCGCCACCACTGTGGTCGGTGTAGTAGCGACTGTGCTGCTGGCACTGCTGTCGACCTGGGGTCTGCTCGGCATCGCGATCACGCTGGTCGGCATCGGCCTGCTCGTCGTCGGTCGCTACATGCCGGCCAAGGCTCCGGCCGCCGGCCGCGTCCTCGGTCAGGTCGCCGCGATCCGCGGTGAGCTGCTGGAGATGGACGTCAGCGAGCTGCCGATCGACCAGCACGCCGAGCTCTGCTCGCGCGCTCTGCCGTACGCCGTCGTGCTGGGCGGCTCGGAGCGCTGGATCGACGCCCTGGTCGCGACGGACAGCACGCCGGACGAAGAGGACGAGGGCTTCACCTGGTACCGCGGTCCGCGCGGCTGGCACCTGCAGTACCTGCCGGACTCGCTCCGCAACCTCACCACGAACCTGACGGGCGCATTGTTCGCCCGCTAGTCGTTCAAGGACAGAGCCCGCCACGCCGCCCCGGCGTGGCGGGCTCTGTCGTTTCAGGGGGGCTGGCTCACCAGTTGTGTTGCGGAGCAGGAGACGCCGGAAGCGGCACGCCTTCTGGGTGGATGACGTAGACCAGGCCGCCGGAGTGCGGCACCCACGCGTTCTCGAACGCGGTCCGGTCGTACGTCGTCCGCACCTGGTCGTCACTCGCGATCAGGTGCGACGCCGGGTCGTTCACGACCACGTTGCCGGCTTCGTCGAACCCGACGATCACCATCAGGTGTCCGTTGGTCCCGTAGCCCGCACCGGGCAGGTCGCCCTTCTTGAACGACAGCGAGGCCACCAGTGGGATCCCGGCCTTGATGAACTGCTCCGCCTCGGTCAGCGAGCGCAGCCGGGTGATGAACCCGTCCACGCCACGGCTTCCGGCGTACGCCGTGTTGAACGGCCAGTTGCCCGCGCCGTCGTAGGAGTAGTCGAAGACGGACCGGGCGGAGTTGTCCACCTGCGGATCCGGATCGGACGGATCGACCCACGCGGTCTCGGCCGCGGTCGGACCGGCGCCCCAGTAGTCCAGCACCATCGCCGTCGACGTCGCGGAGCACCAGGCCTCACCGCCGCCGTCCCACTGCGGATAGTGGCCGATGTGCGTCTCCTGCGAGTACGTCGGTACGTCGAGGACCATGCCCTCCGCGCCGCCAAGGGGGCTCGCGGCAACGGTCTTGTCGGACGGCAGCCGGGACGCCATCGCGCCGACGGACCGGACCACCGGCGACTGCGTCGTACCGCTCAACCGGTACAGCGTGACCTTCAGCTGCCAGCGGTCCAGCCACTTGCCGGTCGCGGCCTGGAAGGTGTCGACGGCAACAGATCCGTTCGCGTCGCCCTGGCTCGGCACCGACGTCCGGTGGATGTCGCCGGCCGCGGTGTCGTCGCCACCGGACCACCTGCCGAGCACGTACCACTTGGTGGCGGCGCCGAGGTTCGTCGTACCGGCCATCGACACTTCGACCCAGGTCCCGGGCGGTGTGGTCGCGTTCCAGGACGCGACCAGTTCGGTCAGCCCGAAGCCGGTGCTGACATGGGGCGAGATCCAGCTGGTCTGGTCGTAGCTCTTGGCAGTGCCGTCGCCGAACGGATCGACGTACGACGTGGTGCCGGTCGAGGTGCCGAAGGTGAGGGCGCCGTCGGTGACGGTGGTGCCGAACTGGTCGCCGGCCAGGAAATCGGTGGCCGACGTCCAGGTGCGGTAGGCGATCTCGCGGGCCGGGGCGACCTTGACGGCTTCGCTCGGCAGGACGCCGGCGCTGAGCACAACCGCCCCGACGATCAGGGCGGTGACGGAACGGGCGGAGGTCATAATTCGACGTTAGACCCCGATGGCAGTCGCTGCCATGTGAGCGCGTGCCGCAGCAAAATACTTACGAACCCGCTTCAGATCGACGCAGCCCCCACTCGGCTTCGAGCAACGCGAAGACCAGTTCGTCGGTCCACTCGCCCTTGAGGTATTCGTTCTGCACGAAGTGGGCCTCCGGGCGCAACCCGAGACGCTTCGCCAGGTTCGCCGAGCCGGTGTTGCGCGCGTCCAGCCGGGCGATGATCCGGTGCATGCCGAGCTGTTCGAACCCGATGCGGAGCAGCTCGACAGCGGCTTCGGCGGCGTACCCGTGGCCGTGCGACTCCGGGTGGAAGACATAGCCGAGCTCCCCGGTGCGGTGCTCGACGCTGTTCATGAACAGCGTGACCTCACCGAGGTGCAGGCCGCCGTCCCGGAGGATGACCGCGGCGGTGAGCGCTTGGCCGTCGCGGTCCATCGGCACGTCGGCCATCCGGCCGGCGAGCGCCTCCTTGACCTCCTCCGGCGTCCGCACGTCGTGCAGCAGGTAACGGGCGACGTCCGGGTTCGCCTGCAGTTTCAGCAGGTCGTCGTAGTCGGTCTCGATGTAGCGGCGCAGTGTCAGGCGGTCAGTCTCGATCGGCAGCGAGTAGCTCACCGATCGAGACTATGCGACCGCCGCAACAGATTTTCAGCCGTTCGCGAGCGCCACCAGCCGGGACTGGTCGCCGTTGAAGCGGTCCTGGTCGATCGGCGTCGAGCTGTACTGCCAGATGGTGTGGAACGGCCAGCCGCCCGGCAGGGTGCCCGGCGCCGAGGCGTAGCGCGCCACCCAGAGCGGGTTGGTCGCGTTGAACGCCGTGCTGTTCCCCGTGCACTGGCTCCACCAGTCGAGGTTGGTGTAGATCACCGGGTCGCGGCCGGTGCGGGACTTGTAGGTGTTCAGGAAGTCCCGGATCCAGCTGACCATCGAGGCCTGGCTCAGCCCGTAGCAGGTCGCGCCGTACGGGTTGTACTCGATGTCGAGCGCACCCGGCAGCGTCTTGCCGTCCTTGGACCAGCCACCGCCGTGGGCCAGGAAGTACGTGGCCTGGTTGGCGCCGCTGGAGTCGTTCGGAGTGGCGAAGTGGTACGCGCCGCGGATCATCCCGACGTTGTAGGACCCGTTGTACTGCTGGGCGAAGTACGGGTTCGTGTAGTAGTTGCCTTCGGTCGCCTTCGTGTAGGCGAACCGCTTACCGGCGTTCCATTGCCCGGCCCAGTCGACATTGCCCTGGTGGCTGGAAACGTCGATGCCTTCGACGGTGGCGTCAGGGGCCATCACAGCCGGGGCGATGGTCGTGGTGTTGTTCTGCACCCAGCCCATATAGGCGTCGCCGGCCTTCTCGATGCCGTGCTGACGGGCCTGGGCGGTGGGCTGGTGGGACGCGGTACTGGTGGTGCCATCCGGGCTTACCGGGCTTGCTTGGGCGGAGCCGATCGAGGCCAGCAAGAGGCCAAGAGTCACGGCGGCACCCGTGAAAAGGGCGGACTTCACGGTTTCCTCCAGAGCGATGAGGGGCGGACAGAGCGCTCGGAACTCATTCTTACCCGACTCGGGAAAGAATCAACCTTTGAATCTGTCGTGCAGGTGATTATTTACCAACGTCACCTCCCGTTACCCTTGACCGGTGACACTTCGTTTGTACGACACCGCGACAGCAGCAGTGCGAGATTTCGAGCCGGTCCATCCGGGCAAGGTCGGGATCTACCACTGTGGGCTGACGGTGCAAGGTGCCCCGCATGTCGGGCACATCTACAAGGAAGTGGTCTTCGACGTACTGCGGCGCTGGCTCGAGCGCTCCGGCTACGAGGTCACGGTGATCGCGAACGTGACCGACATCGAGGACAAGATCCTCACCAAGTCGGCCGATCGCGGCGTCCCGTGGTGGGCACACGCCTACGAGTTCGAGCGCGAGCTGCACTGGGCGTACGACGTGCTCGGCTGCCGCCCGCCGACGTACGAGCCGCGCGCGACCGGGCACATCCCGGAGATGCTCGAGCTGATCGAGCAGCTGATCGAGCGCGGGCACGCGTACGTCGCACCGGACGGATCCGGCGACGTCTACTTCGACGTGAAGTCCTGGCCGGCGTACGGCGCCTTGTCGCACCAGAAGATCGACGACATGGAAGCGGCCGAGGACGCCGACCCGCGCGGCAAGCGGGACCCGCGCGACTTCGCGCTCTGGAAGGGCTGGACCGAGGCCACGCCGCGGACCGCCTCCTGGCCGGCGTCATGGGGCCGCGGCCGCCCGGGCTGGCACATCGAGTGCTCAGCGATGGCGGGGAAGTACCTCGGCGACGAGTTCGACATCCACGGCGGCGGCCTCGACCTGCGCTTCCCGCACCACGAGAACGAGCTGGCCCAGTCGACCGCGGTCGGGCAGAAGTTCGCCCGGTTCTGGATGCACAACGCGCTCGTCACCACGGCCGGCGAGAAGATGTCGAAGTCGATGGGCAACAGCGCCGTCGTGCGGAACGTGGTCGAGCGGGTCCGCCCGATCGAGCTGCGCTACTACCTCGTGCAGTCGCACTACCGGTCGGTGGTGGAGTTCTCGTTCGAGGCGCTCGACGAGGCCGCGAAGAGCTTCCAGCGGATCGACGGTTTCGTCACCCGGGCCGTCGAGGTGACCGGCGGCGTCGAGTCGGCGGCCGAGCTGCCGGCGGACTTCGTCACCGCGATGGACGACGACCTGGGTACGCCGGCCGCGGTGGCCGTACTGCACAACACCGTCCGGGACGGCAACAAGCTGGTCGCCGACGGAGACTCGGTGCTGCTGCGGGAGACGCTCGCATCGGTGCGCGGGATGCTCGGAGTGCTCGGGCTGGATCCGCTGGCCGAGCCGTGGGCCTCGCGCGCCGCGGGTGGCGACGAGCTGACCGAGGTTGTCGACGGGCTGGTGAAGGCGCTGCTGGAGCAGCGGCAGTCCGCCCGGGCCCGCAAGGACTTTGCCGCCGCGGACGCCGTCCGCGACCGGCTGAAGGCGCTCGGCGTCGTCGTCGAGGACACACCGCAAGGACCACGTTGGTCGCTGGCGGCAACAACTACGACTGACGAGGGAAACTGACGTGCCAGGCAACAGCCAGCGCAAGGGCGCCATCCGGAAGAAGGCACGGGGCAACCCGACCGCCGGTTCCGGCGGGCGGGTTCGCCGAGGTCTCGAGGGCAAAGGCCCGACGCCGAAGGCGGTGGACCGGGTCAAGCACCCCGCGCACAAGCGGGCGAAGGCGGCCGAGCGCGCCAAGGACCGGGAGCGCGGCACCACCCGGCGCCCGGCGCGTAAGGACAACGAATCGACCGTCGAGTGGGTGTACGGGCGGAACCCGGTGGTCGAGGCGCTGCGAGCCGGCGTGCCGGCCGCGGCCCTGCATGTTGCCGAAGGCACCGAGCGGGACGCCCGGCTGCGCGAGGCCCTGCTGGTCGCGGTCGAGACCGGTGTCTCGGTCCTCGAGGTGCCGCGGACCGAGCTCGACCGGGTCACCGCGGGCGGTTCGCACCAGGGCGTCGCGCTGCAGATCCCGCCGTACGAGTATGCCCACCCCGACGACCTGCTGACCCGGGCGTACGACGCGGGCGAGGTGCCACTGATCGTCGCGCTCGACGGTGTGACGGACCCGCGCAACCTCGGCGCGATCACCCGCTCGGCGGCCGCCTTCGGCGCCCACGGCGTGGTCGTCCCGGAGCGCCGTACGGCGTCGATGTCCGCCTCGGCCTGGAAGACGTCCGCCGGTGCCGCGGCCCGCATCCCGGTCGCCCGCGCCGGCAACCTCAACCGGGCGCTGAAGTCCTACAAGGACGCCGGCCTGCTGGTCATCGGCCTGGACATGAACGGCGCCATCGAGCTCCCGGAGTTCGAGGCCGCGACCGAGCCGATCGTGCTGGTCATCGGCTCCGAAGGCAAAGGCCTGGCCCGCCTGGTCCGCGAGAACTGCGACCTGATCGTCTCGATCCCGATGACCAGCGCGACCGAGTCCCTCAACGCAGGCATCGCCGCCGGTGTGACGCTCTACGAAATCTCCCGCCGCCGCGCGAGCTGAGCACACGACAGCGCCCCGGACCACGAAGGTCCGGGGCGCTGACCTGTGCAGGGTCAGTAGACGCTCACGCCGTAGCGGGAGAGGGCCTCGGTGACGGGCTGGAAGTAGGTGGTGCCGCCGGAGGAGCAGTTGCCGGAGCCGCCGGAGGTGAGGCCGAGGGCTACCGAGCCGGCGAACAGCGCGCCGCCGGAGTCGCCGCCTTCGGCGCAGACGTTGGTGCGGATCAGGCCGGTGACGGTGCCCTCGGCGTAGTTCACCGTGGCGTTCACTGCCTGGACCGTGCCGCTGTGCACACCGGTGGTGCTGCCGCTGCGCTTGACCGCCTGGCCAACAGTCGCGTTGCCGGCGGACGTGATGTCCTGCGAGCTGCCGTTGTACAGATCCACCGTGCCGGCGTGGTTCGTGTACGAGGCGCTGTACTTCACGATCGCGTAGTCGTTACCCGGGAAGCTCGACCCGTACGTCGTGCCGAGCAGGGTGGTCTTGCTGGAGTTCGAGTACCAGCTGGACGCGATGTTGCCGCAGTGACCCGCGGTCAGGAAGTAGTACGTGCTGCCACTGCGCACGTTGAAGCCGAGCGAGCAGCGGTACTGCCCGCCGTAGATCGCGTCGCCGCCGGCGATGTACTTCGTCAGCTTGCCGGACATCTTCTCCAGCGTGACGCGGTCGCCGAACTGCTTGGTCACACCGGTCAGCTGCGACAGCTTCGCGCCGGTGACCGTGTCGTCGTACGACACGATGATCCGGCCGTTCGGGTCGGTCTGCCACGCCGTACCCGGGATCGTCGCGTCCTTGCTCAACGTCGACGTGATCGCGGTTGCGGACAGGGTGGCGGGGTTGACCGGCGCAGCCGAGGCTTGCGACGCCAGAAGTCCGGCGGCAGCAAGCCCGGCCGCGGCCAGGAGAGCGGTGGTACGGCGGAATGGGGACATGTTCACGGTTTCAGCCTCCTCACGATGAGGACGCCTTCGGGGCGGGGCGTCCTTGACTTCAACCGTGTCCAGTCCTACCCCGTATCTCCCTGAGTATTCAAGAGGTTCCGGAGAGTAGGGGAAACCCGCACTCAGTAGATCGAGACGCCGTACACGTTGAGGGCCTCGACCACCGGCTGGAAGTAGGTCACTCCACCCGTCTTGCAGTCGCCGGAGCCACCGGAGGTCAGGCCGAAGGCCCACTGCCGGTAGAACAGCGGCCCGCCGGAGTCGCCCGGCTCGGCGCAGACGCTGGTGCGGATCAGGCCGGCCACGCGCCCGTCGCCGTAGTTCACGGTCGCGTTCAGGCCGGTGACCCGGCCGCTGTGCAGGCCGCTGGTCGCGCCGGAGCGGTACACCAGCTGGTTGAGACCCGGGTTCATCGCCGTGGTGATGTCCTGCGAGTGCCCGTTGTACAGGTACACGCTGCCGCCCGGGGGCTTCATCTTGATGTCGGTGCGGTAGACGACCAGCGAGTAGTCGTTCCACGGGTAGCTGGCGTTGACCACCGCGCCGGTGTAGACGGCATGGTTCTGGTCCTGGTACCAGCGGGCCGCCGCGACGCCGCAGTGACCGGCAGTGAGGAAGTAGTACTTACCGCGCCGCTGCACGTTGAAGCCCACGGTGCACTTGTACTCGCCGCCGAAGGTCGCCATGCCACCGCTGATGTACTTCTGCAGCTTGCCTGGCAGCTTCTCCAGGGTGATGTTCGAGGCGAGCTGCTTGGTCAGACCGGTCAGCTTGGTCAGCTTCGTGCCGGTGACGGTGGAGTCGTACGACACCACGACGGTGCCGTCCGGCTTGGTCATCCACGCCGTGCCAGGGGTGTTGATCTGGTCGTTCAGCGTCTCGGTGATCGCTTTGGCGGACAGTCGTGGCGGCTTCACCGGGTCCGCCTTGGCCGGTACGGCGGCGGCCAAGGCGAGCGCGGCGGCCGCCACCACGGCCGCGGTACGTCGCAGGGTTTTCATAGTCATCAGCCTTCCGGGGCGTACGGCTCTGATGCGCGAGATGGCAGCAAGAGGACGGATCCCAACCTTAGAGGTCCGGCCGGTCAGTCCAGCCGCAGGGAGTGCAGGACGAACGACGCGAGTTCGCGGTACGCCTCGGCGTCGTTCAGGCCGGTACGCCGGGCGATGTCGCCGCGCTGGATGGCCTGCATGGTGTGCGCGATCATCTCGGCCGCGAACGCGATGTCGACCTGCCGGAACATCTTGTTGTTGATGCCGTCCTCGATCAACGCCCGGACCCGCTCGGCTGCGATCCGGGTGTTCCGCTCGTACACCGAACGGGCCGGCGCGAACGTCGCGACGTCGTCGAGGAAGGTCCGGCCGGCCGGCCGCAGCGCGTCCGCGACCGCGTTCAGGTACGCCGCGATCCGGCGGTCGTGCCGGGTCTGGCGAGCGACCGCGGACTCCACCTGCGCGGTGGCATTCTTGAAGTAGTGCTTGACCACCTCGACGGCGAGCTGTTCCTTGCTCGGCGCCAGCGCGTAGAGGGTGGTCTTGCTGCAGCGCAGCTCGGCGGCCAGGTCGTCCAGGGTGAAGCGGCTGAACCCCTGCTCGAGGAACAAGGACAGGAGCCGGTCGAGCAGCTCGGACTGCCGGCGGGTCCGCCGCCCCGGAACGACTGTTGTCATATCGAGACAGCATAGAACGATACTGAGTTATGTGCTTCAGTATCATTCCGAGTATCATTCTGTCAGTTGTTGAGAGGGGGTTCCCTGATGGCTGTCGACCGACTCCTGCCGACTGACGAATCCATTGACCTGCTCGCCCTCGTCCGGGACCTGTGCGAGCACGAGCTCGCCCCGCACGCCGCCGAGGCGGAAGAGAGCGAGACCTTCCCGAGGGACGCGTTCCGCACCCTCGGCAAGGCCGGCCTGCTCGGCCTGCCCTACCCGGAGCAGTACGGCGGCGCCGAGCAGCCGTACGAGGTGTACCTGCAGATGCTCGAGGAGATCGCGTCCGCCTGGATGTCCGTCGGCGTCGGCGTCTCCGTGCACACGATGACCAGCTACGGCCTGGCGACGTTCGGGTCCGACGAGCAGAAGGCCCGGCTGCTGCCGGACATGGTCGGCGGCGAGTTCCTCGGTGCGTACGCGCTGTCCGAGCCGCAGGCCGGCTCCGACATCAGCTCGCTGACGACCAGGGCCGTCCGCGACGGCGACTTCTACGTCCTGAACGGTACGAAGGCGTGGATCAGCCACGGCTCGCACGCCGACTTCTACACCACCTTCGCCCGGACCTCGGACGACCCGAAGCACGGCATCTCGGCGTTCCACGTGCCGGGCTCGGCCGAGGGCCTGAGCTTCGGCGCGCCGGAGCGGAAGATGGGGCTGACCGGGTCGACCACGACGCTGGTCAACTACGACAACGTCCGGATCCCGGCGGCCAACCTGATCGGCGCCGAGGGCGACGGCATGCGGATCGCGCTGTCCGCGCTCGACTCGGGCCGGCTCGGGATCGCCGCGTGTGCGGTCGGTCTGGCGCAGGCGGCGCTCGACGTCGCGGCGTCGTACGCGAAGGAGCGTCAGCAGTTCGGGCAGGCGATCGCCGACTTCCAGGGGATCCAGTTCCTGCTCGCCGACATGGCGGCCGGGGTCGAGTCCGGGCGGGCGACGTACCTGCATGCGGCCCGCCGGCGTGACCTCGGGCGGTCGTTCACAGGCGAGGCGGCGATCGCCAAGCTGGTCTGCACGGACGCGGCGATGAAGGTCACCACCGACGCGGTGCAGGTGCTCGGTGGGTACGGTTACACCCGGGAGTTCCCGGCCGAGCGGTACATGCGCGAGGCGAAGGTGACCCAGATCTTCGAAGGCACCAACCAGATCCAGCGGCTGGTGATCAGCCGGGAGATTTTGAGGAGCGTGTAGATGAAGTTCAGCCCGTCCGACGTCGCCCTGGTCACCGGTGGTGGTTCCGGGCTCGGAGAGGCGACGGTGCGCCGGCTGGCCGCGGACGGGCTCGGGGTCGTGATCGTCGACCTGCCGTCGTCCGCGGGCAAGGCGGTCGCGGACGAGCTGGGCGAGCGGGTGGTGTTCGCGCCGGCCGACGTCACCGACGAGGCCGGCGTGACGGCCGCGCTCGACGCGGCTTCCGGCTTGGGTCAGCTGCGGGTGGTGGTGAACTGCGCCGGCATCGCGACGCCGGGCCGGGTCGTCGGCCGCAAGGGTCCGTTGCCGCTGGCAACGTTCCGGCAGGTGATCGAGGTGAACCTGATCGGCACGTTCAACGTGCTCCGGCTGGCCGCCGAGCGGATGATCGCCACCGAGCCTGGTGAAGACGGTGATCGCGGCGTCGTGGTGATGACCGCGTCGATCGCGGCGTACGACGGTCAGATCGGGCAGGCGGCGTACGCGTCGAGCAAGGGCGGCATCGTCGCCCTCACGCTCACGGCCGCGAGAGACCTTGCAGACAAGGGAATCCGGGTCGTCACGATCGCGCCGGGCACGATGGAGACCCCGATGCTCGCCGGCCTCCCCGAGGAGACGCGCGCGGTCCTCGAGCAGCAAGTCCCCCATCCGTCCCGCCTCGGCAAGCCGTCGGAGTACGCCGCCCTGGTCCGCCACATCCTCGACAACCAACTCCTCAACGGCGAGGTCATCCGCCTCGACGGCGCCCTCCGGATGCCACCCCGTTGATCCGCGTCCCGGCGACCCTGCTCCGCGCAGGCTCGCCGTTCGCCCAACTCTGCTGGCGAATCCGCCGCGCGGCGGCTACAAACCCACCCGCGAAACCCCGGCGCAGCAGGCTGATTTACCACTCGGCGAAGGAGCCGTCGGTGTGGCGGAGGATGGGGGAGCGCCAGCGGTGTGGGGGTGCGGCTGCTGCGCGGACTACTTCTTCGTTGACCTCGATGCCGAGACCGGGGCCTGTTGGGCGGGCGACGTGGCCGTCGGTGAAGGTGAAGACGGCGGGGTCGACCAGGTAGTCGAGTAGTTCGTTGCCGCCGCCGTACTCGATGCCCAGGCTCTGCTCCTGGATCAGGAAGTTCGGGGTGGCGAAGTCGATCTGCAGGCTCGCCGCCAGCGTGATCGGTCCGAGTGGGCAGTGCGGCGCGACGTTCACGTCGTACGCCTCGGCCATCGCGGCGATCCGGCGTACTTCGGAGACGCCGCCGGCGTGCGAGATGTCCGGCTGGGCGACCGCGATCCCGGTCGTCAGCACGTCCCGGAAGTCCCAGCGGGAGAAGAGCCGTTCGCCGGTCGCGATCGGGATACTGGTCGACTCCGTGATCCGGCGCAGGTCGCGCGAGTACTCCGGTGTCACCGGCTCCTCGACGAACAACGGGAGCAGCGGCTCGAGCATCGGCAGCAGCTGCCGAGTCGCCGCCGTACTGAGCCGTCCGTGGAAGTCGAGCGCGATGTCGACGTCGTCGCCGAGCGCGGTCCGCAGCGCCTCCACCCGCGACGCCATCCTGCGCAGATCAGCCGCGCCCGGGATCGGCGGAAGCGCCTCGGACACGTTGATCTTCACCGCGGTGAAGCCGTGCGCGACCTTGGCCAGCGCGTCGTCGACGAGGGCAGCGTTGTCGACGCCGTGCGCCCAGGTGTACATCCGGACCCGGTCACGCACGGGACCGCCGAGCAGTTCGTGCACAGGTACGCCGTGGTGGCGCCCCTTGATGTCCCACAACGCCTGGTCGATCCCGGCCAGCGCACTCGAGAGCACCGCACCGCCGCGGTAGAACCCGCCCTTGGCCATCACCTGCCAGTGCTCCTCGATCCGCAACGGATCCGTACCGACCAGGTACTCCATACAGGCCGCGACCGCACCCTGCACGGCCTCGGCTCGCCCTTCGACGATCGGCTCACCCCAGCCGCTGATCCCCTCATCGGTATCGATCCGCAGGAACTGCCACCGCGGCGCCACCAGAAACGTCTCGTACCCCACGATTTTCACGTTTCAACCCTAGTCAACTTTCCCTGTGGACAACCGACTGACGGTGTCGGAACAGCTGTAATTTCTCTGTCGATCAATGGGAAGGCGGTGTCAGACAAATATGTACTACTCTGAATCCATGGCTGAGGTACCGATCCGTACGCTGAATCAGGAAACGGCCCGGGTGCTGGCCCGGGTGAAGCAGGGCGAGGAGATCGAGATCACCGAGCGCGGCGTTGTCATAGCCCGCCTCGTTCCGGTCAAGCCGTCGCCGACGGCGCGGCTGCTCGCCACCGGGAGTTTCCGGCCCGCTCGGCTGACCAGACCTTTCTCGCGTCCGAAGGGCGAGATCAGGACCGACCACGAGGCGGGCGAGCTCCTCGAGCAGATGCGCGACGAGGAGCGCTACTGATGATCTACCTGGACACCGCCGCGCTGGTCAAGCTTGTCCGCCGGGAGACGGAGTCGGACGAACTCGTCGGCTGGCTCAACGAGCAGGTCGATCGCATCTTCGTCTCGTCGGCGCTGGTCGAGGTCGAGTTGCCCCGTGCTCTCCGGCGCTCTGAACCGGCGCGGCTCACCGAGGTTCCGTCCGTGCTTGCGCAGATCTCCGTCTACGACGTCGACGAGACGGTCCGTGCGACGGCCGCCGGTTATCAGGATCCGTCGATCCGTTCTCTCGACGCGATTCACCTTGCGACGGCGGACGCGATTCTCGGCGATGACGTGACGTCGTTCGTCACATATGACCGGCGTCTGCTGGCATCGGCCAAGGCGATCGGACTGCCCGTCGTCAGCCCTGGCCTGTCCTGAGGTCAGCGGGCGGGTGTGATGGCGCGGGGTGGGTCGAAGAGGTCGCTGGGTTGGTAGGGCTTGTGGATGCCTTGCTGGACGAGGTCGAGGGTGATGGCGTCGGCGCGGCGTTGGGTGGTGCCGTCGTCGGTGGGGAAGGTGTGGTCGACGGTGCAGTAGTCGGAGGTGATCCAGACGGGGTACGACGCGGCGCGGGTGTGGAGGGTGACGACGAAGGTGCGTTGGTTGATGTTGCCGCAGCCCACCGCGCGGGCCGGTGGTGGAGCCTCGGGCGAATTGTTCACTCGTTGTGCGAAGGCTGACGCTGGCCCGGCGGCGAGGTTGGATCCGGCGACCAGCGCGCCTCGCCAGTATTCGCACACGCCGGCCGAGGTGATCCGCTCCTTCGTCGTGAGCCCGGTGCCGTTCTGGTCGGGCAGGGTCGGCGCGCAGCCGTAGTAGTCGGTGCCTGTGATCGGGCGGGCCGAGTCGACGATGCGGCGGCGGAGCGTGTCGTCGTCCGTCAGCACGCTGATCTTGGTCCCGCCGACGAGTCGAGTCTCTTCGGTCCAGCCTCCGTCGTAGTGCTTGGTTCCGGGGGCCTGGACGTCGTCGAACCAGAGATACGGCTGCCGTTTGTTCACTGGCAGTACGGCGTCGGGGCAGGTGTACCAGTTCTTGCTCAGCCAGCCGTTCAACCGTCCGATCGAAGGGACCGCCGAGTTGGCGAACGTCGTACACGGTGCCGGCCCGGAGATGTACTGCGTCCACGTCGCCGGCACCTGCACCTGCACCGTCTTGTAGGACTCCCACCGCCATCCGGCATCGGGCGGTCCTGGCCGGCTGACCTGCGGGTCGGTGCGCAGTTCCGAGGTCAGGGAGTGCGTTGCGACGATCGCAGTGGCGACCACAGCGGCCGCTACCACGACCGCGCCGATCGCGCGGCTGTTACGGCGGCGGCGTAGGCCGGTGTGGACGGCTGCCAGCAAGCGGGCGTCCGATGGCGCGTCCGCCGCGTGCTTGGACAGGCTGTCTGCGATCTGCTTCTCGGATGCGTCCATCAGCGCTTGACCTCCTCGGTCCCGATGGTGGTGCGCAGTGAAGCCAGCGCACGGTGGATCTGTGAGCGGACGGTGGCGGGCGAACACTCCAGGATCACGGCGATCTCCGCGTCCGGGAGATCCTCGTAGTACCGCAGTACGACGGCGGCTCGCTGTTTCGCGGGCAGCGTTGCGCACAGCGCCCAGATCGCGTCCTGCTCCGCCTGGGCAACCGCGTGATCAGGAGCCGGTGCGCTCGACGTACCAGCGTCCTCGGTAGGAGTCTCGCGGCGGAAGAACCGGCGCCAGCGGGAGATGTCGGCGTTCACGATCGAACGCCGTACGTACGCCTCCGGATCCTGGACGCGGCAGATCTTCGCCCACCGCGAGTACACCGCGATCAGCGCGTCCTGGACGGCTTCCTCCGCGCGGCTGTGGTCGCGCGTGACGAGGTACGCGAACCGCAGCAACGCCGCGCCCCGCTGAGTGACCCAGTCGTCGAAGTCGGGTGACTCCATCCGGCACCTCCCACCCTGATCACGTCAGCGAGGGCCCGAACGTTGCAAACCCTCAGTCGGGCTCGGGGAGCGCCGGCGTCGGCAGCGCCAGTTTCTCGTCCGGTTTGGCGGCCAGTACGTCGTGCACGTACGAGCGGGCCGCCTCCATCGTGTCGACCTCGTGGCCGGCCTGCTCGGACAGGAACCAGCGGTGTTCGAGGACCTCGTGGAAGACCTCGGCGGGCTCGAGCTTGCGCTTCAGGTCGCGGGGGACCGAGCGCACGACCGGTTCGAAGACCTCGGTCAGCCACTGGTGGGCGACGATCTCCTCGTCCTCGTTCTGCTGGTCGGTCGCGGCGGCGAACGCGTCCAGGTCGTTGAGCAGCCGGCGGGCCTGGTTCTCCTCGACGTCCAGGCCGGTCAGCCGGAGCAGGCGGCGGGAGTGGTGGCCGGCATCCACGACCTTCGGCTGGATCCGGACCTGGCTGCCGTCCCAGTCGGTGATGATGTCGATCTCGGCGACGTCGAAGCCGAGCTCGTTCAGCCGCCGGATCCGCGAGTCGAGCCGGTGCATCTCGTCGGTGGCGAACTCCTCCGGCGCGGTCAGCTCCGCCCACAGCGCCTCGTACCGCTTCTGGATCGACTCGACCGTCTCCTGCGGGTCGATCGACTCGTCGAGCAGACCGCCCTCCTGCAGGTCGAGTAGTTCGCCGAACAGGTTGATCTCCGCGGTGTACAGGTCGTGGGCCCGCTGGCCGTCGGAGATGTCCTGGTGCAGCTCACCGGTCTCGGCGTCGACCAGGTACGCCGCGAACGCGCCCGCGTCCCGCCGGAACAAGGTGTTGGACAGCGAGCAGTCGCCCCAGAAGAACCCGAGCAGGTGCAACCGCACGATCAACGCGACCAGCGCGTCGATCAGCCGGTTGACCGTGTCGGGGCGCAGCGTGCTCGAGAACAGCGCGCGGTACGGCAGGGAGAACTGCAGGTGCCTGGTGATCAGGATCGAGTCGATCGGCTCGCCGTCGCGGTCGACCCGGTCGGTGATTACACCAACGGGCTCGACCGACGGCGCCTCCAGGCGTTCGAGGTCGCGGAGCAGCCGATACTCGTGCATCGCCAGGTGCTCGAGGACCTCCTTGATCGCGTACACGGTGCCGTTGACCCGGACGAAGCGGACCACGTGCCGCGAGATACCGCGCGGCAGGGCGACCAGCTGGTCCTCGGGCCAGTCCTCGAGCGGGACGTCCCAAGGAAGCGACAGCAGGCCGGTATCCGGGCGGGTGGCGACGAATCGGGGCACGGCTCCCAGTCTGTCAGGAATCCTGAGGGTTCAGCGAGGTACGCAAGTGCTTGCAAATTCTTGCGTGATCAGGCGTAGAGTTTGCGGCATGACACGACGACTTGCAGAGGTGGCGAAGAAGGTCGGCGTCAGCGAAGCGACCGTGAGCCGGGTCCTGAACGGGAAGCCGGGGGTCTCCGAGGCGACCCGGGAAGCGGTGCTCACCGCGCTCGACGTGCTGGGGTACGAGCGTCCGACGCAGCTGCGCGGCGACCGCGCCCGGCTCGTCGGCCTGGTCCTGCCGGAGTTGCAGAACCCGATCTTTCCCGCGTTCGCCGAGGTCGTCGGCGGGGCGCTCGCACAGCAAGGTTTCACCTCCTTGCTCTGCACCCGGACGGTCGGCGGCGTGTCCGAGGCCGACTACGTGGATCTGCTCCTGCAGCAGCAGGTTTCCGGGGTGGTGTTCGCCGGCGGGTTCTACGCGCAGGCGGACGCGCCGCACCAGCACTACGAGCTGATCCAGGAGCGGAAGCTGCCGACCGTGCTGGTCAACGCGGCGGTCGATCACCTCGGGTTCCCGCAGGTCTCGTCGGACGACTACGTCGCCGCCGAGATGGCGATCGGGCACCTGCGAGCGCTCGGTCACCAACGGATCGGGATGGTGCTCGGCCCGCGCGACCACATTCCGTCGCGGCGGAAGCTGGAGGCGTTCCTGGCCGCCGACGAGGCGGATCCGAAGCTGGTCGAGCACACGATGTTCTCGCTCGAGGGCGGGCACGCGGCCGCGACCCGGCTGGTCAGCTCCGGCGTCACCGGCATCGTCTGCGCCAGCGACATCCTCGCCCTCGGCGCGATCCGCGCCGTCCGGCGGGCCGGCCTGCGCGTCCCCGACGACGTCTCGGTGATCGGGTACGACGACTCCGCGATGATGAACTGCACCGACCCGCCGCTCACCACCGTCCGCCAGCCGATCGACGCGATGGGCCGCGCCGCGGTCGACATGCTGGTCGCCCTGATCGAGCGCGCCGTCGTACCGGCCGACGAGCTGCTCTTCGAGCCGGAACTCGTCGTCCGCGCCTCCACCGCCCGCGCCCGGATCTAGTTCTCCTGCACCTAGTTCCATTGCAACTAGTGACCCGCAGTACCGGCAGCCGCTGACCGATCTGGTCGGCGGCTGCTGTCGTCTGTCCTCCGGCAGGCAATCTCCCACGAGAAGTCACGTTTTTGCAATGTCAGATCGAAGTATTGCGATCCGGCGTCCATTTCCCTACGGTGTCCACACGATCCGAGGGAGAGGGTGGAAATGACGACAACGCGCCGCGGGCTCAGCCTGCTGCTGGTTGCGGGACTCGGGCTGGTGGCCGCGTCCTGTGGGTCGGGGGACGCGAACAAACCGGCCGCGGATGCCGACGGGCCGGTCACGATCACGGTCGGTTGCGAGCCGCCGAAGAGCAATCCGAAGGAGCGCGAGGCCTGGGAGGCGGACGTCGCCACGTTCCAGAAAGCGCACCCGAACATCACCGTCCAGGGCAAGGACGCGTTTCCCTGCATCAACCCCGACACGTTCCAGGCGAAGCTGGCCGGCGGGACGCAGGAGGATCTGTTCTACGTCTACTACACCGACGTCCAGAAGATCATCGAGAAGAAGCAGGCCGCCGACATCAGCCAGTACGTCGGCAGCGTCAACGCGGTCAAGGACCTGCGTCCGGACGTGATGGGCGTGTTCAAGGACGGCGACAAGACGTACGGCCTGCCGCGGAACAACTACAACATGGGCCTGGTCTACAACCGCAAGCTGTTCACGCAGGCCGGTCTGGACCCGGCCAACCCGCCGAAGACCTGGGAGGAGGTCCGCGCGGCGGCGAAGAAGATCGCCGCGCTCGGCCCGGGATACGTCGGGTACGGCGAGTACTCCGCCGGGAACACCGGTGGCTGGCACTTCGCCGCCGAGCTGTACGCGCGCGGCGGCTCGATGGTGAACGACGACGGGAAGACCGCCGCGTTCAACAGCGACGAGGGCAAGGCCGTCCTCGAGAACCTGAAGAAGATGCGTTGGGACGACAACTCCATGGGCACGAAGCAGTTGCTCCAGTGGGAGGACCTGATGCGGATGATGGGCGGCGGCAAGCTCGGCATGATGATCGGCGCGCCGGACGTCGTGCAGTCGGTGAACAACGACTTCAAGGGCAAGTTCGAGGACTACGGCGTCACCGCCGTACCGGAGTCGGACGGGAAGTCGTCGCTGAGTGGTGGTGACGGGTACATGTTCAACCCGAAGGCGTCGCCGGCGAAGATCAAGGCGGGGCTGCAGTGGCTCGAGTTCCACGAGCTCACGCCGGGCAAGGGCCAGTTCGACTACGCGCGCTCGAAGGAGCAGGGCCGCCCGGTCGGTCTGCCGATCCCGGACCTGTACGGGAAGAGTGCGCCCGGCACCGAGATCACCGCGCTCCGCAAGCAGTACGCGACGGTCCCGGTCGACAACTTCACGCCGTACGTCGATGCCCAGGGCAACATCACCAACAAGCTCGAACCGCCGAAGGCGCAGGAGCTGTACGCCGTCCTGGACGTGGCGATGTCCGCGGTCCTGACCCGCAAGGACGCCGATATCGACAAGCTCCTGAGTGACGCAGAGTCCAAGGCCAACAAGATCCTCGCGAAGAACACGTAATGTCGGTGACCGAGGAGCGGATCCGTCGTCCCGAGCTGGTGGGGACGACGGATCCGCAGTCCCCAGACGACCATGGCGCCCTGCGGCGAGCGGTGGGGCGCAACCTCACGGCGTACGGGTTTCTGTGTGGGGCTTTGATCTGTTTCGCCTTGTTTTCCTGGTATCCGATGATTCGGGAAGTTGTGCTGAGCTTTCAGCAGAACAACTTCGTGGACCCAGGAGTGTGGGTCGGGTTCGACAACTTCCGTACGGTGATCGCGGACCCGGCGTTCCGGTCCGCGTGGTTGAACACCGCGGCGTTCAGCGGGCTCGCGCTGGTGATCGGGTACGCCGTGCCGTTCGTGCTGGCCGTGGTGCTGAACGAGTTGAAGCACGCCAAGGCCTACCTGCGCTTCGTGGTCTACCTGCCGGTGATGCTTCCGCCGGCGGTCGCCGTACTGCTGTTCAAGTGGTTCTACGATCCGGGCGCCGGCCTCTTCAACCAGGCGCTCGACGCGGTGCACCTCCCGCCGCTGAGCTGGCTGGATTCGACGAATACAGCGCTGATCAGCCTGGTCATCGTGTCGACCTGGATGAACCTCGGCACCGGCACGCTCATCTACCTCGCCGCACTGCAGAGCATCCCCGGCGACCTGTACGAGTCCGCCGAGCTCGACGGCGCCGGCCTGTTCAGGCGCGTGTGGCATGTGACGGTTCCGCAGACCAAGCTGATCCTGCTGGTGATGCTGCTCCTGCAGGTCGTCGCGACGATGCAGGTCTTCATCGAGCCGTACCTGCTGACCGGCGGCGGCCCGGAGAACGCGACCGTGACGGTCGCCTACCTGATGTACCAGTACGCGTTCAACTTCGGTGACTTCGGCGGCGGCTCCGCCCTCGGCCTGATGCTGATGATCGTGCTGCTGATCTTCTCCACGATCTACCTGCGTGTGTCGCGCGAGGAGGAGGCCCGATGAGGACGCTGGTCTCGCCGCTCGCGCTCCGCACCCCGCGCGGACGGGTCATCTACTGGACGATCCTGACGGTCACGGTCGTCGGGTTCACCGGTGCGTTCGTGTTCCCGCTCTACTGGATGGTGACCGGCGCGCTGAAGTCACCCGACGAGCTCGCGCAGATCCCGCCCAGCTTCTTCCCGAAACACTTCGACCTGCAGGTGTACGCCGACGCGTGGGAACAGCTCCAGCTCGGAGTCTTCCTGAAGAACACCGTGCTGTACGCCGGTGGCGCGTGGCTGTTCACGCTCGCGGTCGACGTCAGCGCGGCGTACGCGTTGTCGAAGCTGCGGCCGATGTTCGGCAAGCTGGTGCTCGGCGCGATGCTGGCCACGTTGATGATCCCGCCGATGGTCCTGCTGCTGCCGACGTACCTGGTCGCGAAGGACCTGCCGATCTTTCACCTGGATCTGCTGAACACGCCGTGGGCGATCTGGTTGCCGGCGGCGGCGAACGGGTTCTTCGTGTTCCTGCTGAAGCGGTTCTTCGACTCGATCCCGCGCGAACTGCTGGAGGCCGCGGAGATCGACGGCGCCTCGCCGGCCAGGATCCTGTGGTCGATCGTGCTGCCGGTGTCGCGGCCGATCATCGGGGTGGTGTCGATCCTGTCCGTGGTGACGGTGTGGAAGGACTTCGTCTGGCCGCTGCTGGTCCTCCCGGAGACGGACAAGATGTCGATCAGCGTCGGCATCGCCTCCCTCTCGGCCCAGATGCCCCAGAACGTCCTGATCGCGTCTTTGGTCATCGCCAGCCTGCCCACCATCCTCGTCTTCTTCGTGTTCCAACGCAGCATCATGGCAGGCCTGACGGCCGGAAGCCTCAAAGGATAAGGAGATTCGATGGCCGACGAATGGTGGCGCGGAGCCGCGATCTACCAGGTCTACTTGCGGAGTTTTGCTGATGGCGACGGGGATGGGATCGGGGATCTCGCCGGGTTGCGGGCCAAGCTGCCGTATCTGGCTGAGCTCGGCGTGGATGCGATCTGGCTGAACCCGTGGTACCCGTCCCCGATGGCCGACGGTGGGTACGACGTCGCCGACTACCGCGCGATCGACCCGGCCTTCGGCACGCTCGAGGAGGCCGAGGCGTACATCGCCGAGGCGCACGCGCTGAACATCCGCACGATCATCGACATCGTGCCGAACCACGGCTCCGACCAGCAGGACTGGTTCGTGCAAGCCCTCAGCGCCGGCCCTGGTTCGCCCGAGCGCGAGCGGTTCCTGTTCCGTGCCGGCCAGAACGATGGACCGCCCAACGATTGGCAGTCGATCTTCAACGGGCCGGCCTGGACCCAGGTCGAGGACGGCGAGTGGTACCTGCACCTGTTCGCCCCCGAGCAGCCCGACTTCAACTGGCGCAACCCCGAGGTCGTCGAGGAGTTCCACGACATCCTCAGATTCTGGCTGGACCGCGGCGTCGACGGCATCCGGATCGACAGCGCCGCCGTACTCTTCAAGGACCTGGACAGCGTCGAGGAGTCGTACACCGATCACGACGAAGTACACGAGGTGTATCGCGGCTGGCGGCACATCACCGATCAGTACGACGGACGCTTCCTCGTCGGCGAGATGTGGATGCCGGACCAGGAACGTTTCGCGCTGTACCTGCGGCCGGACGAGATGCAGACCGCGTTCAACTTCGACTTCCTGTCCCGCCCGTGGGAGGCGGATGAACTGCGCGCCTCCATCGACCTGACCCTGTCGACGCACGTCCCGATCGGCGCACCACCGACCTGGGTCCTGTCGAACCACGACGTGACTCGCCCGGTCACGAAGTACGGCCGTCCGGACACGTCGTTCTCGCATCAGGACCGCAAGCACGGCATGCCCACCGACCTGGTCCTAGGTGAACGCCGAGCCCGCGCAGCCGCACTGCTGGCGATGGCCCTGCCCGGTGGCCTGTACGTCTACCAAGGCGAAGAACTAGGCCTCCCCGAGGTCGAGGACCTCCCCGACAACCTCCTCCAGGACCCCATCTTCACCCGCTCCAACGGCACCGACCGCGGCCGCGACGGCTGCCGCGTCCCCCTACCGTGGTCCGGCAAGGAACCCCCCTTCGGCTTCGGCACAGGGACTCCGTGGCTGCCTCAACCGGCTGACTGGAAAAACCTGACGGTCGAATCCCAGCAGCATGACCAGAACTCGATGCTCACGTTGTACCGCACCGGTCTGAGGTTGCGCCGAAGTCTCCTCGGCGACGGCGCACTGACCTGGGTGGACTCCGAGGCCGGAGTGCTGATGTTCCGGCGCGAGCAGCTGACCTGCGTCACCAACCTGACCGATGGATCCGTCGATCTGCCGGCACACGACGAGGTCCTACTCAGCAGCATCCCCCTCGACAGCGGCCGCCTCCCCGGCGACACCACAGCCTGGATCCGCTGACTGAGCACCCCGCTAGGGACCTTGAACAAGCTATTGCTTGTCCAAGGTCCCCAAGGCTTGTGTTCAGCGGACTCGACGGAAGTAGCTGGGTACTACGAGGACGGGGTTGAAGGATCCGCACTTGTCGATCCGGACCATCGAGGGACATCAAGCTTCCCCCACCTGTCGCGCTGGTTGTGGAGATTTGCCGTGACGAGATCCGCGATCCAGCGTGCGCGACGCTTCGATGTGTCCGGAACCTTCGCCTCATCGACTGCCTGATGGAACGCTGACGGGATCTGGTCTTTGATCGCCTTCGCTCTGGTGATCGATTCGTCTGTGCTCAGACCTAGCCGGCGTCCCGTGATAATCCAGTCCTCGTCGGTGACGGCGGCCATCTCCCACGTTCTGCCGATCTTCATCGCTGACTTCAGGCCGCGTTCCGGGTCGTACGGCAGCATGGTTGCCACATCGTAGAGAGGTGCCAGCCGGATATCACGGGAGCCGAGAAGCACCGAATAGTTCTTCGCGTGCGAGTCAGTGGCGCCGATAGCGGCATTGAAGACGACACAGTCGAACATTCTCCGCAGGTTCTCGCCTCGCGATCCACTCAGGCTGTTTCTGGCTAGAAGGTCGCCTATCTGCTGGATGCCCGGTCCGCCGTCGTCCTGATACTTCTTGGTTGGTGGAACAGACAGTGCTTGGCACATATCTTCCTGATGGAGCCTTGCCCATCGCCCGGAGTCCCTGACGCGGTCGTATCGTTGCGAGATGAGTACTTCGTAGCGGTCGTCAGCCAGCAACTCCGTCGATGCGGCAGGTAGGCCACACAACTGCGCGGCTCTGAGGCAGAGATGCTCGTTGAGGTGATGTCCTTGATAGTTGGGCATCGACGGTTTGAGAATGTGCGTTGTCGGTGTCGAGTCGCAAGGGATTCCCCAACGCCCATCCTCCGATCGGAACAGTGCGATTTTGCTCTGAGCCCCTGCAAGGCTCCACCGGCCGGCGTTTCGTCCTGGGTCCCAGGTATCGGGACTCTGAGCGAGTTCTGCCAAGGTTTGGTCAAAGGCTTCCCGGGTCAGCCACTCTATGTCGCCCTGGCGATTGGCGGCGTCGTTCGAAGCGATGTCCTCAGGAAGGATCTGAACTGCGCCGGCCGCATCGCGGCCGATGTGTCGGAGAAGGGCGAAGGGGTTGCTCGGGGAGACGTCGTACTTGCGTCCAAGGCGTTGGAGCGCTGCCTCGCTGTCTGGCAGGAGCCCCGAGATGAATGCGCGGACGGGCTTGTTTGGATGCCGGCTCGTTCCCTTTGGCATGGAGAGAGACAGCGGAGTGGTCGTTGGGTCCGTGCCGTATCCGTCGTCATACTCAAATGAGAGTTGGCCTTGGGGATTCTGGTGGAGGATCCCTGTTCGGACGCCGTCGAGATAGACAACAAGCCGGTCCTCAGCCATCCTCGCCGCTGCTCTCGTGCGTGGAGGATCGTGGCGCCGGTTTGCCCTCTGCAAGTCCGGTCAAGACGTCGTTCCAGAGTGCTTCTTGGGCCGTGTCGAGAGGTCCGCTATCAACTGCTGTCAAGGTCAGGCTCAGGGCGGCGAGTGTGTCGAGAACCAGTTGTATCTCCAGGCGTGGATGCCCTTGCTCGAGTCGCACCAGCCATTCGCGTGATACTCCTGCGAGCCGAGCAAGTTCGGCCTGGGTCAGCCTACGGTGGATCCGGGCGTCGCGTACTGCGGCGCCGACGTCCCTGACGGTGTGAAGTTCCATGACCTGTCTGACCTCCTTCATGTGGTCGTACGGCCACATTAGCAAATGTTGCCGTACGGCCACAATTAGAAGAGTGGCTGTACGGCAACATTATCGAATGTTGCCGTACGACCACACGCGTGAGGTCAACTGAGTGGGCGGAAGCGGCGAAGGCGGAGGCTGTTGGTTACTACGAAGACGGAGCTGAAGGCCATTGCGGCGCCGGCGAGCATGGGGTTGAGTAGGCCGGCGGCTGCGAGGGGCAGGGCGAGCACGTTGTAGGCGAAGGCCCAGAAGAGGTTGCCCTTGATCGTGCGCAGCGTGCTGCGGGAGAGGCGGATGGCGTCCACCGCGGCGCGCAGATCGCCGCGTACGAGGGTGAGGTCGCTGGCTTCGATCGCCACGTCGGTGCCGGTGCCCATGCTCAGGCCTAGGTCGGCCTGGGCGAGGGCGGCCGCGTCGTTGACGCCGTCGCCGATCATCGCGACCACGCGGCCTTCGTCCTGCAGCTTCTTCACCGCGTCGACCTTGCCGGCCGGCAGTACTTCGGCGATCACGTCGTCGATACCGACCTCAGCGGCGACCTTCAACGCAACCGCTTCGTTGTCGCCGGTCAGCAGAACCGGCCGAAGGCCCAGCTCTCGAAGCTCCCGGATCGCCTGCACGGACGTCGGTTTCACCGTGTCCGCGACCACCAGCACGGCGCGCGCCACCCCGTCCCAGCCGACCGCAACCGCAGTACTGCCCTCGGCCTCGGCGTGCTCCTTGGCGTGCGCGAGCTCGGGCGGCAGGTGCTGGCTCCATTCCTCCAGCAGCCGCGTCCGCCCGACGAGTACGGCGTGACCGTCGACGATCCCTTGCACACCAAGGCCTTCGACGTTCCCGAAGTCCTCGACCTCCGGCAGCTTCCCGGCCGCTGATGCGGCCCGGGCGACGGCCTGCGCGATCGGGTGTTCGCTGGAGTGCTCCAGCGCGCCGGCGAGCCGCAATACCTCGGCCCGCTCCTGACCGGGAGCCAGCAGTACGTCGACCAGCTCCATCCGGCCCGTGGTCACAGTGCCTGTCTTGTCCAGTACGACGGTGTCCACGCGCCGCGTGGACTCCAGCACCTCCGGGCCCTTGATCAGGATGCCCAACTGCGCGCCGCGACCGGTCCCGACCATCAACGCGGTCGGAGTGGCCAGGCCCAACGCACACGGGCAGGCGATGATCAGTACGGCGACTGCCGCGGTGAACGCGACCTCCACCGGCGAACCGTTCCCCAGCCAGAAGCCGAGCGTCGCCAGCGCCAGCCCGATCACGATCGGCACGAAGATGCCGGACACCTTGTCGGCCAGTCGCTGTACGGCGGCCTTCCCGTTCTGCGCGTCCTCGACCAGCCGCGCCATCTGCGCGAGTTGCGTGTCCGCGCCGACCCGGGCCGCCCGTACGACGAGCCGGCCGCCCGCATTGACGGTCGCACCAACGACCGCGTCGCCAGCGCCGACCTCGACCGGCACGGACTCGCCGGTCAGCATGGAAGCGTCGACCGCGCTGCTCCCGGTCACGACGACACCGTCGGTCGCGATCTTCTCGCCGGGCCGGACGACGAACTCGTCACCCACGATCAGTTGGTCGGCCGGGATCCGGGTCTCCGTCCCGTCCCGCAGTACGGCGACATCTTTCGCGCCGAGCTCGAGCAGGGCCCGCAACGCCGCGCCGGAGCGTCGCTTGGCGCGCGCCTCGAAGTACCGTCCGGAGAGGATGAACACGGTGACGGCGGTCGCCACCTCGAGGTAGATCTCCTCGGCCCCGCTGCCGCGGGACGGGATGAGCGTGAACGGCATCTTCATGCCGGGCTCGCCCGCCGAGCCGAGGAACAGGGCGTACAGCGACCAGAGGAACGAGCTCACGACGCCCAGCGAGATCAGCGTGTCCATGGTCGTGGCGGCGTGCCGCAGGTTCGTCCAGGCAGCCTTGTGGAACGGCCAGGCCGCCCACGTCACCACCGGGAACGCCAGCGTCAGCGACGCCCACTGCCACGAGTTGAACTGCAGTGCCGGGATCATCCCGAACGCGACCACCGGCACCGTGAGCACGATGCTCGCGATCAGCCGCTGCCGCAGGGGCTTCAGCTCATCCGGCTCCTCGGCATTCGTAGTGACGGCCGGTGTCGGCAGGGCCGCCGTGTAGCCGGTCTTCTCGACCGTGGCGACCAGGTCGTCGGTCGAGACGCCCTCGGGGTACGACACCTTCGCTTTCTCTGTGGCGTAGTTGACGGTCGCCGTGACGCCGTCCATCCGGTTCAGCTTCTTCTCGACCCGCGCGGCGCAGGAGGCGCACGTCATCCCACCGATGATGAGTTCAACGGACTGGTTGCTCATGTTCGTGTGCCTCCTCTTCGTGATTCGGTACTGCGGTGGGCGGGACGATCGTCGTACCGGTCGAGCTGACCTTCACCGTGAACTCCGCGGTGTGAACGGCGCCCGCGTGCTGGAAGTCCAGGAACAGGCTGTACGTGCCCGCGGTCGGGAAGGTCGTCATGAAGGTGATCGACGGACCGCCCTTCATCCCCGGATCGGCATGCTGCGCCGGGTGGTTGTGCAGGTAGGCCAGGTCACCACTGCGCAGCGAGACCAGGTGGCCGAAGGCGCCCAGGTACGGCTGCAGGTCGGTGACGGGCTTGCCGCCCTTGCTGACCGTGAACGTGAGCTGGGACTCCTTGCCCGCGATCGGGGTGCCGGCCAGCGTCACGTCGTACCCGTGGATGCTCGTGACGGCGGCCGGATCGTTCAGCGGGACCGGGATGTACAGACCGGAGACGTTGACGTCCGTGCCGAGGGTGATGTTCTTGTCCAGGCCGGTCGGCTGGAAGTCGGCGTACATCCGCCAGGTGCCGCCGGCGGTGAACGTGAACGGGATGCTCCACGTGCCGTCGGCCGCCATCGTCGGGTGCACGTGGTGGAACCCGGACAGATCCCGCCGGACGACGATCAGGTGCAGGTCCTTCTCGTGCGTCTTGGTGTACTTCGTGACCGGCTTGCCGTCCGGTCCGTTGATGGTGAAACGCAGCTCGGTCTTCGTGTCGGCGGTGAAGAATGTCGCAGCCGGTGCGAAGGTGTACCCGGCGTCGGACACCGCCAGGCCCGGCAGCTGACCGTCGGCGTCGTGCCCGCCCATGTCGCTCATGCCCATCTCCTGCGACTGCGAAGGTGTGTCGGCCGCCGCGATCGGGTCGACCGCGGAGCCGATGCCGTACGCCGCCCCGAAGGCGAGCGCCAGCACACCGGCGAACGCGCCGAGCCGGAGCGCGGCGGCCCGGCTCACGACGCCGCCAGTTCGTAACCTGCCTCGTCGACGGCCTCGCGAACGGCGGACTCGTCGAGCGCGGACTCACTCGTCACGTGCACCGCGGAGGTGCCGCCGGCAACGAGATCGATCTTCACGTCCTGGACGCCGACGAGCTTGCTGAGCTCCTCGGTGACGGCCGAGGTGCAGTGGCCGCAGGTCATGCCGGACACGGAGTAAGTGGTGGTGGTCATATGAGTGCTCCTTCAGGGATTGGCTGTCAGCTGCGGACCAGGCGGGCGATCGCGTCGGAGGCTTCGCGGACCTTCTCCTCCGCCTCGGCGCCGCCCTTCTGCGCGGCCTCGACCACGCAGTGCGAGAGGTGCTCGTCGAGGAGCTCCAGCGAGAACGACTGCAGCGCCTTCGTGGCGGCCGACACCTGGGTCAGGATGTCGATGCAGTACTTGTCCTCCTCGACCATCCGTTGCAGGCCGCGAATCTGCCCCTCGATCCGGCGCAGCCGCTTGAGGTGGCTGGTCTTCTCGGCGGTGTATCCGTGCACGTGCGCGTCCTCGGTGGTCATCTCAAACTCCTCATCTACCCCTCGGGGGTATGTCGACACGCCTGAAGTTACCCCCTATGGGTATCCGACGCAAGTCCTGAGGGCATACCTGTAGGGGGTATGTGAACCAGCCCACGGCCGGACAGTTGCGCGATCAGTCCGCTGAGCTGGGGTTCTTGCGTTGGTTGGCGTTGAAGCGCGCCTTCTTCTGGCGGTTCCCGCAGGTGTTCATGTCACACCATCTGCGGGTGCGGCTCTGGCTGGTGTCGAAGAAGGCGGCTCGGCAGGTCGGCGATGCGCACAAGGCCAGTCGTCCGTCTCGTTCGCCGGCGATGATGCTGATCGCGTCGGCGGCGATCACGCTGAGCGCGTCTTCCACGGGCGAATCCGAGCTGAGCAGCCATTGCCGCTGACCCTCGGGCGTCAGGACTGCCGCGGCTCGGCCCTGGGCGCTGCGGTCATTGATGACTTGGACGGCAGACGCTGGGAGAGGGTCCTGGATCGCGGCGGCTGTCGCGGCGGCGTGGATCGATTCCCGCAGTTCCCGGGCGAGCTCGAGTTGGGCGGGGGTGCAGGACGGCACGGCGAGGCCGCTCGCTGCCAGCCAGTCGACGAGGCGCTGCGGCGTGGGAATGCGCTCCACAGGGTTGCCCTGGCGCTCCGACAGAGTCCCCGTGAAGCTCGTCGCCAGCACGGTGCCGAGGCGGAAGTCGGGGAACCCAGCGCGCATGGAACCACCTTAGCTGGTTGCGCGACGGAGGGAAGGCTTGATAGAACCGTCTTAGACGGTTCACATCGGTTCACAGCCGGTTCCACAACGGCCAGGAGGTCTCATGTCCCGTCCAGGCAGCGACGTACAAGCATTTGAAGCCCGCGCAACTGACGCCGAGCTCGACGATCTGCGCAAGCGACTGGCTGCGGCGCGACTACCGGAAGCCGAGACGGTCTATCGCGCCGCGCCCGACCCTCGCCGATGGGATCAGGGCGTACCGCTCGCCGACCTCGTCGATGTCGTGAACTACTGGCGCACCGGGTACAGCTGGCGGTCGTTCGAAGAGCGCCTTGACCGGATCGGGCAGTTCCGCACGACCATTGATGGTTTGGGGATCCACTTCCTGCATCGCCGGTCCGCGCGTGCGGATGCGACTCCGCTGATCCTGACGCATGGTTGGCCAGGCAGCGTTGCCGAGTTCGTCGATGTGGTGGACGAGTTGGCGGATCCGAAGGATGCAGATGTGGCGGCGTTCCACGTCGTGGTCCCGTCGCTGCCCGGCTTCGGCTACAGCGACAAGCCGGTCACGACCGGGTGGGGAACCGAGAATATCGCGGCCGCATGGGTCGAACTGATGGGGCGGCTCGGCTACGACAGGTTCTTGGCCCACGGCGGTGACTGGGGCGGCAACATCACCACGGTCCTCGGCGGCAGGTTCCCGGCGCAGGTGCTCGGTATCCACACGACCTTCGCGGAGGCGCCGCCCGGGTTGACGACGGACGGGCTGACGGCGGTCGAGCGCGAGTGGACCGAGGAAACCCACCACTTCTGGCGCCACCGCGCGGCGTACGCGAAGCAGCAGGCGACCCGGCCGCAGACCATCGGCTACTCGCTCGTCGACTCACCGGTCGGGCTCCTGGCCTGGATCCTCGACAAGTTCGCCGAGTGGTCGGACACCGAGGACAGCCCGTTCGAGACGATCTCCCGAGACAGGATTCTGGACGACGTCACTCTGTATTGGCTGACGCGGACGGGCGCGTCGGCGGCGCGGATCTACTACGAGAGCCACAACTCGCTCGACCCCGAACTCCGCGTCGACGTCCCGTCGGCAATCACCATCTATCCCCGCGACATCGAGAAGTATCCGCGCGCGTGGTCCCAGGAACGGTATCGGCAGATCGTCCGCTGGAGGTCCCCGGAACGCGGAGGCCATTTCCCGTCGCTTGAGGTCCCCGAGCACTTCGTCAAAGACCTACAGGAGGGCCTCGGAGCAGTCCTGTCCGCCAGTCGGTGACCCGGCCAATGGGCGGCTTCACCAAGCACCCCCGCCGAGCAGCACGCGTGGGTCAACCACCACACCCGCCAACCACCGCATGCACGTAGTACGTGAACAAACCTGTCACGCTGTGCGTCTGCTGACTGACGAGAGGGGTGTGGATGTCCGACGTGGCCGTCTGTACGCGTGGGTTGCGTAAGACGTACCGGACCCGGCGGGGGCGCAAGCTGGTGGCGGTGCAGGGGCTTGACCTGGATGTGCCGGCGGGTGGTGTGCACGGGTTTCTGGGGCCGAACGGGTCGGGAAAGACGACCTCGATCCGGATGTTGCTCGGGCTGGTGCGTTCCGACGCCGGGACGATGACGGTCTTCGGCAAGCCGGTGCCGGCGCAGCTGCCGGAGGTGGTCGGCCGGGTCGGGGCGATCGTCGAGTCGCCGAAGTTCTTTCCGGCGTTCACCGGGCGGAAGAACCTCGAGCTGCTCGCGGAGGCGATCGGCGCGCCGCGGACGCGGGTCGGCGACGTGCTCGAGCAGACCTCGCTCGGTGAACGTGGCAACGACCGGTTCCGCTCGTACTCACTCGGCATGAAGCAGCGGCTGGCGATCGCCGCCACGCTGCTCAAGGATCCCGACCTGCTGATCTTCGACGAGCCGACCAACGGCCTCGACCCGGCCGGTATCCGGGAGATCCGCGAGACCATGCGTGGTCTCGGCGACCAGGGCAAGACCGTGCTGGTGAGTAGCCACATCCTGGCCGAGGTCGAGCACGTCGCGGACACGGTGTCGATCATCGGCCACGGCCGGCTGCTTGCCTCGGGCACCGTGGCCGACGTGATCGGCGGCGGTACGGCGCCAACAGTGAAGGTTGCTGTCGACAACCATGAGGTCGCGACCCGGATCCTGACCGCGGCCGGGATGACTGTGCGGGCCGATGGCAACTACCTGCTGGTCGAAGGTGCGTCCGATCCCGCCGACGTGACCCGCCGCCTCGCCCACCAGGAGTTGTACGTGTCCGAGCTGGTCCCGGTCCGGGCCGATCTGGAGTCGGTCTTCCTCGAGCTGACCGAAGGCGAGGGGTTGTGATGATCCGCCTCACCAAGGTCGAGCTGCGCCGGCTGACCGCACGCCGGCTCACCCTGATCGGCGTCGCCGGCCTGTTCCTGATCACCGCGTTGCTGCTGGTCGCCACCTGGTTCGACGCGCGGCCGCTGTCCGCGGTCGAGCAGCAGCGGGCCGAGCAGCAGTTCGAGCTGGCGCACAAGGACTGGGTCGACCACGCGGCCGAGAACCGGCAGCAGTGCGCGGCGGACTGGAAGTCCCAGCCCGACCCGAAGCCGACGCTCGAGGACATGTGCGCCTACCCGGAGCCCAAGCTCGCGGACTTCGGCAAACCGCAGACCGTGTTCGCCCAGATCATGCCGGACCTGCTGCAGGGATCGTCGTACTTCCTGGCCTTCGCCGCGTTCCTGATCGGGGCCAGCTTCCTCGGCGCGGAGTTCAGTTCCGGTGCCATCGGCAACTGGTTGACGTTCGAGCCGCGCCGGCTCCGGGTCTACGGCAGCAAGCTGCTCGCGGCCGCGACCGGGTTCGTGCCGATCGCGGCGGTGGTGCTGGCGATCGTCCTGCTGGGTACGTTCCTGATCGTCGACAAGCTCGGCGACACCGCGGGTACGACGTCCAGGACCTGGGGCGATCTGAGCGCGATCGGGGGCCGGGCCGTGGTGACCACGGCGCTGGCGGCCGCACTCGGCTGCGTCGTCGGTCTGCTTACCCGGCACACGGCCGCCGCGATCGGTGTGGTGATGGCGTACCTGGTCCTCGCCGAAGGCGTGTTCGCCGCGTTCCTGGAGAAGGCCCAGCCGTGGCTGGTGAAGGTCAACTTCGACGCCTTCGTCCGCCACGACGCGCAGTACTACGTGACCGAGTGCAAGACCGGCAACGACGGCAGCTATATGTGCGACTACGTCCAGAAGACGCTCTCGTTCGAGCACGGCGCCTGGTACATGGCGATCCTGACCCTGGTCGTCGTACTGCTCGGCGGGTGGGTCTTCTACCGGCGCGACATCAACTAGCCGCGCGCCGCCGCCGTCGTACCGCGCCGATCAGCACCAATCCGAGCGTGATCACGGCGGCGGCCGCACCGATCGCGAGCCCACGACGCAGCCCCGGCGGGACGAACGTGCAGTCGATCCGGTCCGCCGTACCTGTCAGTGGAACGGCGATCAGACCGCCGTAGTCCCGCGGCACCTGCGCCTTGCCGCCACCGACCGAGCACGTCCAGCCCTCGATCTTCGGTATGGAGACCACGGCGTACCCTGTGCTGCCGGGGCGCAGCGTGGCGTGCAGGGAATGGCCGCCGGCCTCGACATCGGTCGCCCCGCTAGCCCGCAGCCGCCGGACCACCTTGGCCAGCGCCTCGGTGTTCAGACAGCCGATGGCGTTCGTCGGCGGGATCCCCTGTGGGTCGTCGCCGAAGTTGAGCTCGATCAGCACGACGCCGGTCTTCGGCACGGAGCCGAGGCCGATCATCGCGCTGTTCGTGTTGATCCCCGGCCGCCGCGTCGCGCTCAGCTCGTGCCACCGCCCGTCGGCGAGCCGGGCCCGTCCGCCGACCCGCGGCATGAACAGGTACGCCGACGTACCGGGTGTGCACGCTGCGACCAGCTTCACGTCCCCGGTCTCGAACCGCGTGCCCTTGTACTTCGGTACTTCGTACACCGTGCTCCCGAGCAGCCGCTCCTGGACGGCGTACGCATTCGGGGCGTTGGTGTCGACGGCGATCGCCGCACCGAGCCGGCGTCGTACCGTGACGAGTGGCGGGGCCTCGGACCGGGTGATGCTCGGGTCGCCGGAGCCGACGAGCCGCATCCGGGCGCCGACCGAGAAGATCGCGTCGGTCACCGGGTTGTCCAGAGTGTGCGACGCGCGCCCGTACCCGGACCAGCCGAAACCGAGGTCGGTCAGCGTCTCGTTGAGCGAGTGCGGCAGCAGGCTGCTGTACAGGCCGGCGCCCTGTCCGCCGAGCAGCATCGGGTCGTTCGGCGTGATCGACGTCCCCGGCTCGGTGCGGTACTCCGGCCAGCGGCCCGCCGCCCGAAGTGCGTCGTACCGGGCTTGCTGCTTGTCGTCCCACGGCGCTGCCGAAGCGCCGAGCACCTTCCCGCGGTACTGGTCGGTGATGACCGCGGTCCAGGTGGTCTCCATCGCCACGACCACCAGCAGTACGGCGAAAGCCGCCACCACCGGCCATTTGACCCGCCGGGTCCGCGGGAACCGGCGCAGCGTCCAGATGATGCCGAACGCAACCAAAGTCACGGCTCCGGACACGATCAGCACGGTCAGGGAGTGGTCGGTCAGCAGCGGACTGCCGTTGGCCAGCACGACGATCAGCACGAGCAACGCAGCCCCGCCCAGCAAGGCGATCGGGCCGGGCAGCTTGTTCGCGACCGAGACCCAGGCGACCACCACGATCACGCCGCAGAGCACGAACGCCTCGCGGTACTGGCTGCCGTTCGGGGTGTCGAACGCGTGCCAGAAGTGCTGTGTGGGCGCCCATCGGAACGACCAGGCGACCAGGACGGTCGTGATCACCCACACGATCTTGGTCCGCCACGGCACGAACTTGTTGAACGGCATCGTCAGCGCGAGCAGGAGCGCGACGGTGCCGACGTACAGGCTTGCCGTCCGGCCGACGCCCTCGGTCAGCGGCAGCAGCCGGGACAGGTAGATGTCCAGCGTGGACGGGCGGAAGATCCCTGACGGTGACGGCGTTGCGGCGCGGTTCGTGGTGATGATCGGTAGCAGGATGGGCGCGACCAAGGCCATGCCGAGCACGAACGAGATACCGTGCCGCACGATCGCCCGCAGCCGTAGCGACCACCTGAGGTCGCTGGTGAGCACGCGGGCGAGCAGGTAGAGCCCACCCGCGATCGTTGCCATGTAGGCGGTGTAGAAGTTGGACAGCCAGAACAGGCCGACCACCAGCACACTGAGCAGCCGGTTGGTCCGGCGCAGTGACCACTCCGCGACGAGGAAGAACATCGGCAGCGCGATCAGGCCGTCGAGCCACATCGGCACGTACGATCCGTCGTCGAGCGCCCAGCCGCAGACGCCGTACGAGACACCCAGCATTGCTGCAACCCAGCGGGGGCCCGGACGCATCTTCATCAGTAGGGCCGCCATCGCGGCCGCGGCCAGGCTGAGTTTGAGGGTGGTGATGACGTAGACGGCCAGGTCGATCCGGTCGCGGGGGAAGAGCCCCACCAGCAGGGACAATGGGCTACCGAGGTCGACCCCGAAGTCGGCCAGGAAGCCGACCCCGAACGCGCTCTGCCAGTTGAACAGCAGGTCACCCTGGGCGCGGCCGTGCAGGACGTCCCACAGGTGGGCGAAGAAGGGGATGTACTGCGTGCCAAGATCGTTGGTACTGCGCGACAGCGAACCGAAGGGATAGGTACCGCGGATGATGCCGGAGGTGGCGAACACCGCCGCCACCAGGACGAAGGCGACGACGGCGGGCAGCAGCGCCGAACGTCGCCGGACCGCTCCTGGTGAATCGCCGTCCTCGGAAGTCACTGACCTTCCCCCTGCCCTTCCTGGATGTTGCGCATGAGCCCGATAACGCGCCTGAGCCTAGTGGTGCCGTGTTACAACGAGGTCGAGGTGGTCAACCGGTTCCACGAGGCGCTCAGCCGTGAACTGACTGCCCTCGGTCGTCCGTACGAAGTCTTGTACGTGGACGACGGCAGTAGTGATGGGACGCTCGAGGCGCTCGTAGGGTTGGCAGCCACCGACGAGTCGGTCCGCTATTTGTCCTTCAGCCGCAACTTCGGCAAGGAAGCCGCGATGCTGGCCGGCCTGCGGTACGCCACCGGCGACGCGGTCGTGATCATGGACGCGGACCTGCAGCACCCGCCGGAGCTTATCGGCCGCATGCTCGAGGAGTACGACCGTGGTTTCGACCAGGTCATCGCCCGGCGGAACCGTACCGGCGACCCGGGCACCCGGACGCTGTTCGCGCGGGCGTACTACTGGCTGATCAACAAGTGGGCGGATGTCGAGCTGATGGACGGGGTCGGCGACTTCCGGCTGTTGTCGCGGCGCGCGGTCAACGGGCTGCTCGAGCTGAACGAGTACAACCGGTTCTCGAAAGGGCTGTTCGCCTGGATCGGGTTCGAGTCGATCCTGTTCGAGTACGACAACGTGAAGGCGGCGCCGGACCGGAAGAGCCGGTGGACGTTCCGCCGGCTGCTGGAGTACGGGCTCGACGGGCTGCTGTCGTTCAACAACAAGCCGCTGCGGATGGCGATCTACGTCGGCCTGCTGCTGACTGCGGTCGCGGCCGGGTACGCCATCTGGGTGCTCGTGGCGGCGATCCTGCACGGCGTGGACATGCCCGGGTACGTGACGCTGATCGCGGCGATCACCGGGCTCGGCGGCCTGCAGATGGTGATGCTCGGTGTCATCGGCGAGTACATCGGCCGGATCTACTACGAGACCAAGAAGCGCCCGCACTACCTGCTCAAGCAGACCAACATGGATCCCGCGGACCGCCTGAACGACACACCGGCCCCGGATGGACGAACCATCCGAGGCCGGCGGGTGACGTAAGACCGAGTCAGGCGGTGAGCCGCTCGTCGGTCGAGGTGGAGAAGAGGTGCAGCTTGTCCGGCACCGCCGCGAGGCGGATGGTCGAACCCTTCTCGACCGGCATCCGGGCGTCGATCCGGGCGACGATCTGCTGGTGCTCGTCGTTGTGCTCCGCGGTGCCGTACAGGTACGCGTCGGCGCCGAGCTCCTCGACCACGGCCACCTTGACCGGCAGGCCCTCGTCGGCGACCTTGAAGGCCTCCGGGCGAACACCGATGGTCAGCGTCTTGTCGCTACCGGCCTTGGCCAGCACCGAACGCTCGATCGGGATCACGTAGTCCCCGACCTTGGCGCCGGACTCGGTGATGTCAGCCTCGATCAGGTTCATCGCCGGCGAGCCGATGAAGCCCGCGACGAACTTGTTCTTCGGGTTGTCGTACAGGTTCAGCGGGGTGTCGACCTGCTGGAGCAGACCGTCCTTGAGGACGGCGACGCGGTCGCCCATCGTCATGGCCTCGACCTGGTCGTGCGTGACGTACACGGTCGTGACACCGAGACGCTGCTGCAGCTCGGCGATCTGCGTACGGGTCTGGACCCGCAGCTTGGCGTCGAGGTTCGACAGCGGCTCGTCCATCAGGAAGACCTGCGGGTTACGCACGATGGCGCGGCCCATGGCGACACGCTGACGCTGACCACCGGAGAGGGCCTTCGGCTTGCGCTCGAGGTACTCCTCCAGGCCGAGCAGCTTGGCGGCCTCCATCACGCGCTTGGCGCGGTCCTCCTTGGACACGCCCTGCATCTTCAGCGCGAAGCCCATGTTGTCGGCGACCGACATGTGCGGGTACAGCGCGTAGTTCTGGAACACCATCGCGATGTCCCGCTCCTTCGGCGGACGGTGCGTGACGTCGCGGTCGCCGATGTAGATGGAGCCCTCGTTGACCTCTTCGAGGCCGGCGAGCATCCGGAGCGAGGTGGACTTGCCACAACCCGACGGGCCGACGAGCACCATGAACTCGCCGTCCTCGATCTCGAGGTTGAGCTTGTCGACAGCGGGGGTGTCGCCGCCCGGGTAGATCCGGGTTGCGGCCTTGAACGAAACAGTAGCCATGACGATTTCTTCCCTTCACCGGCAGGAACGTGCCGGACGATCCGAGTAAAGGCCCCCCAAGCCGGGGGAGTGCGCCTATCCTCCCCGGGCCCGCTCGTCCTGACAAGGTATGCGGCGTGTGACGTGTCCGTTCTGTTCACGGAGTGGACACCTGTGTGCATCCTGCAAGTTCTTGCAGGATCTTGCTGAAATGTCAGGTGGGCCTGGGTACAGTGCCGGGCGTGAGTAGCAGAGCACGGCTGGCGGACATCGCGGCCAAGGCGGGGGTCAGTGAGGCGACGGTCTCGCGGGTGCTGAACGGCAAACCGGGCGTCGCGGACGACACGAAACAGTCCGTTCTGACTGCCCTCGACGTACTGGGGTTCGAACGGCCGACCCGGTTGCGGCGGCGGTCGGCGGGGCTGATCGGGCTGGTGATGCCGGAGCTGATCAACCCGATCTTCCCGGCGTTCGCGCAGGTGATCGAGTCGGCGCTGTCGCAGCGCGGCTTCACCCCGGTGCTCTGCACGCAGTCCCCGTCCGGCGCGACGGAGGAGGAGTACGTCGAGATGCTGCTCGAACGCGGCGTCTCCGGAATCATCTTCGTCTCCGGCCTGCACGCCGACACCGGCGCCGACCACGAGCGCTATCAGGCCCTGGTGGATCGGCGGCTGCCGGTGGTGTTCGTGAACGGCTGGCTGCCGGCCGTCGAGGCGCCGTTCGTGTCGTCCGACGAGTACGCCGCGATGGAGCTGGCCGTCGCGCATCTGGTTGCCCTCGGCCACCGCCGGATCGGGTTCGCGTCCGGGCCGGAGCGGTTCATCGTCGTCCAGCGGAAACTGGCCGGGTACCGGACCTCGATGAAGGCGCAGCTGGGGGTGTCGGACGAGGACATCGATCCGATGGTCGCGCTGAGCATGTTCGGCGTCGAGGGCGGGGAGGCGGCCGGCCGGCAGTTGCTCGACGCCGGGGTCACGGCGGTCGTGTGCGGCTCCGACATGATGGCGCTCGGCGTCATCCGCGCCGCCCGCCACCGCGGTCTCGCCGTGCCCGGCGACATCTCCGTGGTCGGCTACGACGACGCCCCGATGATGGAGTTCACCGACCCACCGATGACCACGATCCGCCAGCCGGTCCAGGCGATGGGCCTGGCCGCCGTCCAGTCCCTCCTGGAAGAGGTCCGCGGCCACACCACCCCCCACACCGAGTTCTTGTTCCGCCCGGAGCTCGTCGTCCGCGGCTCCACCGGCCCCGCGCGCTGACGGGCTCCGGCCCGGAAACCGTCCCCTGCCGGGCGGCTCCGGGCCGGAGGCTTAGGTGGTGGATCGTGCACCTGCGTGCAGGCAGAACCCCGCAATCTGGCGTGTTCGGGGCCTTGTGAGGTGGGTTCTGCCTGCGTGTACGACCTACTTGGAGGTGTGGAAGGCGGCCGCGGGGAGGCTCGTCTTGCCGTTGGCCCAGAGGGCGTTGACCTGGGAGCGCTCGGTGGCGTCCGGGTACGGGTTGGTGCAGGACGGGCCGGGACCGCCGCCGGACATCAGTTCGGAGCAGGGACCGGAGTAGTGGTCGGGCAGGCCGAGGACGTGGCCGGTCTCGTGGGCGGTGATCCGGGTCGAGTCGTACTCCTGGGCCTGGGCGTAGTCGATGAAGACGTAGCCGCTGCCGTGGCCGTCGGTGGACGCGTACGAACCGCGCGGGTCGTTGCCCTCGGTGTAGTAGAAGTCGTAGTTGCTGCCCTCGACGAGCTTCACGTTGCTGACGCTGGAGTTCCAGATCGACGAGCTGGACGCGATCTGGGACGCGAACGACGGCGCGTCGACGGCGTACGTGACGGTGACCGCGGTGACCTTCTGGCCGGCCTTGGCCTGCTTGGCCAGCTTGGCGCGGGCGGACTTCATCACGGCGTCGTAGAACGCCTTGGTGGCGGCTTCGTCCTGCGGCGAGCCGACGTACGCCGCGCGGCTGGCGGCGGTGGAGACGTGCGAGTCGACGGCGGGTGCGGCAGTCGAGGGGGACGCTGCCAGCGCGGGTACGGCCAGTGCCGCGGCGGCAAGCCCCGCGAGACTGGTCAGGATACGGCGATGCGACATGGAGGGCCTCACTCCGGATCGGTGGCGGATAGCGACGGGCGGGTTACCGATCGCTACCCTCGGATGCTGCCAAGCCGGCCGGAATTCCGCACCACATCGCGGAGAACTGAGGGGTTAACCCGCGAACAGCCGCTGCCGTTCTATGCCGGCCATAACCCTGGCCCTATGCATGTCCGAGCAGGAACGCGCGCAGGTCGGCGGCGATCCGGTCGGGGTACTCACCGCTGATCGCGTGCGACGCCTCCGGATAGAACGCCACGGTCTTCGTGCGCAACGCCGTCTCCGCGGTACGGCGGGCTACCTCCGGGCGATGCATCACCGAGCGCCCGGCGATGATCGCGAGCACCGGCATCGGCAGGCCGGCCAACTGTTCCTCGGTGATCCGGCGCGGCTGCGGCTGACGCATCGTGTAGTTCTTCATGCCGGACTCGATCATGTCCGCGACCGGCACGTGTTCCACCGGCCTGCCGCCCGCGGTGTAGGAGTTGAAGCTGTCCCGCCAGGAACGTGGCAGCCACTTGACCGCGGCCGGGAGCGAACGGAGCACGGTGCCGAGCGGTATGCCGTCGTACACATTGACGGCGTCGAGCGTGGTGGCCGTTGCGATCCGTCCCGGGCGCCGAACGGCGAGATTCATCGCGGTCCAGCCACCGATGGACAGCCCGAGGAGGTTGAACCGCTGCTCCGGCAGGGCTTCGAGCACCTGGTCCAGCCAGGCGGCCTTGTCCTCGTCGGAGGTGATCGGCTTGGTCTGGACGCTCATCCCCGATTCGCCGAGCAGGTCGATGGCGTAGACGTCGGTGATCGTCAGCAGGTGCTTCAGGCTGTCGGCCCACACCGGCGTCCCGGACGACGTGCCGGGCAGCAGGACGAGTGGGTCCAGCCGCCCCTCGCCGCCGGCGAACTTGTACACGCGGACTTCGCCGTACTCCGTGCTGACGTCCCGTACGGCGGCCGGCGCGGGGAGGCCCCGCATCGCCACGTCGTACTTCGCGCGGTAGTCGTTGAGGCCGGCGACGCTGTTCCACGCGCCGATCCGATTCCTGGGCATGAGCTCTCCTAACCGAGTGGTAGGTAATCCAACCATACGATAAGTTGAAGCCATGCCTTCAGCGCGTGGCCGGAATCTCACTTTCACCGAGGAAGCGCGCCGGGCGCAGCTGATCGACGTCACCACCGAACTGGTCGCCGACCTCGGGTATGCCGCGACCTCGCTCGGGCGGATCGCCGAGAGCGCCGGGATCACGAAGGCGGGTGTGCTGTATCACTTCCCGTCGAAGCAGGCCCTGGTCGAGGCGGCCCATGCGCAGGTGCTCTCGGCGCTGGTGGACGCGGTCGCGTCGGCGGTCGACGCTGCGGGTCCTGCGGACGCGCCGGCGGCGTACATCCGGTCGATGATCGGGCATCTGCGGGAGCGGCCGCGGCAGGTGCGGGTGATCGTCGAGGCGATGACGTCGGTCGCCCCGCTGGCCGATTCGAAGGCGCGCTGGTCGTCGGTGGCGGACCTGCTGTCCGCGGCGCGCGCCGCACGCGGGCGTACCGGCGCGGTGGATCTGCGGTCCGCGGCGCTCGTGATCGGAGGCGGGATCGACGCGATCGTGTCCGAGTCGCTGAGCGATCCGGAGTACGACGCCTCGGCCGCCGCCGAAGTGCTTGTCGGCCTGGTGGAGCGCGGGCTGCTATGACTCGCCGGGGATGCCGACGTTCAGCAGGCGGGCGCCCGGGCCGCGGGTGGCGAGCCGGTCTTCCTTGTTGTAGAGGTTGCAGCGCTGGAGGCTGAGGCAGCCGCACCCGATACAGGTGTCCAGGTCGTCGCGAAGGCGCTCGAGCTCGGCGATGCGCTCGTCGAGACGGCTGCGCCAGGTCTTCGAGAGCTTGCTCCAGTCGGCGCGCGTCGGCGTCCGGTCCTCCGGCAGCGAATCCAGCGCGTGCTTGATCTCGGCGAGCGCGAGACCGACCCGCTGGGCCGCCTGGACGAAAGCGATCCGTCGCAGGGTGCTCCGCTGGTACTGACGCTGGTTGCCGGCCGTACGCCGGGACGCGATCAGGCCCTGGTCCTCGTAGAACCGCAACGCCGACGCCGCTACCCCGGACCGATGTGCAATTTCCCCGATCGAGAGCCAGTGCTCCTTGCTGGGGACGTTCTCCTCGCCCATACCGCCACCCTAGGACGGCGTTCCAAAAACTCAACCATGCTTGAACTGTGCGAGGGTGGATGCCGAGAGCACCAGTCGCGCCGGTGGTCTGCTGATCGGTGCCCGATCAGGCGCATGGTCAGGGCCACCGTCACGATCGGTTATACTTTTCTCGTGTCGGTGCGCGCGTCGCGTCACCAGAGATGTTCCCAGGCGCTCCGACCCGTCGGTTTCAGCATCCGCTGAGATTCCGGCGACATGGGTGCAACGCGATAGCACCCGCAGGTCGATGCCCGTCTCCTGCTGAGCACGTTGTCCGGTCATGTTTTCGTGACCGGAGCTTCGTTGCGGCTGCGATCCGGCGCCATTCGTCCGTGAATCTGAGAGAGAGTTTGCGTGACCCAGCACCACCAGCACGACCCCGAGTCCGCTGACGGGCGGACCAAGAAGCCCCGGCACAAGAAGTACCAGAACCAGTCGTACGGCGAACGCCTCGCCGCGGACGCGTCGTACGACGCACCGCGCGACGACAAGCCGGTGAAGGGCTACCGTTCCGAGCAAGCGCGCCCGGACCGTGGCCAGCGCACGGACGCCCGCGACGAGCGCCCGCGCTACGAGAACCGCTCCCGCGACGACCGGCCGCAGTACAACCGCGACGACCGTCCGGCACCGCGCCGTGACGACCGCGCGCAGTACAGCCGCGACGAGCGTCCGGCGTTCCGGCGCGACGACCGTGCGCAGGGTGAGCGGACCGACCGGCCCCGGTTCAACCGTGATGACCGGCCGCAGTTCAACCGTGACGAGCGTCCGGCGTTCCGGCGCGACGATCGTGCGCAGGGTGAGCGGACCGACCGTCCGCGTTTCAACCGCGACGACCGGCCGCAGTACAACCGCGACGACCGGCCGGCGCCGCGTCGCGACGACCGCCCGCAGTACAACCGGGACGAGCGTCCGCGTTTCAACCGGGACGAGCGGCCGCGGTTCGAGCGGACCGAGAAGAGCTACGACAAGCGGAGTGAGCAGGTGGAGCAGCCGGTGGACCTCGGGACTGTTGCTGAGGACAACCAGTTCGCCGCGCTCGGGATCGCGCCGCGGCTGGTGCAGCGGCTGGCCCGCGACGGCATCACCGCGCCGTTCCCGATCCAGGCCGCGACCATTCCGGACGCGCTGGCCGGCAAGGACGTGCTCGGCCGCGGTCAGACCGGTTCGGGCAAGACCCTCGGCTTCGGCCTGCCGGCGCTGATGCGGCTGGCCGGCGGCCACACCGAGTCGCGCCGCCCGCGCGGGATGATCTTGGTCCCGACGCGCGAGCTCGCGATGCAGGTGCACGACGCCCTCGAGCCGCTCGCGCACGTGATGAACGTGTCGCTCAAGCTGATCGCCGGCGGTCTCCCGTACCCGAAGCAGATCGACGCGCTCCGTCGTGGCGTCGACCTGCTGATCGCCACCCCGGGCCGGCTGATCGACCTGTGCGAGCAGGGTGCTGCCGACCTCGGCGCCGTGGAGATCGCGGTGCTCGACGAGGCCGACCACATGTGCGACATGGGCTTCATGCCGGCCGTCACCACGCTGCTCGACATGACGCCGCCGGAGGGTCAGCGCCTGCTGTTCTCCGCGACGCTGGACAACGACGTCGACAAGATCGTGAAGACCTACCTGAAGGACCCGGTGCAGCACTCGACCGAGTCCGGGCAGGCGACGGTCAGCACGATGGAGCATCACCTGCTGGTGATCGAGCCGGCGCACAAGCAGTCGCTGACGGCCGAGCTGGCCAGCCGGGACGGGCGGACCATCGTGTTCGTCCGCACCAAGCTGGGCGCCGACCGTATTGCGACGCAGTTGCGCGACCGCGGCGTGATGGCCGCGGCCCTGCACGGCGGCCTGACGCAGGGCATGCGGAACCGGACGCTGGACCAGTTCAAGGACGGTTCGGTTCCGGTGCTCGTGGCAACGGATGTCGCGGCCCGCGGCATCCACGTCGACGACGTCGGCCTGGTTGTCCAGGCTGACCCGCCGGCCGAGCACAAGGACTACCTGCACCGCGCGGGTCGTACGGCGCGTGCCGGCGGCAAGGGTGCCGTCGTCACGCTCCTGCTGCCGCACCAGCGGCGCGGGATGATCCGGATGGCCGAGTCGGCCGGCGTCAAGGCCGAGCCGGTCCGGGCCCGCCCGGGTGACGAGCTCGTCACCGAGCTGACCGGCGGCACCAAGCCGTCCGGGTACCCGGTGAAGCTGCCGGCCCCGAAGCCGCAGCGCTTCGGCAAGGGTGGCGGCGGCAAGGGTGGCAAGCGGTTCGGCAGCGGCCGTCCCCGTGGTCACGAGAGCCGCGGCGGCAGTGGGCCGCGCCGCAGCAGCAACGGGAAGTCGTACCAGCACTGACGCAGAAAACGGTGGGCCGGAACAGGCAGCAACCTGTTCCGGCCCACCGTTTCTTGTGTGGACCCCTCAGGTAAGGACTGCCCAGAGACGGGCGAGGATCGTCGCGATCTCGTCGGCGTCGAGCGGGACGAGTTCGAGCATCAGCTCGTTCTCGGCCATGCGGTCGGTCATCACGTAGATGGGCGGAGCGCCGGCCTCGAGCTCGGTCGCGACGCGCTTGGCGTCGGCGACCTTGAGCAGGACCCGGGAGACCTGCAGGCCGGTCGGGTCCTTGACGGTCTCGGCGACCACGTCGGGGATCCGGGACGCCGCGTCGACGAACGCGTCCACCTTGGCGAGCTCGTCCGCTTCCCACTTCACCCGGTCGAACGCTTGCCACTCCTCGAGTGCCGCGAGTACGCCGACGATCGCCTCCTTCGTTGGCTTCATCACCCGCCCGATGCCCTTCTCCTGGGCCCGGAGCGCCTGCACGAGCGGCCAGCTCCCGGCCACCAGCCCGGCGGTCGGCGACCCGAGGTACTTCTGCCCGCTGACCAGCACCAGATCGGCGCCGGTCGCCAGCAGGTCGGCGATCCGCGGGAACTGCGCGGCCGCGTCGACGATCGCCGGTACGCCGCGACGATGCGCGGCTCGGATCGCGGCGACGAGGTCGATCGGCTCGCCGCGGGTCAGCCGGGAGGCCACCAGCATCAGGCACGCCACGTCCGGTCCGTCGAGCTCGTCCTCGAGATCGGCGATGGTGCAGCCGTTGTCGTCGCCGGCCAGGTCGACCTGCGCACCGGCCAGCCGGATGCCCTGCAGATTGGTGTGTCCGTAGTCGATCACCTGGCAAGCCGGCAGTACGACCCGGTTGTGCATATCCGTTGCGTCAGGCAACGCTGCGGTACGCCGTGGGTCGCCGCCGGTCATCGTCGCGGCGACCGCGAGGGTGATGCCGGCAGCCGTGCAGTGCACGACCGCACCGGCCTGGGCGCCGGTCACCTGGGCGATGGCTTCGCTGGCCCGGTCGCCGAGCTCGTCCATCACGAAGAACTCGGGCAAAGCCTGTGCGACGGCCGCGGCCACCCCGTCGGAACTCCGGGACACCCCGAGCGGGGTGTACGTCCCCTTGGCGTTGATCACCACACTCAATCGGTACCGCTCAAACAGGCTTCCGCTTCGCTCCAGCCTGCCCGGAGCGGTCTGCGCCCTGTCCCCTTGCATCAACTCGCTCCGCTCGTTGATGGAGAGATCGTCATGGTGTTGCTGAGCGTAGTGGTCACGGACGGCAATTGGCGAGAGTCTGGACGCGAGTTCTTGACCTGAAGCTACTAGTGAGTCATTCTCAGTTTCCCCGACCGAGGGAGGATTCCGTGCCCCGCCCCGCACCCAGAACCCGCGCCCTTCGTACCATCGCCGCGCTGGCCGTCACCGCCGTCCTGGCGGCCCTGCCCGCACCGACCCAGGCAGCGTCGCGAGCCGTTGCCGCGACCCCCACGGATTATTGCCTCGAGCAATGTCGCGACATCCTGCCGCCGGGTCAGAACGGCAACGCGACCTTCACGGATCTCCTTGCTTTCAAGGCGTTAGGGGTCAGACCGGCGCACTTCAGCGACACGGTGAAGCCGTACCAGGACCTGGTCTGGAACTCGCAAGGCATCACCGACGACGGCCTCGCGCCGTACTACGACGACTCGTCGTTCGGGGTGCAACCGGACGACGTCGCGAGCACGGTCCACCCGCGCAGCGACGTCACGATCGTCCGGGACAAGTCGCGCGGCATCCCGCACATCACCGGCACGACCCGGCTCGGCACGATGTTCGGCGCCGGGTTCGCCGGGGCGCAGGACCGGCTGTTCGTGATGGACGTGTTCCGCCACCTCGGTCGCGGCCAGCTGACCCCGTTCGCGGGTGGCGCGGCGGCGAACCGCGAGTTCGAGCAGGAGTTCTGGCGCACCGCGCCGTACACCGAGGCCGACCTCCAACGGCAGTTCGACGACGCCGACGACCTGTACGGCGCCGACGGCGTGAAGATGCAGCAGGACATCCAGGCCTGGGTGGACGGCGTCAACCACTACATCGACACGGTCGGCATCGCGTACCCCGGCGAGTACGTCGCCCTCGGCCTGCAGTGGCCGACCCCGCACTGGAAGGTGACCGACGTGGTCGCCACCGCGGCCGTTGTCGCGGGCATCTTCGGCACCGGTGGCGGAGCGGAGGTCACGTCCGCGCTCGCACTGCTCGAAGCACAAGCGAAGTACGGCGTTGCCCAGGGCACCAAAGTGTGGGAGTCCTTCCGCTCGCAGAACGATCCCGAAGCCAGTACGACGGTGCACAACGGCACCTCCTTCCCGTACGGGACGACCGGCCCGAATCCCGCCGGCCGTGCGATGCCCGACCGTGGCTCGGTCACACCGGAACCCGAGGTCATCGATCAGACGGCGAACAAGACCGCGGCCGCGAAGCCCGCGCCGAAGGGCTCGGACTCACTGAAGGGGATCTTCGACGACGGACTCTTCCCGGAAGGGTTCGGGAAGAAGGGCATGTCGAACGCGCTGGTGGTCTCCGGCGCACACACGCAGAGCGGCAACCCGATCGCGGTCTACGGCCCGCAGACCGGGTACTTCGCGCCGCAGTTGCTAATGCGCCAGGAGCTCCAGGGTCCGGGCGTCAGTTCGCGCGGTATCGCGTTCGCCGGCCTCAACTTCTACACGTTGATCGGCCGCGGCCCCGACTACTCGTGGAGCGCGACGTCCGCGGGGCAGGACATCACCGACACGTTCGCCGTACCGCTGTGCGAGCCCGGTGGTGGGACGCCGACGAAGAATTCGCAGTACTACGAGTTCCGCGGGCAGTGTGTCCCGATCGAGCGGCTCGAGCGGCACAACGCCTGGTACGCCAGCCTCGGATCCTCCGAGCCGGCCGGCTCGTACACGTTGGTTGCCCTGCGCACCAAGTACGGCATCGTCAGCGATCGCGGGACCGTCGGCGGCAAGCCGGTGCTGTTCACCAGGAACAGGTCGACGTACGGCAACGAGGCCGGGTCGGCGCTCGGGTTCATGCAGTTCAACGACCCGGACCGGATCCACTCGGCCGCGGACTTCCAGAAGGCCGCCGCGAACATCGGGTACACGTTCAACTGGTTCTACACCGACAAGGACTCGATCGCGTACTTCAACTCCGGCGACAACCCCGTTCGTGCGGCCGGCGCCGACCCGAACCTGCCGACCTGGAGCTCGTACGAGTGGCAGGGCTGGAACCCGGACACGAACCGCGCGACGTACACCCCGCCGGCCCAGCATCCGCAGGTGGTGAACCAGGACTACCTGACCAGCTGGAACAACAAGCAGGCACCCGGGTACTCCGCGTCGGACGGGCAATGGGGTTACAACGCGGTCTACCGCAGCCAGCCGCTCGACGACCGGATCAAGGCGGTCATCAACAGCGGGCAGAAGTTCACCCGCGGCAAGCTGGTCGAGGCGATGGAGGACGCGGCAACGGTCGACCTCCGCGGCGACCAGGTCCTGCCGTACCTACTGCGCGTGCTGAAGAGCGCACCGATCACCGACCCCGCGGTCGCCGACGCTGTCGCCAAGCTGACCGCCTGGCAGCAGGCCGGGGCGCACCGCAAGACCCCCAACGCCTCTTCACGTACCTACGACAACGCAGACGCGATCCGCGTCCTCGACGCGTGGTGGCCGCTGCTCGTCCCGGCCGAGTTCAAGGATCTCGGACCCGATCTGTACGGCGCTCTGGTCGCGAACCTGAAGATCGACGAGCGTCCGAGCGCCCAGGGATCGTCGTTCCAGAGCGGCTGGTGGGGCTTCGTCCAGCGCGATATGCGGAAGGTCCTCGGCGATCCGGTGAAGGCGTCTCAGCCGGTGACGTACTGCGGTGGCGGATCGCTCGCCGCCTGCCGTAGCACCCTGACGGAAACTTTGCTGGCGGCAACCAAGGTGCCGGCTGCGACGACGTACCCGGCGACCGCGGACTGTGCCGCCGGCGATCAGTTCTGCGCGGATCAGATCGCGCATCAGCCGATGGGTGGCATCACGCAGGACCGGATCGCCTGGGTCAACCGGCCGACGTACCAGCAGGTGGTCGAGTTCCCGGCGCGACGCGGTGACGACGTCAGCAACCTGGCGGTCGGGAAGACCGCGACGGCGAGCAGCTACGAGACCGGGTTGTTCAACTCGCCGCCGGTGAAGGCGGTCGACGGCAACCAGGCGACTCGGTGGGCGAGCGACTGGTCGGATCCGCAGTGGCTGAAGGTTGACCTCGGCAACGAGCAGACGGTACGCCGGGTGGTGCTCGACTGGGAGGCGGCGTACGGGAAGTCGTACAAGGTGGAGGTGTCGCGGGACGGCGCGGCCTGGCAGCAGGTGTACGCGACGACGACCGGGAACGGCGGCGAGGATGTCGTGCGGTTCGGCGCCGTGCCCGCCCGGTATGTGCGGGTGACGGGGACGCAGCGCGCGACGTCCTACGGGTATTCGCTGTATGAGCTGCAGGTCTTCAGATGGTGATACCCCCGGGGCTGTCAGGATGAGGGTATGAACCAGAACTTTCCTCCGAACCAGCCGTTCCCGCCGCAGCAGCCGGGCTTCCAGCAGGGCCCGCCGCCGGGGTACCAGGGACCGCCTCCCGGGTACCAGCAGGGGCCGCCGCCGCAGGGGTACGGGCAGCAGCCCGGGTACGGTCAGGCGCCGGGCAACTACCAGCCGGCCCAGCATGCGGCGCCGCATGTCGCGCCGCAGGGTTCGCCGTACCCGGTGCTCGTCTCGACGATGAACGACCTGCCCGGGTACACCGCGGACATGGTGTTCGGCGAGGTGTTCGGGCTGACCGTGCGGAGCCGCGACTTCGGGTCGAACTTCACCGCGAGCTTCCGGTCGCTCGGCGGCGGCGAGGTGCCGGAGTACACCCAGATGCTGGCCGAGTCGCGGCACGTCGCGGTGATGCGGATGTGCCAGATGGCCCAGCAGATGGGCGCGAACGCGATCCTCGCGATGCGGTTCGACTGCAACGAGATCGCGAACACGATGAGCGAGGTGGCCGCCTACGGTACGGCGGTCATCGTGCACAAGGACGAGCCGCCGCGGCCGCAGGACGCCAAGCCTGACGAGGATGATGCGAATGACAGCTGAGCTCTTGTTTCCGCCCGGATTCAGGTGGGGGGTCTCGACGTCGGCGTACCAGATCGAGGGTGCCGTGGCCGAGGACGGCCGCGGCCCCTCCACCTGGGACACGTTCTGCGCCGAGCCCTGCCGGATCCTCGGCGGCGACACCGGCGCGGTCGCCTGCGACCACTACCACCGGTACGCCGAGGACGTCGCGCTGATGCGCGAGCTGGGGGTGGACACGTACCGGTTCTCGTTCGCCTGGCCGCGCATCCAGCCATCGGGGAGCGGGCCGGGGAACGCGGCCGGCCTGGACTTCTACGACCGGCTGATCGACACCCTGCTCGGCGCCGGGATCCAGCCGGCGCCGACGCTGTACCACTGGGACACCCCGCAGCCGCTCGAGGACGCCGGCGGCTGGCTCTCCCGCGACATCACCGACCGTTTCGCGGAGTACGCCGCGATCCTGGGCGCGCGGTTCGCGGACCGGGTGCCGATGTGGATGACCATCAACGAGCCGGTGGTGCTCACCCTGATGGGGTACTCGCTCGGTGCGCACGCTCCCGGGAAGGAGCTGTTGTTCGACGCTCTCCCGGTCGCGCATCATCAGCTACTCGCCCACGGCCGCGCAGTGCAGGCGCTGCGGGCTGCCGGTGCTACTCAGATCGGCATCGCCAGCAACCACGCGCCGACCTGGCCGGCGAGCGACAGCGCGGAGGACAAGGAAGCGGCCGCGCTGTACGACAACCTGATCAACTGGCTGTTCGCCGACCCGATCCTGCTCGGTGAGTATCCGAACGGCATGGGCGACGCGATGCCCGGCCCAGTAGCTGACGACCTGGCGATCATCTCGACGCCGCTCGACTTCTTCGGCATCAACCACTACGCGCCGGTCTCGGTCGGCGCCGCCACCGGCAACGCCGACACGGCCGCGACCGACGGCGTACTGCTGCCGCCCGGCCTGCCGTTCGAGCCGCGTCAGCTGACCGGTTACCCGACGACCGACTTCGGTTGGCCGGTCGTGCCGGACGCGTTCGGCGAGATCCTGCGGACGTTCAAGGAGAGGTACGGCGACAAGCTGCCGCCGATCTACATCACCGAGAACGGGTGCGCGATCAACGACGATCCTGTCGACGGGGTCGTGTCTGACCAGCGGCGGATCGACTACTTGGACGGGTATCTGCGGTCGCTCCGGGGTGCGATAGATGACGGAGTCGACGTACGGGGATATTTCCAGTGGTCGTTGCTGGACAACTTCGAATGGGCCGCGGGGTACTCGCAGCGGTTCGGGTTGGTGCACGTCGACTTCGAGACGCAGGAGCGGACACCGAAGGCGTCGTACCACTGGCTGCGTGATGTGATCGCCCAGAGTCGGGCATGATTCCCGAGCCCGGGGTGGTGCCGTCCGCATTGGCGGAGCCGACCGTCCGGGTGCGGCCCGGCTGGACGGCGGCCGTCGTACTGGCGAACGTCGGGGTGTTCGCCGCCTGGCTCGGGCCGATCCAGGTGCTGCTCGCGAAGCAGTCGGAGTCGGTTGCCCCAGGCAACAAGGAGTTCGTGTTCGGGCTGGTGACCGGGGTCGGCGCGGCGGTGTCGGTGTTCGCGAACCCGGCGTTCGGCGCGATCTCGGACCGGACCACCTCACGCTTCGGCCGCCGGGTGCCCTGGGTGGTGGCCGGTGCCCTCGGCGGAGCGGTCGGGCTGGCCATTCTGGCCGGTGCGCACCTGATCGCGTTGATGCTGCTCGGTTGGTGCCTGATGCAACTGTTCGGCAACGCGCTGCTCGCCGCGGCGACCGCCGTCGTACCGGATCGCGTCCCTGTCAGCCAACGCGGCGGGGTCGGCGGCTGGGTGGCGATCTCGCAGGTCCTGGGCGCACTGGTAGGGACCGCGCTGGCGGCCGCCTTCGACAACTACACCCTTGGGTACTTCGCCTGCGCGGTGTTCCTGGTCTTGTCGGTCGTTCCGTACTTGTTGCGCAGTCATGACGTGCAACTGGTGGAGCACCCGCCGTTCGTTCTGGGGGAGTTCCTTCGGGGATTCTGGATCAGTCCGCGTCGGTATCCGGACTTCGGCTGGGGGTGGCTGACCCGGTTCCTGTTCAACGTGGGCAATGCGCTCGGCACGCTGTACCTCTTCTACTACCTGCAGGACAAGGTCGGCGTCGACGATCCGGACACCGGCGTACTGATCCTGACCGCGATCTACAGCGTCTGCGTGCTGGCGACCGCGATCAGCTCCGGCCGCTGGTCGGACCGGTCGGGGCGCCGGAAGGTCTTCGTGACCGCGTCCGGCTGGGTGATGGCAGCGGCCGGCGTCGTGCTGGCGGCGTGGCCGACCTGGCCGGGTGCGATCCTCGGCGCGATCATCCTGGGCGCGGGCTTCGGTGTGTATCTGTCCGTGGACTTCGCCCTGCTGACCCAGGTCCTTCCGCACGCGCGTGACCGGGGGAAGGACCTGGGCGTCATCAACATCGCCAACTCACTGCCCCAGGTCCTCGCCCCGGCCATCGCGGCCCCGATCGTCAAACACCTGGGTGGCTACCCGGTGCTCTACCTCCTGGCGTCTGCCGTCACCCTCCTGGCCGGCGTACTCGTTCGCCAGATCCGTTCAGTCGACTGACCCCGCACCCGCGGCGACGGCCCGGCCGATGCGGCTGGTGGCGGTGACCTGGAGGTGCTCGAGGTCCAGCCAGGCGGCCATGAGGCGGAGTTCGCTGGCCAAGGGGGCGACCAGATCGGGTGCGTTCGGCTCGGCGGTGAGGGTGGGGACGACGAGCGTGGAGGTCCGGCGGTCGGCCTTGAGGTCGACGCGGGCCACCAGGCGGTCGCCCAGGAGGAACGGCAGGACGTAGTACCCGTGGATGCGTTGTGGGGCTGGGGTGTAGATGCTGATCCGGTAGAAGAAGTCGAACAGGTGATGGGTGCGGTCGCGGTTCCAGATCAGTGGGTCGAACGGCGAGAGCAGCGCCCGAGCGTCGATCGGGCGGTCCGCTGCCTCGTGCCACCGGTAGCTCTGCTGGTTGACGCCTTCGACGCGGACGGGGATCAGTTCGCCGGCGTCTTTCAGTTCGCCGATCACCTCGCGGGCGGTTGCCGTGGGCAACGGGAAGTGGGCCTGCCCGCTCGCTCCGCAGAGCTCTTTGGCGGTGGCGATACCGAGCCCACGGGCCGCGATCCGCACCAGTTCGCGGCGGCCCTCGTCGGCGGTGAGCTCGGGCGCGGCGAGGACCTCGGCAGGCAGGACGCGCTCGGTCAGGTCATAGATCCGCTCGAAGTGCCGGCGGCCCGCGATCGTCACCCGGCCGGTGCAGAACAGGTACTCGATGGCGATCTTCGCGTCCTGCCAGTTCCACATCCGGCCGGTGGTCGGATCCGGGTCCGGGTCGGTGCGCCGACGCCGTACGCCGTCCGGACTCGCTTCGCCCGCGGTCAACGGGCCCTTCTGGGTGATCAGTTCGAGGACCTGGCCGACGTACCCGGGCCGCTCCGCGGAGAGCCGCCGCATCCCCGCCACGACCGACCACGGCGCGGTCACGTCCGGGCTCAGTTCCTCGTCCCACACCTGCCGCTCCGCCGCCCGCATCCGCCACCGCATCAACGGGTACGTCGCCAGCGGGATGAGCGCCGCCTTGTGCCCCCAGAAGTACTCGAACAACTCCCGGTCGCGGCCCCACGCCAGCTTGTCGAGCGTCGCCCGCGGGTAGTTCCCCGCCCGCGCGAACACCGGCAGATAATGCGACCGGGTGAGCACGTTCACCGAATCCAGCTGCAGTACGCCGGCCCGCCCGATCGCCTTCCGCACCGCCCGCACATCACCGCGCTTGGGCCGCGCATCCCCAAATCCTTGCGCGTCCAACGCAACCCGCCGAGCAACCTCCACCGAGACCTCATCACCCACGGCCGCCATGAACCGAACCTATAGCTCCATTGCGGAGTACGTCGTGCTCATGGCGTGGAAGACGGACTTGGGTTGCCAGGTGTTGCCGGGGCCGAGGTTGATGACGCCGTACGACGCGATGTCGAGGTGCTGGGAGTAGTTGTAGCCGGCGTAGGTGAACCAGAAGGCGGTGTCGACGGCTTCCTCGTCGAAGATCTGCACGAGTTCGCGGAAGTAGGTTGCCTGTTCTTCCTCGTCGCGGGTGTAGTCGCCGTTCACGGTCCACATGTCGCGGTCGACGATCATCCAGCCGCGGCCGCCGTCGGCGGAGGCGCCGCGGTAGGTGCAGCAGCCGAACTCCGTGATGACCACCGGCAGACCGTGCCGCTGCAGCGCGCGGATCTCGTCGCGGAAGGCTGCCGCGTTGTGTGCGGCCCGGTATGCGTCGGATGCGACGTAGTCGAACAGCGTCCAGTCGACCTGCTCGAACGGCAGCGACGCGTAGGTGACCGGCCCGCCGAACTTCCCGCGTACGACGTCGACAGCTTCTTTCAGGAACGCGTTCAAACGCGGGGGTACCGCGCTGTGCGACTCGCGAATCGCGGCCGTGCGTTCGGACAGGTCGTCGCCGGGCAGGAAACCCTTGGCGAAGATGCTCAGCTCGCCGCCGGCGATGAATCGCACGTCGGTTCCGGTCTGCCTGATGTCCTCGGCGCGAGCGGCGCACTCCTCGAACAGTCCCAGCAGTTGTTCCGTGGTCAGTTCACAGGGAAACGGCGAGAACCACACCTCGAGCCCCAATGCGGCCGCGTGCTCAGCAGCGATGGCCAGGCGGGTCGGGTCGCTGCCGGAGATGCGTACGGCGGTGCAGTGCAGCTCGTTCGCGATGACGGCCAGCTCGCGGCGGGCAGTCTCGGAGTCGAAGTTGTTCCTGGTCCACTGGCGGGGGAACTGCGCGCCGGTGTCGTAGTTGATCCCTTTACCGCGCATTGGCCTGCTCCACTGCGCGTTGGCGGCGGTTGCGGTGCCAGAGGGCCCAGCCGACCAGGAGACCCAGTGCGGCGACGTGCATGACTGGTGACAGGTTCGCCATCGTGTCGACGGGGAGTGTGTAGACCAGCACCACCCGGATGATCGCGTCCGCCAGGAATACGCCGCCGAAGACAGCGGTGAGTGAGGTGAAGTGTTTGCGGAACGCCGGATCGTCGCGCCAGCGGGTATCCCAGTCGGCGAGCATTTCGGGCTTACCGGCGTTGGCTTTGCGGCCGAGCGTGTAGACGAGCGGCTGGCGAGTCAGGCACGAGCCGACCAGCAGCAGCCCTGCCGCACCGGACAGCACGGACTCCTTCGCGAGCAGGATCCGGGGGTCCCCGGTGAGTAGCGAGACGACAAGCAGCAGGGCGAACGTGCCGCCGACAACGGCCGCGAGTCCGTTCAGGCGCCGCTGGACGAGGGCCACGAACGCGACCCGCAGGACAGCAGCAGATCCGGCGGCGGCGAGGGACGGGAAGACGTCGTACCCGAGGATGCGGCCGGCGTAGTAGACGACGATCGGGAGGCCGACGTCCCAGAGCAGACCGCTGAGGAGCTTACGCATGATGAGAACCCTTCTCTTAAGATACTGGTAGTAGCTTAAGAGGGTTCGGGGACGCTCAAGTAGGCCGAATGTCATGGGATACCCTGAGTGTCGTGACGACACGGCGACGGGGTGCTGCGCTGGAGGAGGCGATCCTCCGGGCGGCGGTCGACGAGCTGACCGAGGTCGGGTACCGCGAGCTGACGATGGATGGCGTCGCCGCCCGCGCCGGTACCGCGAAGAACGTGATCTACCGTCGCTGGCCGAGTCGGGCCGCGCTCTGCGTCGCGGCGTACCGCGCAATGCTTCCGACCGGTTCCGGTTCGACCCCCGACACCGGTTCGCTCCGTGATGACGCGCTCGCGCTGCTCACCCGCGCCAACGACCGGATGTCCTCCCCGGTCGGCCGGATGCTCCGCGAGATCCTGGCCGATATCCGGTCCGATCCGGACCTGCTGCGTGAACTGCGTGACCAGGTCGCCCTCGCCGGCGTCTCGCACTGGCTGACCGTGCTCGCCCGGGCAGCAAGTCGGGGTGAGGTCGGCCAGGCCGCCCTCACCCCACGCGTGGCCACGGTCGCGGTCGACCTGCTCCGCAACGAGTACGCGCTCAACGGCGCAACCGCGGTCTCCAACGACGTCCTGGCCGAGATCGTCGACCAGGTCTTCGTCCCGCTCGCTACGCAGGCACCAGCTCAGCCTCGTAGCTGACGCTCAACCGCCGGTACGCCGCGCTCAAGAACGCCAGCAGTACGACGACCAGCATCAACAGACTCGCGGCGACGAAGGCGAGCGCGATCCCACGCGCCTGCCCACCACCGAGCAGCCAGCCGAACGTCGCGCGACCGGGCGCCGATTCCATGTACGGGATGAGCAGGAACTGCGCCGCTGGCCCGACCGCGAACGCGGCGACCGGGGTGGACGCGGTCTCGATGCTCTGCGCGAACCCGAAGATCCGCCCCTGCTTCTCGAACGGGACCAGCCGCTGCAGGATCGTCTGCTCGGCCGCCTCCCCGATCGGCACCAGCAGCATGAATCCGAACATCCCGATGATCAGCAGCGACTGCCATTCGCGCACCGCCGTACCCATGCCGACGATCGCGATCGCGACGTTCGCCACCAGCAGGACCTGCAGCGGGGAGCGCCCGAGGCCGAACCGCGCGACGAGGGCGCCGCCGGCGATGAAGCCGATGCTGGTGACGCCGAGCACGAGGCCCCACGACTGCACCGAGAACAGGTTCAGGCCGTACGGATCCATCAGCGCCATGAAGACGCCCATGGTCAAGTTGTTGAACGTACTGAACAGCACCAGCGGAAGCAGCCCCGGTACGCCGCGCATCGTGCGCCACGCGCCACGGATGTCGACCCGGGCCCGCTCGTGGTGCGCCGGCCGCGGTTCCTCGAGGTGAATCGCGAGCAGCAGGTGGACGAGTACGGCGGCGGTGAGGACGACCGCGATCGCGACCGTGCCGCCCATGCCGACGAAGCCGACCGACAGTCCGCTGAGGACGCTGGTGACCAGGTGCGCGACGCCGTTCACGGTCCCGACGAGCCCGTTGGCCTTGTCGCGGCGGTCGGCCGGCACCAGCAATGTGACGGCGGTCGACAGCGCGATGCTCCGCAGTTGACCGGCGCTGCTACCGACCAGAACGAGGAGAGTGAAGGCCCAGAACCACGGCCCGTGCCAGTCGCTGAGCTGCCGGCCGGCGACGACGTACAGGCCGCCCGCGAGGGTGAAGGCGACGCCGGTGATCGAGCTGGACAGCGCCATCGCGGTCTTCTTGCGATGCGAGTCGACAACCGCCCCGAAGACCGTGCCACTGGCCGCACCGATCAGCATCGAGACGCCGGAGACGATCGACGCGGCGAGCACCGAGTGCGTCACCAGGTACACCCAGAACGCGAACCCGAAGCTCAGGAAGGTGGTCGTCACGTTCGCCACCAACGTGTTGATCAGCAACCGCCGGAATGTCGTCGTCATACCTGTACGTCGAACGCGGCCTCACGGAATTGACATGGCCTCCCGGAGTGCCTCGAAATCTTCTGGCTCGAGCGGGACCAGGCCGCGGCGGAGCTGGTAGCCCCAGTTCGGCTGGTGGGTGAGCCTCAGCTCGACCGCCTTGAGCTCCGCCCGGTGCACCGGCAGGAACTCGATCCGCCGGCGCCAGGGCTGGACGATGCCCCGTTCGCCCATACTCATCGGCTCCGCCTGGTACGGCGCTTCGTCGGCGACCACACCGAGTGCGGTGAACGCGCGGAGCGACCGCTTCTCGCGGTACTGCTCGGTGGGCGAGTAGATCGCGAAACCGTCGCCCTGCCGCAGTCGCGCGACGCCGTACCGCTTGCCGTGGTTGAGCTGGATGAAACCGCCCTCGACCGCCCGCTGGGTGTGATCCGCGGAGATCACACCCAGCCAGGCGCGCTGCAAAACTGTCATGCCACTACTGTCGGCCAGAATATACGACATCTTTCGTCATGATTTTGCGGCGGAGTTTGGCGAGCAGCGGCCAGGCGATCATCAGCAGGATCGCCGCGTAGATGACGTAGGCCACCGGCCCGCCGACGAGCCCGGAGGCATCGCCGTTGGACAGTTGCAGCGCCATCCGCGCCTGCCGTTCCGCGATCGGGCCGAGGATCACCCCGATGATCAACGGCAGCACCGGCAGACCGAACCGGCGCATCCCGAAGCCGAGCAACCCGAGCAGCAGGAGCAGCAACAGGTCGAGCGGCTGCGCGTTCACGGCGTACGCACCCATCGAGGCGAAGAAGATGATCCCGGCGTACAGGTAAGGCCGTGGGATCTGCAGCAGCTTCGCCCAGGCCGGCGCCAGCGGCAGGTTGAGGAGCAGCAGCATCAGGTTGCCGATGAACAGGCTGGCGATCAGCGCCCAGACCAGCTTCGGCTCGCGCTGGAACAGCAGCGGCCCGGGCTGGATGCCGTACGACGTGAACGCGGCCAGCATCACCGCCGCGGTCGCATTCGTGGGCAGACCGAGTGCGAGCATCGGTACGAGCGTTCCAGCGGCCGACGCGTTGTTCGCGGCCTCCGGCCCGGCCACGCCTTCGATCGCGCCGTGCCCGAACTCCTCCGGGTGCTTGGACAGCTTCTTCTCCGTCGCGTACGACAGGAACGTCGGGATCTCCGCGCCGCCCGCCGGCAGCGCACCGATCGGGAACCCGAACGCCGTCCCGCGCAGCCACGGCTTCCACGAACGACGCCAGTCCGACTTGCCCATCCACGGCCGGCCGACCGGGATCACCGTGCCCGGGTTCCGCCGCAGGTGTGCCGCGACCCAGAGCGCCTCGCCGACCGCGAAGATGCCGACGGCAACCACTACGACATCGATGCCGTCGGCAAGCTGTGGTACGCCGAAGGTGAGCCGCTGCTGGCCGGTGACCTTGTCGATCCCGACCAGCCCGATCACCAGCCCGAGCAGCAACGCCGCAAAACCCCGGATCCGTGACGATCCGAGCACCGACGTCGCACCGGCGAACGCGAGCAGCATGATCGCCAGATAGTCCGGCGCACCTAGGCTGATCGCGAACTTCACCACCTGCGGCGCAACCAGCACCAGCAGCAGCGTCCCGATGGTCCCGGCCACGAACGATCCGATCGCCGCCGTCGCCAGTGCCTGCGCGGCCCTTCCGGCGCGGGCCATCTTGTTGCCTTCGATCGCCGTCACCACCGATGACGACTCGCCTGGGGTGTTCAACAGGATCGACGTGGTCGAACCGCCGTACATGCCGCCGTAGAAGATGCCGGCGAACATGATGAACGCCTGCACCGGCTCGAGGCCGTACGTGACCGGCAGCAGCAGCGCGACCGTCATCGCCGGCCCGATCCCGGGCAGTACGCCGACCGCCGTACCGACGGTGACGCCGAGCAGCGCGAGCAGCAGATTGATCGGGGTCAGGACATCTGCGAATCCTTGCAGGAGCTCCATCACAAGATCCCTTGCAGTACGCCGGCCGGCAGGTTCACGCCGAGCCCGATCGCGAACGCGTAGAACGTGATCAGCGCCAGCGCGGCCGCGATGAACAGGTTGCGGATGTGGTGCCGGCTGCCGAGCGCGAACGCGGATCCCCAGAACAGCAGGGTTCCGCTGATCACCCAGCCCAGCGGCTCGATCAGCGCGAGGTTGACCACGAAGGCTCCGACGAGCAGCAGAACCGTCTTCCAGTCCACCGGCAGCGTCGGGTCGACGTCCTCACCCGCTTCGGCTTCACCGGTGCCGCCGCGGGCCACGTCGACGGCGTACAGGACGGCGACGACGAGCAGCAGTACGCCGAGCACCATCGGAACCGGCTTCGGGCCGATCGGATCGTTGCTGTTGGCAATGTGCCGGAGCCGGGCGGCGTCGACGATCACCAGGACGCCGACCACCGCCAGGAACCCGCAGACGCCGTACTGCGCACGATCCGGCCGCCGGGTAGCGGCCTCGGTCATGCCGCCAGGCCCAGCTTGGTCAGGATGTCGGCGACGGCCTTGTCCTGGTCGGTGAGGAACTTGCCGAACTCGTCCCCGGTCACGAACGCGTCGGTCCAGCCGTGCTTGGCCAGCTCGGACTTCCACTCCGCGGACTCGTGCATCTTCGTCAGCGCGTCGATCCAGACCTTCTTGTCCGCGTCGCTGATCCCCGGCGGCGCGACGATGCCACGCCAGTTCGTGAACACCAGGTCGATCCCGGACCCCTTCAGCGTCGGCACGTCCTTCAATGCGTCGATCGGCTTCTCGCTCGTCACCGCGAGGACCCGCACCTGACCGCTCTGGACCTGGTCCAGGAATTCGCCGAATCCGCTGGCGCCGAACGCGATCTTGCTCCCCAGCAGCGCGGGCAGCAGTTCGCCGCCGCCGTCGTACGAGACGAAGTTGACGTCCTTCGGGTCGATGCCGACGGTCTGCGCGAGCTGCATCGGCAGCAGGTGGTCCGGTCCGCCCGGCGACGAACCGCCGCCGACCGCCATGCCTTTCGGGTTCGCCTTCCAGGCCGTGACCAGGTCGCCGATCGTCTTGTACGGCGAGTTCTTCGGTACGACGATCGCACCGGCCTCCTCGACCAGCTTCGCCAGCGGGGTGGTCTGGGTCAGCGTCGCCTTCGACTTCGAGGTGTACGTCGCGCCGACCACGCCGAGCCCCATCTGCAGGGCGAGCTTGCCGTTGCCCTTCTCGTTCACGGTCCGCTGCAGGCCGACCGTGCCGCCGGCGCCGGGCAGGTTGAAGACCTGTACGCCGGTCGCGATCTTCGCGTCGTCCATCACCTTCGCGGCGACCCGGGCGGTGGTGTCGTACCCGCCGCCGGCCGCGTTCGGCACCATCAGCCGCAGACCGGTGGCGGGCTTGCCGCTGTCGGCGTTCGTGGTGCCGGATTTGTCCGCGGTCGCGCCGCAGGCGGTCGCGCCGGCCAGCGCGAACACTGCTGTGGTGATCCAGAGCATCGGCCTCATGGCGGTGTCCTTTTCGATGGGGATCAGGTGGCGACGATCGTGGACCTCCGGCGGGTACGGCGTCTGCGTTGTGGCCGCAGCGGTAGTTGAGTTCATTGTGGTCACAGGCGGAATCTGGGTGAAGTGTGGCACTCGGGCGCCGCAGCGGTGATCATGCGGCAGGACCTTATGGGAGGTGACTATGGCCGTCAGGCGTCCGACCTTGGCCGGGCAGCTGCTCGTGCTGCAGTTGGCGATCGTCGTGGTTGTGCTCGTCGCCGTCGCCGCGGTCTCGCTGGCCCAGTCCGCCGCCACGTTCAACCGGGTCGAGGGTCGCCGGGTGACCGCGCTGGCCGAGCAGCTCTCCGGGAACCAGACGCTGCGGTTCGGCATCCGGCACCCCGCGCCCGCGGAGGTCCTCGCACCGTTGCTGCAGACAACGTTGACGCAGTCCGGCGTCACCTCGATCACCGTCGCCGACGCGCAGGGCCGGATCATCGCGGCCACGAACCCGACCACCATCGGCAGCTCGTTGACGCTCGGTGATGCCTGGGTGGCCGAGGGCCGCGGGTGGTCCGGCGAGTTGCGGCTCGGCGACGGGAAAGAGCTGGTCTCGCAGGTCCCGGTGCTCAGCCAGGGCACCGATGCCGCGGGCCGGCCGGACGGGACGATCGGCGACCACATCGGCACGGTGATGGTCGGTGAGAAGGCTCCGTCGATCTGGCAGCGGCTCCGCGGTGCATCGTCGTACCTGGCGATCTATCTCGGGATCGCCTGCGTGCTCGGCCTACTCGGGTCGTGGTTGCTCGCGCGCCGGATCAAGCGGCAGACGCTCGGGCTCGAGCCGCGCGAGATCGCCGGCCTGGCCGAGCACCGGGAGGCGATGCTGTACGGGCTGGCCGAGGGAGTCGTTGCCTTGGACCCCCAGCTGCGCGTCACGCTGGTGAACGACGTCGGCCGCCGGCTGCTCGACCTGCCGTCGAACGCGGTCGGTCGCAGCCTCGGCGATCTCGGGATCGAAGGCCGGTTGCGCGAAGTGCTCGCCGGCGAGGACGAGGCGCGCGACGCGGTCGTCGTACGGCGTGGGCGCGTGCTGGTGATGAACCGGATGGAGGTGCTGAAGGACGGGCGATCACTCGGATCGGTGACGACGCTGCGCGACCGGACCGAGCTGGCGCAGCTCGAGCGGGAATTGGGATCGTTCCGTTCGTCCGCCGAGCTGCTCCGGGCCCAGACACACGAGTTCGCGAACCAGTTGCACACGATCTCCGGCCTGATCCAGATCGGGGAGTACGACGAGGTCGTGACGTACGTCGGCGCGCTCAACCGCTACCGTGAGTCGCTCGACCTGACCGTGACCCGGCGGGTCCACGACACCGCGGTCGCCGCCCTGCTGATGGCGAAGTCCTCGCTCGCGGCCGAACGCCGCGTCGAGCTCCGGGTGTCCGAGCGTACGACGCTGCTCCGGCTGGATCCGGCGCTGTCCGCCGACGTGGCGACCGTGGTCGGCAATCTCGTCGACAATGCGATCGATGCGGCCGCCCAGTCCGGTACGCCGCTGTCGCCCGCGTGGGTCGAGGTCGAGCTCCGGCAGGATGCGACCAGTGTGGAGATCCTGGTCCGCGACTCCGGTCCCGGCGTGGCGCCCGAGCTGGCGCAGGAGGTGTTCGCGCACGGTTTCACCACCAAGGCCGCTGCTGAAGGCGAACGCGGGATCGGGCTCGCGATGACCCGGCTGATCTGCCGCCGGCGCGGCGGCGAGGTCGCCGTCACCAACAACGCCGACGGCGGCGCGGCGTTCGTCGCCCGCATGTCCGCCCAGCGCACGCCCCAGGGAGCCCGATGATCACGGTCCTCGTCGTCGACGACGACTTCATGGTCGCCCGCATCCACCGCGGCTTCGTGGACCGGGTGGACGGCTTCGAGGTCGTCGGTACGGCGAACTCCGGCGACCAGGCCGTCGCGGCGCTGTCCGAGCTCCGGCCCGATCTGGTGCTGCTCGACCTCTACCTGCCCGACGTGTTCGGCATCGAGCTGATCGCCCGCCTGCGCGCCGTACAGCCAGACGTCGACATCCTCGTCATCACCGCGGCCCGCGAGGCCGACGCCGTCCGCGGCGCCGTACGCCAGGGGGTCGTCAACTACCTGCTGAAACCCTTCGGTTTCGAGGACCTGCGGACTCGCCTGCACGAGTACGCCCGCCGCCGGGCCAGCGTCCCCGACCAGGTCACCTCCCAAGCCGACGTCGACCGGGTCCTCGCCCCCGCCCGCCCGACCGTCAACCGCCTGCCCAAGGGCCTCAGCCAGGAAACCACCGACCTGGTCACCGCAGCCCTCCGCACCACCCCCGAAAACCTCTCCGCCGCCGAATGCGCCGAAAAAGTAGGCATCTCCCGCGTGAGCGCCCGCCGCTACCTGGAGTTCCTCTGCACCCAAGGCCAAGCCCAGGTAACCCTCCGCTACGGCACCACAGGCCGCCCCGAACGCCGCTACCACTGGAGAAGCTGAATTTGGTGGGATCCTCCAGCGATTCAGAGCGATTCAGAGGCCGAAGGCATCACAGTCACCCACGCCCCCGGATGCTCGCCGACCCGCCCGCCCTCGCCGGCGCCGAGGCCGTGATCATCGCCGGCGGCCCACTCGCCGCGACCGCCCGCCGCCTGGCCGAGCTCGACCCGGCACCGATCATCGAGCCCCTCCCCGGCGCAGCCGCCCTCGCCATCGCCCGCGTCGGGGCCGGGGTCGGGCTCGGACAACACGCGATCTGAAGGGTGTATCGGTTAACGGCGGATCCCCAGGCCATCACAATCACGGTGTTCGGGCGCCGGCCCGCCTGCACGTCGCGGCGCAGCCCGATTGTGATGGCCTGGGGATCCGCCCCTGCCCGCTAGGGTTACTCCTCGACGAGTTCGACCGTGGCGGCGTGGCGTTCGGCCAGGGTGTGGTAGACGGCGGCGTTGTGGTCGACGAAGAGTTTGGCGGTGCCTTCGAGCGGGACGATCTTCTTGGCGGGGCTGCCCATCGCGACCGATTCCGGTGGGATGACGGCGCCCGGGGTGACCGTGGAGCCGGCGGCGATCAGTGAACGCTTGCCGACGACCGCGCCGTCGAGGACGATCGCGCCGTTGCCGACCAGGGCCTGTTCGCCGATCGTGCAGTCGTGGACCAGGCACTGGTGCCCGACCGTCGCGTTCGGCCCGATCTCGCAGCCGTTGTGGCCGACGTGGATGACGGTGTTGTCCTGGATGTTCGCTCCGGCGCGGATCGTGATCGTCCCCAGGTCGGCCCGGATCACCGCGCCGTACCAGATCGAGACCCCGGCCTCGACGACCACGTCTCCCACCAACGTGGCGGTCGGCGCGATCCAGGCGTCAGGGTGCACGGTCGGACGTTTACCTTCGAAGGAGTACAGCGGCATACGTCGCACCCTATGCGCACTAGCGTGGAGCGGGTGCTCAAAACAGTCGCCGGGTTCGCAGCGTTCGGGTTGTTCTGGGGAGCGTGGGGAGCGATCCTGCCCGCGGTCCGGGCCGGCGCCGGGGTGAACGACGGTGAGCTCGGCGTCGCACTGCTGATGATCGGGCTCGGCGCCCTGGTGTCGATGCGGTTCACCGGCTACCTGATCGACCGGTACGGCGGGATCGTGCTTCCGGTCGTGGTTGCACTGTTCGCGATCTGCGGCGTACTGCCCGCGCTCGCCGGTTCGGTCGGCTCGCTGATCGGGGCCTTGTTGTTGCTCGGAGCAACGTCCGGTGCGACGGACGTGGCCATCAACGCGACCGGCTCCCACGCGGAGGCCGCGAGCGGACGGCCGGTGATGAACCTCGCGCACGGCATGTTCTCCGTCGCGGTCGTGGTGGCAAGCCTAGGCACAGCCGGCCTCCGCGCCGCCGGCGTAGGCGCACTCCCGATCCTGGGCGCCACCGCCACCCTGATCATCATCACCGCAACCCTCGCCCTCCGCCCCACCTCCACACAACCCACCCCCAACACCACCGACCCAAGCACCACCCCGGGCGGCGTAGGCGCGAGCAGCACCCCGGGCGCAGCCGGCCAGGGCGGGGCCCCGGGGGCGACCGGACCGTCGGACCTGCGTCGGCGCCGGCTTGAGCCTGCGCTGCTGGTGTTTGGGGTGCTGTGTGCGATCGCGTACTTGGTCGAGAATGCTTGGCAGAGTTGGAGTGCAGTACATCTGGACACCTCGCTCCACGCCCCGGCCGGGCTCGCGTCGAGTGCGCCGGCAGTATTCGCCGCCGCGGCCGCCACCGGCCGGTTCGCCGGCAACGCTCTCCTGAAGCGGGCCCGGCCCGTGCAGCTTCTGGTTGTCGGCGGCCTCGTCGCCGCCGTCGGTTCCCTGGTTGCGGCGACGGCCAACGACCCTTGGGCAGCGCTGATCGGGATCGGCGTCGCGGGCCTCGGTACGTCGGTGTGCGCGCCGACGATCATCGGGATGGCAGGCGCCTGGGCCGGCCCCGATCGGCGCGCCGGCGCGATCTCGGTGGTGACCACGATCGCCTACCTCGGGTTCTTGATCGGCCCGGCGGCAGTCGGCGCGGTCTCGTCGGAATGGTCGCTGCCGGTCGCTCTGGGTGGTGTCGCCGTACTCGCGGTCGTCGTCGCCGCCTTCGCTCCGGTAGCCGGCCGGATCGCCGGACGCCGCCCACTCGGCTGACCCCGTCGACCCACACTGAAAGGGAATCGAAAGAACCGCGTACGAGGTTACGGTGACTAGATCTAGCGAGGAGGGTGGCATGACGGAGATCGCAAAGTCCGGGGCAGCGGTGATCAACCGGGCCGACGGGCGGGACGACGGGGAAGAGTGGACCGAGAACTACACCCAGCTCCCGGGTGGGGCTGGTGTCTCGTTGATTCTCGAGTCGACCACGCAGGAGGGCACCGGGCCGCGGCTGCACAAGCATCCGTACGCCGAGACGTTCATCATCCGCCGCGGTTCGGCCACGTTCACGGTCGACGGCGAGGAGATCGTCGGCCGGGCCGGCCAGATCCTGGTCGTCCCCGCGCACACGCCGCACAAGTTCCGCACCGGCCCCGGCGGCTACGAAGCGGTCCACATCCACGCCAACCCGACGTTCGAAACCATCTGGCTGGAGTAGCCGTCAAGCCTCCGGGGGAGTGAACGCGGCCAGCAGGGTCGCGGTGATGTACGGCGCGGCCTGGTCGGACGTGATTCGGCCGGCGTGGATCTCACTCGCGGCGCCGTGCATCACGTTGTGCATGACGCTGACCAGCCATGACGTCGGCAGGTCGGTGCGGAAGACGCCGTCGGTGCGGCCGCGTTCCAGCAGCCGCTCGACTCGTGCCATCGGGTCGGCGTGCAGTTCTTGCACCCGCCCGGGCGGCAGTGCGTCCTGAGCCGCCAGCAATAGTGCGCGGTACTGGTCGACGAGTTGCCAGCTCGACTCGATCAACCGCGCCAACGCCGTCCGCGGATCCCCGGTCAGATCGACCCGCCCGAGGGTCTCCTCGCCTAGAGCGATCGCCTGCACGAACACCGCGTCGACCAGTTCGGCCCGGGACGGGAAGTGGCCGTAGAGCGTGACCCGCCCGACCCCGGCCGCCTTCGCGATCTCCGACGTACTCGCGGCCGGATCGCGGCTCAGGCACTCTGCCGCCGCGGTCAGGATCGCCGCGATGTTGCGCTGCGCGTCCGCCCGCCTGGTGGTCACAGCCATCGACGCCTCCTCATCTCGAACACCGTTGTACGAATTCCTCTTGTCGAACACCAGTGTACGAGTTACGGTAGCCACTTAACCCGTACACACCTGTTCAACTTAAGGATGACGACCCATGAATCAACCCGACCCCCGGCGGTGGCGACTGCTGGGGCTGCTCGCCGTCGCGCAGTTCATGCTGATCCTCGACGTCACCGTGGTGGCGATCGCGCTGCCGAACATCGAGACAGATCTCCAGCTCGGCCGCGAGACGCTGACCTGGGTGGTCAGCGCGTACACGCTGATGTTCGGTGGTCTGATGCTGCTCGGCGGCCGCGCTGCCGACCTGTTCGGCTCCCGCCGCGTCGTGCTGACCGGCCTGATCGTGTTCACCGCGGCCTCGCTCGTCACCGGCCTGGCGAACGGGCCCGAGCTCCTCCTCGGCGGCCGGGTCGCGCAGGGCATCGGCGCCGCGATGTTGTCGCCGGCCGCGTTGTCCGTCGTCACGAAGACGTTCGACGGCGAGGAGCGCAACAAGGCACTCGGCATCTGGTCCGCGATGGGCGGTGGCGGCTCGGCGATCGGCGTACTGCTCGGCGGCCTGCTGACCGCCGGCCCCGGCTGGCAATGGGTCTTCTACATCAACCTGCCGATCGGCCTGGTCGTGTTCACCCTCCTGATCCGGATGCTCCCGTCCGACCGGCCGAGCGAACAGCAGGGCCGCCTCGACGTACCCGGCGCTCTGCTCGTCACGGCCGGCACGGGTACGGCGATCTACGCGCTGATCAACGCCGGCGACCGCGGCTGGCTCTCGGCCGCGACCCTCGGCACGTTGGCCGGCGCCCTCGTCCTGTACGGCGTCTTCGCCTGGGTGCAGCGCTCCGGCCGGTCACCGCTGATGGACCTCCGGATCCTCACCCGCCGACCCGTTGCCGCCGGCACCTTTATGCTGCTGATCGCGACCGCGCTGATGATCTCGATGTTCTTCCTCGGCTCGTTCTACCTGCAGCACTTCAAGCAGTACGGCGCTCTGCGCACCGGACTGCTGTTCCTACCGGTCGCCGTCGCCGCGATCGTCGGTGCACACTTGGCCGGTCAGCTCGTCGGACGCATAGGAGCACGACCGATCGCCGTGGCCGGGTTCGTGATCACCGCCGTCGGCGTGGCTGTCCCCGCGATCTGGGAGGGTGCTGCCGTGATCGTGATCGGCATGACCGTCGGGACGCTCGGGCTCGGCACCGCGTTCGTGGCGGCGTCGACCACGACGTTCGCGCAGATCGACCATCGGGAGGCCGGCCTCGCATCCGGCATCCTGAGCACGTTCCACGAGTTCGGGGCATCGCTCGGTGTTGCGGTCGTGTCGAGTGTGGCCGCGGCCAGTCTCGCCGGCACGGTGTCGACCGGATTCGCCCGTGGGTTCACGTTCGCCGCGATCACTGCAGCGGTGGCGGCTGTCCTTGCGTTGATCGTCGTACCGGCGTTCAAGCCTTCGACCGGAGGGGTTCATGTCCATTGAGATTCGCCGCGCGGTGGTCGCGGATGCGGAGACGGTGCTCACCATGCTGGGGGAGCTGGCGGGCTACCAGGACCAGCGGCAGTACGTGACGGCAAGTGTCGCCGACTGGCAAGGGTTCCTCGAACGCGAGGACGTGATCGTGCTGGTGGCCGAGGTCGACGGTGCCGTCGCGGGGTACGTGTCGGCGCTGCGCCGGCCGTACCTGTGGGTCGGTGGAGATCAGCTCGCGCTGGACGATCTCTACGTCCGGGAGCAGTTCCGCGACGCCGGTGTCGGTCGGCAGCTGATGCTCGGGCTCGCCCGGCACGCACTGCCGGACCGGCTCCCGATCGGCTGGGGGCTGCGGCTGGAGAACACGGCCGGCTACCGGTTCTACGAACGCCTCGGCGCCAAGCTGGTCACGAAGACCGCGGCCGGCTGGTCACCGGAGGCGTACGAGAGTCAGCTCAGCGAGTAGGTGGCCGCGACCGGGAGATGGTCGGAGGCGAAGCTCACCGGGACGGTCGCCGCGGTCGGCGCCAGCCGCGCGCTGTGCAGCTGGTAGTCGATCCGCTTGGTCGGCAGCGGCACCGCGCTGGTGAACCCGAGCCCGAACCCCTTCTCCGGCCAGGTGTCGGTCCAGTGCGTGGTCAGTGTCTTCACCTCGGCCGACGTCGGTACGGCGTTGAAGTCGCCGACCAGCAGCGTCGCCTCGGGCGCATCCTTGAGCAAGGCAACGATCGCGTTGACCTGTTCGACCCGCTCGCCGTCGTTGATCGTGGTCAGGTGCGTGTCGGCGAAGCGCAGCGGCGTACCGTCCACGTCGATCAGCGTCTCGAGCAGACCGCGCTGCTCGCTGCCCGGGTGCAGCGGCAGCAACGAGTTGCGCGAGTCGACGATCGGGTACTTCGACAGCACGAGCGTCCCGTACTGGCGACGGGGCTTGCCCGGCTCGAGCGGATCCCAGTCCAGGTTGGCGGCGAACACGTAGTTCATCTTCAGCCGCGCCGCGAACCAGGCCGGCTGATCGACCCAGTTGCTGCGCGCATCGAAGTACTTGTCGACCTCCTGCAGGCCGACGACCGTGGCGCCGGAGGCCTCGATCGTCTGCGCGACCCGCTCGAGATCGAGCTTCCCGTCGACACCCGCACCGTGGTGGATGTTGAACGTCAGGGTCTTCACCGTGGTGGCCTCCACCTTCGCTTGAGCGGTCAGGGGTGACACCAGAAGTAGCAGAGCCCCAACCAGGGCAGCGAATCTCACCGATCGACGCATTGCCGAAGTATCACATCGGAAAGGATCAGCGGCCGGAACTTACCGAAACGCCATGGTCGACGGGCGAGGCGATTCCTACCGTGAACTGGTGCGACGAACCGTTCCGCCACAGGCGTACTTCGTCGTCAGCGCGGTCTTCCATTACCTGGGCCCGGCGCTGGCGGTGCTGCTGTTCGCGCGGATCGACCCGCTCGGCGTGGCCTGGCTGCGGATCGCGGCGGCCGGGGTGATCTTCTCGATCTGGCGGCGGCCGTGGCGGGCCTGGGGCTTGCTGGCGTGGAACACGCGCCGGCTGGTGATCGGCTGGGGCGCGGTCCTCGCGGTGATGAACTGCTCGTTCTACCTGGCGATCGAGCGCATCCCGCTCGGCACGGTCGCGGCAGCGGAGTTCGCGCCGGTGATCGTCCTGGCGGCGATCGCGGTCCGCTCCCGGCGGAACCTGCTGGCGCTGGTGCTCGCCGTCGCCGGCGTCTACGTGCTGACCGACATCCGGCTGTCCCACGACTGGATCGGGTTGGTGTTCACCACGCTCAATGCGGTGCTGTTCGCGGGGTACGTCGTCCTCGGGCATCGGATGTCGCGGGTGGAAGGACTGCGGCGGATCGACGGTCTGGCGCTCGCGATGGGAGTCGCGACCGTGCTCGCGCTACCGGTCGGCCTGCGCGCGGCCGTCCCGGCCTTCACCGATCCCGGACTGCTCGCCGCGGCCATCGGGGTCGGGGTGTGCTCGTCGGTGATTCCGTACGTCGCGGATCAGCTCGCGATGGCGCGGCTGAAGCGGTCCACGTTCGCGTTGATGCTCGCGTTGCTGCCCGCCACGGCGACGGTGATCGGTGCCGTCGTACTGCGGCAGTTCCCGCAGCCGGCCGAGCTGGCTGCGGTTGCGATCATCGTCGTCGCGGTCGGGCTGCATCGCGAAGCTAGATAGCCTTCAGCGACAACTCCTGCCAGTCTTCCCAGGTCTTCAGGCGGTCGGCGTACGCCTGCTGCACCAGCTCGAAGCCCTGGCCGAAGAAGACCCGGAGCGGCGGGTTGGGGGAGTCGGCGAGCTCGAGGATCGCCGGCCCGGCCGCAGCCGGGTCGTCGAAGGTCACCGACGACACGTAGTCCATCAGGGCCTTGCGCTGGCCGTCGTACAGCGGGTTCGGCGTGGCGGCCACCCCTCCCGTCAGGCCCTCGGTCGCGTACCCGCCGGGCTCGACCACCGTCACCTTGATCCCGAAGCCGGCGACCTCCTGGGCCAGCGCTTCGCTCAGGCCCTCGAGCGCCCACTTGGACGCGCAGTACCCGCTGCCGAGCAAGAACCCGGTCAGCCCCGCGACCGACGAGATCTGGATGATGTGACCGCTGCCCTGCTCGCGCAGGTACGGCAACGCGGCCTGCACCACCCAGACCGGTCCGAAGAAGTTGGTCTCGAGCTGGTCGCGCAGCTGCTGCTCGGTGAACTCCTCGACCGCCCCGGACAGGCCGTAGCCGGCGTTGTTCACGATCACGTCCAGGCGGCCGAAATGCTCCTTGGCCTGCTCGACCGCCCCGAAGACAGCAGCCTTGTCGGTGACGTCGAGTTCGAGCGGGAGCACGGCGTCGCCGTACTTGTCGATCAACTCGCTGAGGCTCTTCCGGGCCGTCGCGGCCACTCGGTCCCCGCGGGACAGGGCGGCCTCGACGAAGTGCCGGCCGAGACCGCGGGACGAGCCGGTGACGAACCAGACCTTGCTCATGCGGGCCTCACATTGTGGTTGGCTGCAAAGAGGTTGGCCGGGTCGTACTCGCGCTTGACGGCCGCGAGCCGCTCGTACGTCGCCGCCGGGTAGACCGCGGCCACATCGGCGTCCTCGGCGTCGGACAGGAAGTTCGCGTACGCGCCGCTGACCTGTGGCGTGAGCTTGTCCCAGAGCTCCTGCCGGGCCGGACCGGTCGCCGCGATCACCGGCGGCGGGCCGATCGTGGTCGTGGCGAACATCAGTTCCGCCTCGCGGTGCGCGTACGCCGTCGCGTCGGCCGCGACCTTGGCAACGGCTCCGCCGACGGTGCGGACGGCCATGATCGGCGAGCCCTGCGAGGCCCCGGTCTCGGCGAGGATCCGCAGTACCTCCGGGACGGAATCCTTGTCGACAAAGGCACTCCGGGTGATCAGCTGGATCCCGGGCGGCGGCGCAACGCCGTCCACCAGAACCTCGGCGTACGGCCGGAGCGCGACGTCGTCGGCGAGCACCGTGCCGAGCTGGCGGATCGGATCGATCGCCTGGGCGGCGAGCTCCGCGTCGTCACCGTCGAACGCGATCTCGATCTCCAGCGGCGCCTCGGGACCGCCGAGGAACGGGTTCGCGAACGTCGCGATCGAGGTGAGCTCCACCGGCGCGGTGCGCTGATAGGCCGCCCAGCCCTGGAGCACCTCGGCGATCTCGTTGGCCGGGAAGGCGATCTTGCCGAAGAAGATATCGGTCGTCGGGTGCGCCGCGAACTCGAACGCGGTCACGATCCCGAAGTTGCCTCCACCACCGCGGACCGCCCAGAACAGCTCGGGGTTCTCGTCCTCGGCGGCGCGGACCACCGCACCCGCGGCGGTCACGAGCTGCACTGCGACCAGCTGGTCCAGCGCGAGACCGTACTTGCGCACCTTCCACCCGAGCCCGCCGGTCAGCGTCAGCCCACCGACACCGACGCTCTTGGTGTCACCCGACGAGATCGCCAGCCCGTGCGGCGCCAGCGCGGCCGCGACCTGCCCCCAGGTGGCACCGCCGCCGATCCGTACGACGTGCCGCTCCTTGTCGACGACCTCGATCCCGGCCAGCTTGCCGAGGTCGATCACCACCCCGCCGTCGTTCGTCCCGAAACCCGCGAACGCGTGCCCGCCGCCACGGACGGCCAGCGGCAGCCCGCTCTCGACGGCGTACGCGACGGCCTTCTGGACGTCCTCGACACTTTCGGGCCTGAGGACGTACGCCGGGCTGCCCCCGACCAGCACGGTCCGGCTCGCGGCGTCGTATCCCGCGTCGTTCGGCCCGACAATCTCCCCACCGAATCCTTCGACTATTGCACTCATGACGTTCCTTTGCGTTTGTCCTCGTCGAACAAACACCTGACGTCAGCCGAGCAGCTCATGTGACGTGAACAAACGCACATCACACTTCGCGAGGCTATTTCGTCTGGGATGGACCTGGGTGCATGCATAACCCAGCGTTTGAGCGTCTCATGCGTCGGAATGCGGGGTTATGCATGCACCCAGGTCCACCTCACCCCAGCCGGATCGTCACCAGCGTCGTCTCCACCCCGCTGTCCACCAGGTTGCCCTCGGCGTCGAACGCCTCGGCGCCGTCGGTTGGCAGACGGCCGCAGTACGATGCGCTGCAACCGGGCGGCGTTGTCGGTCCGCTCCTGCACCAGCAGCCTTTCAGGGCCGTCGGCAACGGCCCACGACCACCCAATCCACACGCGAAGGCTCAGAGCGGTGCGAGACTGACGCGATGTTCTACCAGTTCTCGGTCGGTCAACTGGAGTGCGCGGTCGTCAGCGACGGGCAACCGGGGCCGCCGTTCGAGCCGGCGCTACATGACTACTTCACGCCGGACTCCGGCGTCCCGGACGACGTACTGCGGGCCGCGGCCGGGCGGCTAACTCTGACCTGCGGGTACAACTGTTTGTTCGTCCGTACGCCCGATGGCATGGCGGTTGTGGACACCGGGTTGGGTGCGAGCTTCCTCGGGTACGGCGAGTACATCGAGCCGCTCGTCGGCCAACTCGAAGCCGGTATGAAGAGTGCCGGCTTCTCGCGATCGGACCTGGCGGCGGTCGTGTTCACCCACCTCCACCAGGATCATTCGCGCGGTGCCATCTGGTCGGGGGAGGCACGCTTCCCCGCGGCCGTCGCGTTCGCACACGCCTCGGAGCTCGCGTTCTGGTCGGGTCCCGTCGACGCACCTTCGGCCCAACCGCATATCGAGGCTGCGCGCGAAACGATCCGCTTGTTCGGCAAGCGGCTGCGCCCATTCGAACACGGCGCAGAGCTTCTGCCTGGCGTCACCACCGTCGCGGCCGCCGGCCACACGCCAGGGCACTCCGCGATCCTGCTGGAATCGAGGGGCGACAGGCTCCTCTGCGTCGGCGACACCTTCTACGACCCGCTCCAGTTGACCAACCCGGACTGGGCAACCCCCTGGGACCTGGACCAGCCGGCCTCGATCACCAGCCGCCGAGCAATCCTCGAGCGGGCTGCCGACGAGCACCTTCTGATCCACGCCTATCACTTGCCATTCCCTGGCCTCGGCCGCGTCGAGCGATCCGGCGCAGCCTTCACCTGGCATCCGGTCTGTTGACTCCTCCTGCTTGCGATCCGGCTCAGGTGCGGGAGCGCATTTCGGTGGCGAAAGACTCCTGGAGGCGGCGCATGGTGGCGGCTTCGGTGGGGTCGGCGAAGAGGGTGGGGAGGTCGGCGGGGTCTACGTCGTAGAGGTGGGTCTGGATCCACCAGATATTGCCGGCGCGGTCCTTGATGCGAGCGCCGCGGTCGCCGACGATGCGGGAGGTGGTCAGCTCGGTGATCACGGTCGCGCCGGCGGCGACGGCGCGGTCGACTGTGGCGTCCGCGTCGTCGACGTACACGCTGAGGAAGCTCGGGGTGTCCGGCCAGTCGGGCCGGGCGTCGAACGCCATCACGACCGAGTCGCCGATCGTGATCTCGGCGTGCCCGATCGTCCCGTCCTCGTTGGGGACCGCGAACGCCGGCTTCGTCCCGAACGCCTCCTGCACGAACTCGAGCCAGGCCGCCGCTCCGCGAACGGCCACGTACGGAGTCACAGTCGCCTTACCACCGGGGTTCTTTGTCATACCCCCATCATGTCCGCGGTAGAGGACAGCTTTTGTCCTCTACTGAAGTGCCTTGATGAGACGCGCGGCGCGGGCGTCGCCGTGACCGATCATTCGGTTGGCCGTGTAGGCGAAGGCGATGCCGTGGTCGTCGTCCGCGAAGGCGAACTGGCCGCCGGCGCCGTCGTTGGCAAGGCTGCGGGGGCCGAGGGTTGGACGGAAGGGGGAGTCGAGCAGGAAGCCGGAGCCCCAGCGTGCGCCGGCGTCAAAGCCGAGGTAGCTCTTGCCGGCCGAGAGTTCGCGGGCCGCGTCGGAGACGGTGTCGCGAGAGAGCAGCGGGTCGGCGCCGTCGAGCCCGGTGATCGCGGCCGCGTAGACACCGGCGAGGCCCGTCGCGGAGGCAACAGCCCCGGCACCAGGGAGCTCCATCGCGAGCAGGGCGGGATCGTTCCAGCCGTGCGGTACGTCGAGACCCGGGAAGACGAGTGCGCCGTTCATCGTCACGATGCGCATCAGCAGGTGCTCGGGATCCAAAGCCGGCGGACGCCCCTCGGCCTCCTCCAGCCGGGCCAGGTTCGGCAGCTCTGACGCGGGCAGCCCGATCCACGCCCGCAACCCCAGCGGGTCACCGAGGACGGAGCGGAAGTATGCCCCCGGCAACTGTCCGGTCAGCCGACGCACCACCTCGCCGAGCACGAACCCGAACACATGCCCGTGGTACTCGTACGCCGTCCCCGGCTCCCACAACGGTCGCTGCTCCTCGATCGCCGTGATCACCGGCGTCCAGGCCGCGATCTCCTCGAACGAAGGCGTCTTGTCCAGCACCGGGATCCCGGCCCGATGATCGAGCACCATCCGGCAGGTGATCGCCTCCTTGCCCTCAGCAACGAACGACGGCCAGTAGGACCCGATCGGCTCGTCGAGCGACAGCTGTCCGGACTGTGCGAGCAGGTGTACGACGACACTCACCAGCCCCTTCGCGCAGGAGAACACCGGTACGACGGTCTCCTCCGACCACGGCCGCCCCGGGGCAGCGTCCCCGTCCCACAGCTCGACCACCTTGCGCCCGCCGGCGTACACCGTGACGGCCGCGCCCAGCTCCGGAAACAGCGAGAAGTTCTCCGCGAACGTGTCCGCGACCGCGCCGTACCCCTCGTCCACCCAACCCTTGCTCATGGGCTAGACGATAGGTCCGGCACGGCCGCCAGAACGACCGAATTACGGCAGCACCCACTTCTGGTTCGTCGCGCCGGTGCAGGTGGCGAGGATCAGTTTGGTGCCGTTGGCGCTCGAACCGCCGGTCGCGTTGAGACACAGACCGGACGCTGCGTTGGCCAAGGTGCCGTTGGCCTGAGGCAGCCAGCGTTGGCCGGGTGAACCGTCGCAGGTCCACAACACCGCCGGGGTGTTGAGCGCTGCGGTGCGGGCCGACAGGCATTTCCCCATCGTGCGCACGGTGCCGTCCTCGAGTGACGGGATCCACAGCTGGTTCACCGACGACTTGCAGGTGTAGAGCGTCGTCGGCGTACCGTCAGCGGTCGCGGCCTGGTACACGTCGATGCACTTGCCGCCGATCCCGGTCGCGAGACCGCTGTCCTGGAAGACGCCGAACTCCCACAGCGAGTAGTAGCTGCCGGCAACAGCACGTTTGGTCGCGTTGATCCGCACGTACCGCGCGAAGTTCGGCGAGAACACGATGCTGTCCGTGGCGCCGTCACCACTCACCGTCGAGGCGACGGTCTTCCACGTCCGCCCGCTCCCGGAGACCTGGATCTGATACGACTTCGCGTACGCCGTCGACAGCCAGTTGAGCAGCACCCGGTTGACCACCTGCACCGAACCCAGATCGATCCGGAGCCACTGCGGATCGGTCCGCGCGCTCGACCATGCCGTGGTCATCGACCCGTCGACCGCCTTCGTCGCCTCCCGCCCGGCAAGATAGGTGCTGGAGGCAACGGCCGGTCGGCCACGGGCGAGGTTCCGCTTCACGCCGTACGCCGCTGTGTATGTCGTCGCCGCCGCCGGCGCAACCAGGTTGTGGTTCCGTGCGCCACCGTCCGACCAGGTCGCGAACCGGTAGAGCTGGTTCGACACAGGCTGGGTCGGATCCGCGGCCACCGACATACTCGACCCGACGATCACGGTGGAGGTGAAGGGGGTCTTCGCCGTGGTATCCAGCGAGGTCACCGGCAACCCGGCCGGAGAGGAGGCGAGCCGCAGCCCGACGGTCTTCGGATCGAGCCGCACGCTCTTGGTATCGGTCAGCCCCTGAGCGTCCGTCGCGGTCAACTTCAGTTCGAGGTACGACGGATACTCGTGATCCGGCGCCGTGAACGAACCGGTCGCCCCGGTCATCGACGTGATCGTGTGCGTGTGACAGTCGCTCGGACAGTGATGCATGATCAGCGACCAGGTCAGCGCCGACGCCGGCAGCGTCCCCTGTTCGGGATCGGTCGCCGAACCCGAGAAGCTGATCGTGTCCCCGACCTTCCACGTCGTCGCCGGACCAGGTGCCGTGATCAGCGCGGTCGGCGCCGTATTCGCCACGTTGATCTGCATGGACGTCGTACCGGTCGTATGGCCGTCGGACACCTTCAACCGCGCGACCACTTCGCCCGTGGTCATGTAGGTGTGCTGCACGGTCGCCGCTGTCGAGTCGTCGTAGACGCCGTCCCCGTCCAGGTCCCACGCGTATGTCAACGGATTGCCGTCGGCGTCGTTGGAGGCAGTCCCGTCGAACGTCACCGCGAGTGGCGTCGGCCCGCTGGACGGGTCGGCGTGGATGACGGCGGTCGGCGGGTTGTTCGTCGCGTCGTACACGTACCGGAGGACCCGCCCGTTGTCGTAGTCGACCGCGAACAGGTCCCCACCGGGACCGGTCTGCAGCTTCGTCGCGCCGTACCCGGACGCGAACGTCTGGATCTTCGCGGGATCCGGCAGACCGTCCGCGCCGGGCATCATCGCCCACACGCAGCGCCGGCTGTAGTCCGCGAAGAACAACGCGCCGTCGTAGCCGGCCGGGTAGTTCCCGCCGCCGTAGAACTGCATGCCGGAGATCGACGAGCTGCCGACGGTGCAGGACTCCCCGTCGACGATGTGGTCGGTGTGCTTGTACGCGTAGTACGGCGCGGTGACCGCGGACGGGCCGGCGGCGTACAGGTTCTCGCAGAGGCTGACGTTGATCGAGTCGTACCCGGGTTGGCGGCCGGCGCCTTCGTAGCACGGCCAGCCGAAGTTCGTGACCTTGGCGGTCGGATCGACGACCCGGTTGATCTCCTCCCAGGTCGAGTAGCCGACGTCGCCGATCCACATCTCCTTGGTCCCGGGCCGGAACGTGAACCGCATCGGGTTGCGCATGCCGTTCGCGACGATGCGACGGGTGTTCAGGTCAGCGCTGCTCAACGCCGGGTTGCCGGGCGCGGCCTGACCGGTGTCGGGATCGATGCGGATGATCGAACCGTCGAGACTGGTCGGATCGCCTGGTGTCCTGACGTCCTGCGCCCGGAGCGCTCCACCTTCGGCGGTCGGCGGGGTGAGCGTCGCGCCGACGGGTGCGGGCCCGTCACCACAAGGGTTGTCGGGGGTGACGTCGGACGCGGGGTAACTGTCCTGGCCGTAGTCGACGTAGTTGAAGCTGGCGCCGTCGCCACCACCGGCGTACAGCATCCCGTCCGGGCCGAACTCGATCGAGCCGATCGAGTGGCTCGGATACACCTGGCACCAGTCTTCGACCAGCACCTGCTCGGCGCCGTTCGCGTTGAGCACCGAGAGTCGCGCGCTGGCCTGGCAGCCGTCACCGGTCGGCCCGGGCGGAGTCGGACAGGGGTCGTCGGTCGTGTCCGGCGTACCCCACTTCGGCGTCGGCCCGCCGATCAGCCCGTCGTGCGTGTACAGCACGTAGATCCGTGGATCCGTTGGGAAGTTTGGGTTCAGCGCCATGCCGAGCAGGCCGCGGTCCCAGTAGTTGTAGACCTCGGTGCGCAGATCGGCGTACACGCTCGGCGTCGGATCGTCGAGCGAGTCGAAGACCTTGATCAGTCCGCTCTTCTCGGCGACGAACACCCGGCCGTCGGGCGAGAACGCGACATTCGTCGGATTGGTCAGTCCGGTGAACACCACCTGCTCGCTGAATCCGGTCGGCGCGACCGCGGCCTGTGCCGGTGCGATCACAGCGAGCGGCAGCAACACCAGTACACACAACGCAGGCAGCGCACGACGCAGCCACTTGGCAGAAAACCTCACGAAGCCCCCCAGCCTCCCAAGTCCGGCGCCCGCCCTCACAGCCCCCAACGAGCACTCGGATCGCTCGCCAGAATGGTCGCCGCATCGTCGGCGCGCAACCCCGGATCCGCATTCGTTTCAAACACTCAACCGAATGTCACTCGCACGGTCGGACCGGGCACACTGGGCTGATGATCAGCAGCGTCCGGGAGTTGCCGACAGTGCCCGGTGTCTACCGTTTCCGCGACGACGCGGGGAAGGTGCTGTATATCGGCCGGGCCCGGAATCTGCGCCGGCGCGTGCGGTCGTATTGGGTCAATGTCGGCGACCGTCCGCACCTGACCCGGATGGTACGGCGGATCGCCCGGGTGGAAGGCGTCTCGTGCGACTCCGAGCACGAGGCGGCGTTTCTGGAACGCAACCTGCTCGAGCATTCGAAGCCGCGATGGAACCGCACCGAAGGTGGCGCGGAGGTCGTCGGCTATATCCGGCTCGCGACCGGATCCAAACCGGGGTTGCGGTTCGAGCACACAGTCACCGGTTCGTCACCGCACTTCGGTCCGTACCTCGGCGGCTTGCGGATCCGGCAGGCGATCTCCGGCCTGCATCGGGTGCTGCCGCTGCAGTACACGGTGGAAGGCGATGGTTCGGCCGAGGAGTTCGGCCGGCTGTTCGGGATCGGACCGGGGGACCGCGAGGCGCTGGCGCGTACTGCGATCGCTGTACTGCAACGGGATCCGGCCGCGGTCAACAGGCTGCGCGACGAGCTGGTACGTCGGCGCGATGGCGCCGCGGGCGGATTGCGGTACGAGTTCGCGGCCAAGGTCCAGGGTGAGATCGAGGCACTCGACTGGATCGTCGCCGAGCAGAAGGTCGCGTGGCTCGAGCCGCGCGACGCGGACGTGTACGGCTGGGCCGACGGCTTACTCGTGCGGTTCGAGCTGCGGGCCGGCCGGATGAGCACGTGGACGCAGCGTGCGATGGGGGAGGCGACGGCTCGGGAACGGGTCGCGGCGACGCCGGAACTGTGGCGGACGTTCGCCCAACGGAACGCCGAGCTTGCGGTACGTCTGCTCAAGGCGTGACTTCCCGACTACGTAGCATGGTGTCCCATGACGCAGCCGCCGGTCCCTCCGAACCAGCCGCCGTACCCGCAGGGACCGCCGAACCAGCCGCCGCTGCCACCGCTCTTTCCCTCGCAGCCGCCGCCGAAACGGTCGCGCGGACTCGTGCTCCTGGTCAGCGGACTCGTGTTGCTTCTCGGCATCATCATCGCGACCGCTGTCATCGTGGTCGTGAACCGGAGCGACGCGAAGCCGGATGCGACTCCGACGACGCGGACGAAGCCGTCGGACCCGGCCGCGGTCGAGTTCCGTCGAGTCCTCTCGGCGAAGGCCGGCACCTGCCCGACGCCGTCGCCCGCAGGTACGGCGTGCGACGCGAGCGGGATGCGCTACACCCTCGGCAAGGTCGAGCTCGACGGCAACAACGTGTCCGAGGTCAAGGCAGCGGTCCAGGAGGACTCGACGACCGGCGGCTGGTACGTCGGCCTGACGCTCGACGCGAAGGGCGCCACGCTGTTCGAGCAGCTCACCGCCGCCCTCGCCAAGCAGGTCCCCCCTGCGAACCAACTGGCGATCGTCGTGCGGGGCCAGGTCGTCACCGCAGCGTCGGTCCAGTCGGCGATCTCCGGCGGGAAAGTCGAGATCGCCGGCACCTACGACCGCCAGAGCGCCGAGGACCTCGCCGCCAAGATCACCGGCTAGCCGCGACGTACTCCGCTTTGCCCGCGTACTTGAACCGGACGATCGCGCGCGGAGCAGGCCCCGGCCAGGGCGAGTGCTCGACCCGGCGGTAGACGAAGTACCCGTCCTTGACCTTCGCGACGCCGACATGCCCGTCGGCGGTCTGGACCGTGACGCGTGGGGGAGTCCCGCGCGGCACCGTGCCGAACACGGTCGTCACGCTCGACCCGGAGAGCGCGCCGCGACCTTCCGCGGCGCCCTTGCGGAGCACGATCCCGTTCTTCGCGCCGCCCAGTACGACGGAGCGCCTCGCCCCGTTGCCCCACTCGGTCGTGCAGAACGCGATGCCGCCGGTCGTCGACCGCCGCACCATCGACATCCCGAACGTGTCCTGGGCGTACAGGACGACCTTCGGCCACAGCCAGCCGTCGGATCCCGAACCGTCCGCGGTGGTGCACAGGCCCGTGCTGCCGCCGGACGGCACCGAAAGGGGCGTCCGGAGCGGCGTCCGGGTCGGCATCAGCGCCGGAGCGACGGGGGCCTCGGATCCGTTGATCGTGCCGACGGCGATCGTCGTCGCACCCGCGACCACAGCAACGGCGGCCGCTGTCGCAATCGCGGCCGTCACCCGGCGTCGCCGTACCTGCCGGCGACCGGTCTGCAGCAGGCTGTCGACGTCGGGGACGTACGGCGCCTGCGCGTCGGCGGCCTCGGTCATCAGGTTCTTGAGCTGGTTCGTCATGTCAGCCTCCCAGTTCGGCGAGGTCGAGGTCGGCAAGGGCCGGGTGCAGGCGGAGCTTGTCGAGCGCACGCATCGTCTGACTCTTCACAGTCCCGGGCCGGCACCCCAGTACGTCGGCGGTCTCCTCGACGGACAGGTCGTCGAAGTACCGCAGTACGACGCAGGCCCGTTGCCGCTCCGGGAGCCCGGCGAGCGCCTGGGTGATCACCAGGCGGTGCTCGACCCGGCCGACGTGGTCGGTGGGATCGGCCTCGGCGGTGAAGTAGCTATCACCGCCGACGAGCTCGGTGCTCGACCGGCGGCGTAGTCCGTCGAGGGTCGCCGAGACGACCACCTTCCGCGCGTACGCGACGATGCCGCCCATGCTGCGCAGCTTCGGCCAGCGCCGGTACAGGCGGAGCAGCGCCTCCTGCGTCGCGTCCTCGGCCCGGCGCCGGTCCCCGCAGAGCAGGTACGCCGTACGCCACATCGCGTTGGCGTGATGGGTCACGAAGGCGGTGTACTCGCTCTCCGCTTCGCTGTTCACGCAGTCTCCTCACCTCGGGCTGCGTAATGAACGCATCGGCGCGAGGATCGGTTGCATCAGCGGTTCGTGACCTCGAACGCGACGATCGCGGCGGCAACGGCGACGTTCAGCGACTCCACACCGGCGTGCAGCGGGATCTGCAGGTCGGAGTCGGTCGACACCGTGATGCCGTTGGTCTCGCCGCCGAGCACGTAGACCGCGCGTGGGGCGAGCTCGGCCTTGAACAGCGAGTCCTGCGAGCGGGCGCTCAGACCGTAGACGTGGTACCCCGCCGTACGCAGCAGGTCGACCGCGGTCCTGGCCGTGGACGTGTTCACGATCGGCGCCTGGAACGCGACACCGGCCGATGCCTTGATCACGAGCGGCCCGACGTGCGGCGTACCGGCCTTGGGCAGGATCACCCCGTCGAAGCCGGCGCCGGTCGCGGTCCGCAGGATCATGCCGACGTTGCCCGGGTTGGTGACGCCGTCGAGCAGGAACACGTTCGTCGGCCGCTTCCCGCGAGTGCGGACGAACTCCTCCAGCGGAGTCATCCGCGGCGCGTCCACGTCCGCGACGACGCCCTGGTCGTGCTTCCCGTTCCCGGCCAGCCACTTCACGCGGCTGGGCGTGGCCCGCTCGACGGGCGTCCCGTACCTCTCCGCCGCTCTGAGGATCTCCTGCATGGACTGCCCGGTCGCGTTGTCCGCCAGCACCACCTTCGCCACCGACAGGCTCGGGTCGTGCAGCGCCTCCAGCACGGGCTTGCGCCCGTACACCGTGATCCACTTGTCCCGCGGCGACTTCTTCGAATCCACCCGCCTACGGTACGCCGGACGACATCGTAGTCCGGCAACAGCCGGGTTCAAGCAATTGAATGCCGTCACCTAGCGTCGAATTCCGGGCACTTAAGATTATCTCAACTTCTGCCTCCCGAAATGCATCGAACAAGTGTCTCAAAGGGGGGACAAAATGAAGCTGTTCCATTCCATCCGAACCACGATCGCCTTACTCGCGGTGGCGGCAGTTCCAGCTGTCGCCGTACCCGCAACCGCCTCCGCCGCCACCGGCTGCCAGACCGCCTGGGGTTCTTTGCCGGAGGCAAGTAACAGGGTGAGCACGGCTACGCTGGCCACGGTCCGCGCCGGCCGGCACGCCTGCTTCGACCGCATCGTCTTCGATGTCACCAGCACACCGACCGCGTACTCCGCGCGGTACGTTCCGGATGTCTACCGCGCCGGCGCCGGTCATCTCGTTCCACTCCGTGGTGGCGCGAAGCTGGAGCTGATGCTCGGCGTCCGCGCGTTCGACGACGCCGGCCACTGGGCGTTCCAGCCGCCGAACCAGGACGAGCTGGCGAACGTCGCCGGATACCGCACCCTTCGCCAGATCTCGTACGCCGGTGACACCGAAGGTGCCGCCTGGGTAGGGATCGGACTGCGTGCCCGTCTGCCGTTCCGCGTGTTCACCCTCGACGGTCCGGGCTCCGGTAGCCGAGTCGTCGTCGACATCGCCCATCGGTGGTGAGGCGCGATGGCCACCGCCGTACTGCCGGCCGAGTACACGGTCCGGCCTCCTGCGCCTGCCGATTCCCGGGCGATCTTCGCCCTCGTCTCGGCGTACAACACCGCTGTGATCGGATCCGCCGACTGCACACTGGCCGACATCACCAACGGCATCGTTGATCCGGACTTCGACCCCCGGACCGACGGCTGGCTGGTACTCGACCGGTACGACGTGCCGGTCGGCTACGGGACAGCCTTCGGCAAGGGCGATCGCGAAGTGGCCGAGATCGAGGTGCTGTCACAGGACGCGATGGTCGCGGGCTGGCTGTTCGACCGGTCCCTGCGCCGCGCGGCGGAGATGGGACGCGAAGCAGGCCACGCGCACGTCACTGTCGACAGCTACGTCTACCGCGCCGACGCGGCACTGCGTGAACTGCTGTCCGAGCGCGAATTCAGCACCGGTACGACGTTCAACCGGATGCGGATCGACCACACCGGACCAGTCGCCGCCCCCGACGTACCGGCCGGGTACGTCGTTCACCGTGGCGCGGACGACGACCGGACCCGCCGGATCGCTCACGATGTCATCATCGACTGTTTTCGCGGGCAATTCGGTTTTGTTGCTCGTCCGCACGAGGAATGGCTCGAGGCGCGCGCGGCGTACGCCAATTTCTCGTGGTCCCAGTTCACGTTGCTCGAGCTGGACGGGAAAGCAGTCGCGTTCCGGGACTGCAGCGATCGGGATGTCGAGATCGAGAATTGCGGCCATATCGAAGGGCTCGGCGTGATCGAGGCGGCCCGGGGGCGAGGCCTGGCCACCTACCTGCTCCGCGACGCCTTCGCCCTCGACGCGGCCGCCGGCCGGACCGGCACGATCCTGCACGTCGACACCAACAACCCGACCCCGGCGCTGCACCTCTACCTGTCCGTCGGCATGCGTCCCACTCTGGTCCTCGAGGGGTGGCGCCGCACCATCCCGGCTACGCGTTGAGCGGGTTGGTCGCCTTCCCATCGAGCCAGAGCAGGTTGCTCGGGTCTGAGTGGGTGCCCGTGGTGCCGACGTGCTTGTCGCTGATCCGCGAACCGTTCTTGATCACGTGCACGAGCGCCATCGCATGGCCGCGGCCGAGGTCGTAGTCCTCTTTCAGCCAGTCGCAGATCACCCCGGCCTTGACCTCCGTGTACCCCCGCTTGACGGCCTCGTCGACCAGCTCCCGCGGGGTCCGGCCGGTCTTCTCTTCGATCTTGTCCAAGTACGCCTGGAACGACATGTTCGTTTCCTCCTGTGGTCGTCGTACGCCTGTGCGTCGAACGACCGGCTAGGAAATCGACAGCCGCTGGAAGACTTTCAGTACGGCGGCTGCCGAGCGGTCGATGTCGCCAGGGCCGGTGGTCCAGTTGGAGACCGAGATCCGCATAGCGGCCTTGCCCTGCCAGGTGGTGCCGGACATCCAGCAGGTGCCTTCGTTCTGGACCTCGGTGACCACGCGCCGGGTGAGGGCGTCGTCGTCGCCGAAGCGGACCAGAACCTGGTTGAGGACGACGTCGTTGAGGACCTGTACGTCGCCGGCCCGGAGGCGGTCCGCAAATCTCTGTGCCATCGCGTGGCAGCGGTCGACGATCTCGCTGACACCATCACGTCCGAGCGCGCGAAGGGCGGCGTACACCGGGATGCCGCGGGCCCGCCGGGAGAACTCCGGGTTGTAGTCGAGCGAGTCGCGTTCGCCGTTCTCGTCCTGGATCAGGTAAGCGGCCCGGATCGACATCGCGGCCCGGTGCGGCTCGGGATGGGCGCAGAGGACGATGCCGGAGTCGTACGGCACGTTGAGCCACTTGTGCGCATCGGTCGCCCAGGAGTCGGCCTGATCGACGCCGGCGACTAGTTGCCTGAGGCCCGGACTGACCGCGGCCCACAAGCCGAACGCTCCGTCGACATGGACCCAGGTTCGGTGGGCGTGCGCGATCCCGCAGATCTCCGCGATCGGATCGAACGCCCCGGTGTTCACGTTCCCGGCCTGAGCACAGACGATCGTGGGGCTGTCCTTCGAACCGAGCGCCTCGGCGAGTGCATCGGCGCGCATCCTGCCCTGGTCGTCGACCGGGATCGGCTCGATGCAGTCCGTCCCCAGCCCCAGGAACCGCAGCGCTCGATCGATCGTGTCGTGCCGCTCGGCTCCGGCCAGCACGCGGATCTTCGGCGACCCGCTCAGCCCTTGACGCTCCGCATCCCATCCGGCGCGACGCAGTACCTCATGCCTGGCCGCCGCCAACGCGGTGAAGTTCGCCATCTGCGCGCCGGTGACGAATCCGACGGACGTGGTTGCCGGCAGCCCGAACAGCTCGACCAGCCACCGCGCGGTGATGTCCTCCACCACGGCGGCCGCGGGCGAGGCGGCGTACAGACCGGCGTTCTGGTCCCAGACCGTCGTGAGCCAGTCCGCGGCGAGCGACGCGGGCGTGGCGCCGCCGAACACGAACCCGAAGAAGCGTCCACTCCCGCTCGGCAACAGTCCGTCGTCGACCCCTTTCGCAAGGTGTTCAACCACCTCACGCGGATCCGTCGGCCCGGTCGGCAGCGGACCGCCGAGGGCTTGGTGCAGCTCTTCTGCCGTCGCTCGTGGACCGACCCGTCGCTCCGGGAAACTCTTCAGATAGGTCAGCGCCCGGTCGTACGCCTCGGACAGCGGCCCCTCCCAATCAACCATTCCTCCTTTGTACGCCAGTACCGGCGCTACAGTTCGCCCATGCGGATGCGGAGTCAGTGGTCGGCGATCGTCGGCTACTCGTTGGTCGGCGCGGCAACCCAGCTCGTCTGGCTGAACTTCGCCGGCGTCACGACCGTCGCGGCAGGCCGGTACGGCGTCTCCGAGAGCGCGATCGGCTGGCTGGCGCAGGTGTTCCCGCTGCTGTACGTCGTACTCGCGATCCCGTGCGGACTCTTGCTGGACCGCTGGTTCCGGGGCGCCCTGATCGCAGGCGCGCTTTTGACGGCTCTTGGCGCTCTGGTGAGGCTGATCGGCGACGACTTCGGCTGGCTTCTGGCCGGTCAGATCCTGGCCTCGATCGCCCAGCCCCTGGTCCTGAACGCGGTCACCGGCATCACCGGCCGCTACCTCTCCGCGAAGGACCGTCCCACCGGCATCGCGGCCGGCACCGCCAGCATCTTCGCCGGCATGGTGATCGCCTTCCTCCTCTCGGCAATCTTCACCACCGCATCGTCCCTCCCGACGATGCTCCTGATCACCGCCATCTTCTGCGTTCTGTCAGCAGCCGTCCTGACCCTCGTCGTACGCCGCCCGGGCGCCTTCGACCCCGCTCACCCGGCCACGACGATCGCCTACTTCGACTACGCACCGCTGACCCCCCAGGAAGACCCACCCGCCACCGCAGCCACCCACCCTGATGGCCCGGCCGCAATCGCGCATGGCGACGCCGCAGCAGCGCCCACCGATGCGCCGGCCGCGTCCGCCGGCTCCGGCTCGCCTCTCCCGCCCGGTCGCGGCGCGTTGGCGGCCGCGTGGGGTGACCCGTTGATCCGCCGGCTGTGCGTGCTCGCGCTCTTCCCGTTCGGCGTGTTCGTTGCCATGAGCACCTTCGCCCAGGCCCTCCTCGAACCCGCCGGCGTCACCGGCGGTACCGCAAGCACCATCCTGCTGGTCAACGTCGTCGCCGGCGTCGTCGGCAGCGCGACCATCCCGATCCTCGTCGTACGCCGCCACGCCGAGTCCACCCTCCTCGTCGTCAGCCTCACCGCCACCGCCGCGGCCTGCGTCCTCCTGGCACTCGCCCCAGGTGTCCTGACCGGCTTCGTCGCGATCACCCTGATCGGCCTGCTCCTACTGCCCGCCCTCCCGATCGTGCTCGAGCTGGTAGAGCGCCGTACCGGAGAGGCCGAAGGCACCGCCGCCGGCCTGATCTGGATGGCCGGCAACCTCGGTGGCCTGGTGGTTGCGGTCGTCGTCGGACTGCTCGTCGACCACCCGGCCGCCGCGTTCCTGGTGATGGCCGCGATCGCGCTCATCGCCGTACCGGGGGCTCGTGCTCTCCGCCGGCCGATCGCCGAACTCCGATCGCAGTCGCAACCGTAGCGAGCAGCCCGCCCGCGCCCGCGGTGATGAACGTCGTACGGGCGTCCGTGTGCTGCAGCAGCAACCCGCCGCAGACGTACGAGATCCCAGCCGCCAGCCCGATCGCGCCGTACAGATTGCCGAACACGCGACTCCGCATCTGCGCCGGTACGACGCGCTGCAGGTGAGTGTTGACGCCGACGTCGACGCACGCGATCCCGAGCCCGCGGATCACCTGCAACGCGAGCGCCGCCCAGATCGCCCAGGCGAGCCCGGTGACCAGGTTCCCCACGCTGCTCACCGCGAACCCGAGCACGATCAACGTCGGCATCTTCAAGCGGCCCGCGTACCTCGCCAGGATCATGAATCCGACGATCAGCCCGATCCCCGCCCCGGCGTACAACGTCGACGCCGCCGAGTCGCTCCCGTGCAGCTCGTCCTTCGCGAGGAACACCATCGCGACATCGTCCACCCCGTTGAACGCGACCACCGCGAAGAAACCGATCCCGATCACGCGAACCGCCCTGGCCCGCCAGATGTACCCGAGCCCGTCCTTTGCGTCCTTGATGAGGCTGTACCCCGATGGCTCAGCCCGCGGAATCCGCGGCAACCGACTCAGCATGGTGGCCGACACGAAGAACGTCGCCGCATCGATCAGCAGAACCCCGCGTACGTCGGTGACCAGGAACAGTGCTGCCGCGATCAGCGGACCGATCGCCTCCAGCCCGTACGTCCCGGCACCGAGGGCCGAGTTCGCCGCCTCGAGCTGCTCGTCCTCCACCAACCCCGGCATCGCGCTCCGCGAACTCGCCTGAAACACCGTCGCCGCGACACTCCTGACCGCAACCATCGCCAGCAACACCGGCAACGGCGGCAGGATGCTTGCGATCCCGAGGGTCAGCACCCCCTGCACCAGGTCGCACGTCACCATCACCCGCTTGAGATCGAACCGATCCCCGATCGCCCCCGCCACCGCCCCGAACAACCCCGGCACAAAATCCCCCGCCAACAGCAGCAACGCCACCGACAACGCGGCCCCGGTCGCCCCCTGCACATACAGCAGCAACGCCACGAGCCCCAGCGAGTCCCCCAGAACCGAGACCGACCGAGCCCCCCACAACCGCCGAAACCCCACCGACCCCCGCAGCAACCCCCACACAATCCACTACTATGTACCCGCACACCCGCCGGTGTGGCGCAACTGGCAGCGCACCGCTCTTGTAAAGCGGGGGTTAGGGGTTCGAGTCCCCTCACCGGCTCTCCGACCAGGGAACATGCCTTGGAGGTCATAAACCAGAGACCTCCGGGCCATGGTTTACCCCATGGTTTTCCTCGTCCGGAGCACCAGGCATGACCTTGTCGAGCGCCTGGGCGGCTTCGGGGTTCCGGGCCTTCCGACCGAAGTACACGTCCTGTGTCATCGATGGACGGGACTGCCCGAGTTGGTCGGCAACCTGCCGCGCGGTTTGGCCGGCCTCGTCCAGGACGGTCGCCGTCGTCTTGCGGAAGATGTGCGAGGTGACCCATGCCAGCTCATCGGCGACCGACGGCTCTCCAGCGCGTGCGACGAGGTCGAGAACGGACGCACGGACGGTGCGTGACGTCCGGTAGAGATCCAGTAGCCGCTTCGCGTCCGATAAGTCGACGCGTACCCGAGCGGTCTCCACCAGGCTGACGCGGTTCTTCGACCATCCCAGCCGCTGTGCGGCCTCCGTCTGAATGAGACCAGCGTCTCGACGCGCCCTTCGCAACTCCTGCCCGAGTTCGCGGCGGACCTGACTGCCGATCGGCTGTCGAGCTAGACGAAGGTCCTTCCGGACGTTGTTGGGGTCCCGGAATCCGCCCAAGCCATCGGAGAACACGGGGCTATCCAGTCGAACCCCCGCGCTAAACCGCCGCTCCAGCATGGCGATAGCCCAGGACGGCAAGCTGAGCACGCGGTTGCCCGCACGAGACTTTGTGCGTCGTCGGACAAGGCCGTGCCCAGGCACCCTGTTGATCTGCGATGTGATTGCAACTTCCCCGGAGTCGAGATCCACTTCAGCCCAGAGGACACCAAGGGACTCTGCAATTCGAACTCCGGTGGCGAGCATGAAGAGGGAGAGGTCAGGGATGTCGGCCCGCACAGCCCGGTCGTCCTTGGACACCATTGCAAACCAGGCATCCCGCTCCTGAGCAGTGAGTGCACGAGGCACCTTCTTCGGCGCGGCCTCGATCGACTCGATTTCGCGGACTGGGTTCGAGCGGATGGCCCCATGACGAACGGCGAGCGACAGAATGCCTGAGATGACGCTCTTGCACGTCTTGGCCGAGACTGCACCGACTTCATCTTTGATGGCGGTGATGACTTTATCCAGGAGCGGTGTTGTGGCTTCGCCGAGTCGGACCTCACCGATGCGCGGCAACAGGTTGGTCCTGTACTGCTGCTGATAGGTGTACAACGTTCCGGGGGACCGTTTGTCGTCCTTGACCATCGATTCGAGTTTCGCCAGGTACACATCGGCCGCCGTCGAAATCCGGGTCATCGAGGTGAGCATGCCGGACCGTGCGAGTTGTGCGCGCTCCTTCAGCTTGTTCTGGAGGTTGTTCTCAGCCGCTGTCTTGGACTTCCCGTTCGCTTCGACCTGCCGGGTCGTGCCGTCGAAGTCACGGAAGTAGGCGACGGATCGGTAGCTGTCGGCTTTGCCGTTCTTGTCGACATGATCAATGTATGTGCGGATCTTGCCCCATGAGCCCAGCTCTAGTGGCTTCCTTGGCATCGGTCGACTCCCGTCTACGACGCCGACTTTTGTGCGTTGAACCAGGCAACTACCTCGTCCGGGTCGTAGCGCAGGTGCTTACCGATGCGCACCGCTTCTGGTCCGTATCCATGGCAGCGCCACTTATAGAGCGTCTTCACTGGCACACCCAGGTAGACCGAGACGTCGTCCACCGTCCATCGTCGTTCGAGACTTGCGACCATCATCATTTCCTCCTTTGACAGTTACGTGTCAGTGGTTGTTGTCCTCGGCAAGCAGTTCTTTGATGAGGCGTCGGTGTTCGCGGGCCTTGGCGGCGGCGGAGTTGGCGAGTAGCGCGTCGCCGGTGGTCTTCCAGCCGGTGCCTGCGTAGGTGAAGTTGCCGACGATGAGTGTGGTTTCGACATCGTCGGTGTGGTCCTGGGTGCGGTGCTGGTCGCGTCGCCAGTTCGCCCGTGCCTCGCGTAGGGCTTTGAGGGTGGTGGAGTACTGGCGGGATTTGGTGGAGAAGTGGCCGCCGAAGCCGAGCATGTGTGCCCACTTCTGGAGTCGTCGGTAGGACAGCCGTCCGGAGTTCTTGGCTGCTTCGGTTTCGTCCAGGTCGGAGCCGGGGCGTCCGAGTCGCCAGCAGGCGTCGACCAATCGGCCGGCATGGCTGTAGTGGTTGGCGTACCGGTGGACGGTCGCGGCGGTGAGGCGTGCCGAGGAGTGGCCGGTGGCTTCGGCGCCCTTGGTGGCGTACTTGGCGAGGTACCCGGCAACGGCGGTGTCCGTGATGGCTCCGTCTACGGCTTGTCGTACTACCCGTATGTCGAGCTGGGTTCCCCAGGCGATGAGCCAGCCGTCGGGGTTGTCGGGGTGTGGCAGGGACCGGAACCGGGTGGCAACGGCGGCGCGACGTACGGCCTCGGCGAGCATGGTGAAGGTCGCAGCACATGCCGGGGGCTCGATCGCGCTGGGGTCTAGGGGATCGACGCCGTCGAGGCGCATGAGGGCGTGGAAGTGGGCGACCCCACGTGCTTGGAGTTCGGCGACTTTGCCGTAGGAGAGCTTGACCGTCGCGCTGTGCTTCTTGGCTTCGACGCGGAGGATGTCTTTGGCGCGCTCCATGGTGCGTCGCCATAGTTCGCCTGAGAGGGCGTTCCAGACGACCTGGTGGTCGTGGTCGTAGCAGTCCAGGCATAGCGGCGTGCCGAGGATCTTCTCGCCGTCGCGGTGGGTCTGGTGGCAGCGCATGTCGACGCCGTGGGTGCACAGGTCGGGTTCGCGGCGGGGTCGGCAGGGCCGGTTGCGGATCTGGCCGTCTCGAGTGCGGATGGCGCGGGTGCCGTGTACGGGGCCGAAGGTGGGGGCGGTGAAGGTGACGAACGCGGACGGGTGTTGCGCGACGGTGGCCGGGATGCCTTTGCCGCCTTGGAGGCCCGCCAGGACGAGTTGGTAGGTGTCGCCCCGGTAGGTCTCCGCACAGGATGGGCAGACGGCTGCGCGGCGGTTTCCGCAGGCTTTGTAGAGCACCTGGCCAGGCATGTCGTCGGTGTGGCGAGTGGAGACAATGCGGCCAGTTCGTTCGGAGACTACGTGGGACTCACCCCGGAGCCGGATCGGTGCGACGCAGCCGCCTGCGGAGGCGGTGTGTTCGAGCCAGGCGTTGTAGTCCGCGGTGCGTGCGGCGCGCTGGAGTGCGTGTTCGACGGCGTTGGTCGGTGTGTTGCTGTTGTCGGCTCCGGGGACGAACTTCCGGCCCGACTTGGGTTCGTGGACTGAGACGATCTCGATGCCGCCGAGGAGCCCGTTAAGGACGTCGATCGCCGTTGCGGTGCTTTCGTTCTTGGTGTTTTGGGTGGTTGTCATGGTGGGGTCTCCTCTCGTTGCTCTGGCGGGGTGGACCGGAGATTTTGCAGGCCGGCCAACTGGTTTCGGGGTGGTGCCGGGGGGTTGCGCGGGAAGATCTGCTGTTTGTGGGTGTTGACGGTTACGTGTCAGGCGGCGGTTGGGCTGGTGTTGGCCGGGCTGGCGGGTTCGAGGGTGGAGACGCCGAAGAGTTGGTATCCGCAGCCGGGGCAGTAGCGGGCTTCGGTGTGTCCGTCGACGGCGATGACGGTGTAGTCGTCGCCGGGTTCGAGGACGGTGGGGCACCAGTCGTGTCCGTCGAGGTGTTCGTTGGCGACCCAGTCGCACAGGAAGGTGCTGTCGGCGACGGCGTGGTAGACGGTGACTTCGGCGAAGGCGTTGCGGGTGGTGGTCATTGTTGGTGCCCTTTCCTTTGCTGATCTGTCTTGGTCTGGCGTGGTCTGTTGGTGATTCGGTGTTCGCCCTCGTCTCCGGGACCTCGTGGATTCCGGAGGCGAGAGCCAGCAACGAACCGGTGGCTATTCGTCGGGTTCGAAGGTGGATTCGCAGATGCCGCAGGTGATCTCGCCTTCTTCGAGAACTGCTTTGGCAACGCGGATACGCCGTGGGCATTGGCATGCGCAGGCGATGGCGTTGTTGTTGTTCTTTTTGGCCCGTCCCCCGGTCATTTCGGGGTGGCGGTAGGCGATGAGCGCCTTCTTCAGTTCGACCAGGACGCTCTTGTAGGTGGTCGCGGTTTCCTTGCGGAGCGTGCAGGGTGACCAGCCGATCCGGGGGTCTTTGGTGGTATCGAGGCCGAGCTCGCTCGCGAGTGCGGCGAACTTCTGGTTGTGCCAGCGGCCTTGACGGCTGGTGTCTTTGATCTCGCGGACGTTCGCGAGAGCGTGTGCGGCTTCGTGCAGCAGAGTGGTGAAGACCTCTTCGACAGGTCGTTTGAGTCCTTCGCCGGAGATCAGAACTTCGGCCAGGGCGTGTTCGCCGTGCTGCCAGCGACCGGCTGCGAAGTGCCCGTACTTGGCCTGCTTGCTGGCAGTGCCAGAGCCGACGATGATCACGACGGCAGGGACTTCGGTGTGGTTGGCGCGGATCGCCGTCCAGGCTCCTTCGAGTGCGGAGACCAGTTCCGCGGTGGTGTATTCGTCTTGACGCTTACGTGTCAGTCGCGCCTTGGGTGACCCGGTCCGGGTCTTCGAAGCGGTGCTTGTCGTGGTCTTCTTGGCGCGTTTGATCGTGACCGAGACCGCAGGGTGGCTGCCGCCCGTGGACAGCTCTTTGACCTTGTTGCGTACGGCAATCAGTGAGGTGTAGCCGTGGGCGCGTCCGCCTTCGGTGGAGCGGACCTTGTCCATCCGGAGCTGGACCGCGTCCAGTGCCGCTTTCGGGGTACCGCCATAGACGGCGGTGGTCTTGGTGACCGTCCAACCGCCGATGGTCCCGAGGGTCGCGGTGTTGTGATTGGTTAGTCCGGTGAGCTTGGTCGTAGTCGCAGGTTTCGCGGCAGCGATGACCGGGGGCAGAGTGGCCGGCATATCGATGAGGTCGAGTTGGCCGGGGACGTGGACGACGGGAGCGAGGTCGTTGACTACCATTGCTCTCCTCTTTCGTGTGCTTGGCGTTTGGCGCAGATCAGGTGACGGGGGCGGCCGGTGTAGGGGTCGCGCATGAAGGCGTTGTGTCCGCACAGGTCGCAGGGCCACGGGTCGCCAACTGTCGTGTGTGCCCAGTCCTCGGCTCGCTCGGAGCGGTGTGTCTTCTTGGACGGGGTCTTCTTCTTGATCGGCTCTGTGGCCGGTGTGGTGGGTGCTGGCGCGAGGTCTGTCGTGATGGCCTGCTGGCCTTGACAGTTACGTGTCACGCGGCGTTTGGTTGCCGCGCGCTTCATTTGCTGCCGTCCCAGACCGACAAGGTTCCTTCGACCTGCATCTTGAGGTCGTAGATGTCGTTCGAGACGACGGCGACGTAGTACTGGTAGTCCTCGTCGTCGGGGTCGAGTTCGCGACTGTGGCGCTCGTGGGCAGTCACGTCGTCTTGCAAGGCTCGGAAGGCGTTGCTGATCAGTCGGTGGTGGTTGCGGACGAGTTCTTCGAGGGATCGGATTCGGCTCATGGCTGGTCCTCGGTCCACTCGGTGGGGATGTAGATCTCGTCTTGGTTGTGGGTCATGTCCTCGGCGATGTGGTCGACCTGGTGGTCTTCGAGGAGTTGCCGGGCTTCGTAGAGCGCGTCGATGAGTTGGCTGATCGCGGTGATGGAGCCGGTGATGAGTTCGATCTCGATGGGTGTTCCGCCGAGGTCGATTGCGACGAGTGGGGTTTGGCCGTTGCAGGCGAGGTTGATGCCGGCGACGGAGTTGTCGGTGAAGTCGTAGCCGACGATGATGCGGTCTTCGCGTTCGCCGCTGTTGGCGTCGTAGTAGCTCATGACGCCACCTCGGAGGTCTGCCGGATGACGTAGGCGCGTTGCCAGTTGCCGTTGTGAGCCCAGCCTGTGCGGCCTGCTGACCAGCACACGCCGCAGCGGTGGGGTTGGTTGGGTGAGTAGGCGAATGCTCCGCAGTCGTGGAGCCAGCCGGTGTTGCCGTCGGTGTCGCGGACGCTGGTGAAGGCGTCGGCGGGGACGGGTTTGATGGTGATCATGTGGCCCTCCGGAGGTGTACTGCGCGGCGGACGATCTGGTTGACGTGGTGGTCTTCGAGAAGCGCCGTCTTGAGGCGGCGTGGGAATCCGCCTTCGGCGCGGAGCAGTCCGACGCCGAGGGCTTCGGGTTCGATGTCGACGGCGGTGTGGCCTTGGGAGGCCCAGCCGGTGCCGAGGATGATGTCGCTGCTGGAGTCGGTGGCGCAGCGGAACGCGAGCCGGTAGCCGAACAGGTCCCGCAACGAGGTCGGGACGATGTCAGCGCTGGGACGCTGGGTGGATGCGACGGTGATGATGCCCGCAGCGCGGCCTCGAGCGACGATGTCGCGCACAAGGACGCGGAACTCTTCTTGTTGTTCCTTGGTGCCTACGGTGACGGTGAAGTACGCCAGCTCGTCGATGCAGAGGAGCTTGGCGCGGAAGCCGTCGCCAGCGACGATCTTCTTGCGGCCCGTGCGGGCCAGGTGCAAGTAGCGTTCGTCAAGGTCGGCCTGTTGTTCCCGCAGGATGCGGAGCGCCTTGGGCATGTCGTTGCCGACGAACTCTTTGGCAACGGGTGCGTACGGCAGCAGTTCAACGATCTTGCCGTCGATGAGGATGAGATCCACGTCGATGCACAGGGCGGCGTGGGCGACGATGTTGCCTTGGGCTACGGACTTTCCCGCGCCGGGTTCACCGCCGATGAGGATGTTTCGGTACATCAGTCCCACGCGGACTGCGCGGCCTCGTGTGTCCAGACCAAGGTAGGCCGGGTCGTAGATGGACAGCGCACCCTTGGGTGCGGGGGTGACCCCCGGCTCGCGCCGGGGGAACACCGATTTCGGGTTGAAGCTAGACATAGTCGGACACGTCTTCTCCGTTGGCGCCCAAGATCACTGCCTGGTTGTCGTTCACGGCTGCGGTGGTCTTGGTTTTGGATGTTCGAGTGCGGGTCTCACCTGTGCCGGATTTGGCCGGCCGTTCGTTGGTGGACTCGTCGGGGACGCTGTCGGGCGTTAGGAACGCCATGACTGCGTCGTCGGCGACTGCCGCTTCGGGCACGCCGTTGGTGTCTTCGAGCAGTGGCGAGTCGATGGTCTTCTTCGCCAGTGGGTCGCGGCGGTCGATTTCGATCCGCACGATTGCGGCGTTGCGCTTCGATCGGGCGATGGTGGCCTTGCTTGCCCAGCAGGCCGATGCGAGGCTTTCGGCTTTGTTGTCGAGGTCTTCGACCGACTGGCCGGGGCGCATCCAGAGCCAGACGACCTGACCGGTCTTCGTGGAGAAGCAGCCCAAGATGAACGGCAGGTTCCCTGAGTAGTTCAGGATCCGCATCTCGATCAGGCATGCGCGCAGGCGGTGCCGGGTGGTGATACACCAGATCCGGTTCAGAACGAACCGGCGTGCGGGGTTGTCGGTGATGATCCATCCGCAGAGGACGATGATCAGCAGGGCGTTGAGCCAGAGCGGGTTCGACTGCAAGTAGCCGGAGATCGCGTCGCCATGGGCGATGGTGATGTAGGCGATGCAGGCCAGGACGTACAGTTCCCATCGCCAGCGCCAAACGGTGAGCAGCAGCTTGACCGGCCAGGACTGGTTCGGCCGGGTGATGGTCTCGATGGCACCACGTGAGGTGCTGCGCGCTCGACCAGACGAACGCTTACGGGTAGATTTGGGCATGACAAGACCTCCCGATCAGGGGGTTGAGTCAGGAAAGACACCAAGCCGGGACAGGTTTCCTAGGCCGAAGGCCCGACTTGGCGTCTCGTTTCCAGGGAGCGGCCCTTTCGAGGGCCGTTCTTGGTTTCTAGCGGTTCTTGATCGGCGTTGGCACGTAGGTGCCGGCCGCGGAGTCTGCCGCGGAAGCCGTCTTCCAGACCGCGTACGCGTAGTCGCGTGCGGCGTACAGATCGAGGCGGCGATCGTGTGCCTCGCGGTACAGGTCCAGCAGTTGCCAGAACGCATCAGACGCGTAGATGGCGAGTTCATCGTTGCTGACGGCAACGACAGGTTCAGCCCGGTTCAGGCTGCCGGTGATGGCCTTGTCGAGGTACGTGAGTACCATCGAGATCTCGATCTCGATGATTTCGTTGCACTTGGCCGCGTACTCGGCCCGTGCCTGATTCGCTGTGACGGTTCGGTACTCCATCGGTTGCGACATAACTACCTCTTAGCTGAGCAGTGCACGAATCACGGGACGAGTGGAGAACTACTTCGCAGAACCCGACGCGGCGTTGAGGGTCTTGGCCTTGTACGCGACACCGTTCCGCCCGTTGGTGGCCCACGGCATGGCCTCCAGCTCGACCGGCACGACAACAGCGCCAACGTTGACCTTCGGCATGGCATTGCCCGCCAGAGTCACGTTGATCACCTCGCCGCCCGTCTCGTCGAGCGCCATCACCTGAACCGTCCAGAGCAGCTCGTTGGTGTTCCGGTCAGCCTTCTGCCGGCCGTTCTGGTCCTTCTTCTCCTCCACGCCCTTGGTGACCGTGAACGTCTTGCCCGTGGTGTTGATGTCCAGCTTCATGAGGAATCGCCCCTTCTAGGCGTCCGGCCTACTCCCGATGAGTAGGTGTTCTAGTTCAGATACAAGAACACCTATGCCGAGTCGGCAAGCACCAAGTGCAATTACCTGATAACTGATTGTTGACGCTTAAGCGTCAACGAGAGACACGGGTGGGGGAGTCGCCGAGCCGACCCCGATAGGTCACGCGCCCGAAAGTGATGCTCTCGCCGTACTCCAACACCTCGCCGGTGTCGTCGTAGATCCAGTTCCGCCCGAGCATGATGAGGGCGCCCTCGTCGAGACCCAGTCGTTCCGCTTGCTCAGCGCTAGCCGTAGCTGGTTCGAACTGGTCCTGCCATGCGTCGACCTCACGCTTCAGGATGTTCGCGATGTAGGCGAACGTGCCTTCCTTGATCCGCTCGCGGGTCAGAAGCAGCGGTGCCTTCTCTGCCAGGTGCCCGCGGTAGTACGACGTCGATGCGGAGGCCGGCTTGTCATCTGACCGATAGGTCGTCCGGACGCGGCGAATGACCGGAGTGCCACGCTTCAGGCCCAAGGCATCGGCAACCTGTTCTGACGCCTCGGTGATCCCGGCCTCGGTGATCTTCGCGTAGCTCCCGGTGGGATAGATCTTGCCGGTACGCCGAGAGCTGTCCACACGGTCGTTGGCAGCTCGACCGCGCTCCTCCTCCGTCGTCACGATGCTTCCCACACCGCGCTCAGGCTTGATGTACCCCTCGGCTCGCAGAGTGGTCAGTGCGCGCTGTGCAGTAGCGATAGCCACGCCGTAGTCACGCATCAGCGACCGCACAGACGGCACCAAATCGCCAGCCTGCAACTCACCACTGGAGATTCGAGTGCGAATCTCGGTGGCGATCTGCTGATACGGCGGAGCGGGACGCTCCAGCTTCGGGGGCATCGCTAGACCTCAGACTCTCCTATTGGTGTTCTAGAACACCGCTAGCATAGATCGGACAGCGGGTGGAGGTCTAGTAATCGTCCCGCGCGTTGACACGGTCGATGCCGCCGTACCCGGTCGCGGCGACAGAACGCGAGATCTCGACGTCGTGAGGATCCGGCTCGATGCCCTGCTCCTTGGCTGCGACCAGGCGTTTATGGACCCCCTGCAGCTCTAGTACCTCACAGAGCTGAGCTTCTTGAATCTGTTCCCATGTAGCCATCGTCATTCCCACTTCAGACCCGTGATGCGTTCGTACATGGCAACGTAGCGAGCCCGTGTCTCCTCAACGACCGTCGCAGGAATCTCAGGGCCTGGGGGAGTCTTGTCCCAAGTACCTAGATCGCGAGCCCAGTCTCGTACGAACTGCTTGTCGTACGAGATCTGCCGCTGTCCCGGCTTCCAGTCCTCGTCACGCCAGTACCTCGAGGAATCCGACGTCAGAACCTCATCGGCCAGGACGAGTGTCCCGTCCTTCGCGAGACCGAACTCGAACTTCGTGTCCGCGAGGTGTACACCTCGATCATCGGTGATTACCGTCGCTCGCTTGAAGAGCTCTAGCGTCTTCTCCTTGAGAGTTTCCGCGAGCTCTGACCCAACGGCGTCCGAGACCTCATCGAAGGTCATCGGCTCATCGTGGCCGTCCTCCGGGGCTGTCTTGGTCGTCGGCGTGAACACCGGCTCAGGGAGCTTGTCACCCTCAAGTAGCCCAGGACCGATCTCAACACCAGAGATCTTCCCGGTCTCTCGATAGGCGTCCCAACCGAGGCCGGCCAAGTAGCCGCGGGCGATGCACTCAACCTGCACGATGTCGACGTGTCGGCACCGGACTGCGCGGCCCTCGAATTCGGCCGGCACATCGGTAGCCGAGATGACATGGTTCGGCATCACGTCCGCCAGCTGCTCGAACCACCACAGCGACAGACTCGTCAGCAACTTCCCCTTGTCAGGTATCGGCGTAGGCAGCACCACGTCATAGACCGACACCCGATCAGTCGCAACCAGGATCACCTCCCCCGGGCGATCGCTGTACACGTCTCGAACCTTGCCTCGATGTAGCAGCTCCACAGCACTGTTCTAGCACACCTCAGAGCACTGCCAGATCCGAGGGTGCGATCCCTTGAATGAACGTGCTGCTGACTCATATAGTCCCAGGCCAGCAAGCTTGAAAGGCGCAACATGGCACTCGCAATTGAGGAAATGATCGAGGAGGCGAGAGTCGCCGGTTGGTCGACTAGGCAAGGGTCGATAGCGGACGTGGAACGTCAAGCCTCTCTCATCAAGGCGACCTTAATTCCTGTTCGGCGTGGCGAATCACCGGTGTCTCTTCTAAAACCGGTAAAGAAACAGGATGCCAAGCCGCACTCGCTGAGCGCGCTCTACGGCAGGGGTCCGCAAGCACTACACAGTGACGGAGCGCATCTCGCAGAGCCTCCGGATATCGTGATACTTGCAAGTGTTGCCACAAGTGCCGTTCCGACGAAGTTATGGAAGATCAAGCGGCCGTTCTTGCACGGCATTCATAGTAGTTTTCGCCATGGCGTATTCTTGGTGATGAATGGACGCGACAGTTTCTACACAACGGCCTTTCAAAAGGATCAGATTCGATATGACCCGGGCTGCATGGTGCCGTGCGACAGTCGGGCTCGTAAGGTGGTCTCCTTCATGGAGGAGGCACTAGATGACGCTTCGGACCACCATTGGAATGTTCCGAACATGATTCTTGCGATTGATAATCGTCAGGTCCTTCATGCCAGAGCCGATGCTAGTAACGAACCATCCCGCGAGGTGCACCGCATAGCCCTCCGTCTACCTGCGGTGGGCGTATGACTCCGCCGTATGATCACGAAGCATTGTGGATGAAGGCGAAGCTTTTTCTCAACCGTGCGATGGATGAAGATGATCCGAGATCGTTCGACGAACGAGCGCTTTGGGCATCTCTAGCCTTGGAGCTTCTCGCAAAGGCAGCCCTGGCGCGGGTTTCACCTCTGCTCATTGCGGAACCATCGGAAGATGGTGTGAATCTTCTGATTGCTAGCGGGTTGGTAGAAGGTGACGCGAGATTCATTTCGGTACGAGCTAAAACAATCTATTCGCGATGTCAGAAGGCGTTCCGTCCGTTCAATGCGGTCGAAGCCGGCAATATGTCCGCCGCTCGGAATGAATACCTTCATAGTAGCGGTGTCGGATTCGCGACAATCCCTCCTCCAGCCTGGTGGCCGCGATACTGGTCACTCGCGATCGTTCTCCTTGCTGCACTGGAGAGAGACATAAATGAACTCGTCGGGTTCGATAGAGCGTCTGTAGTCGAACATCATCTTGCGCAGAATGCCAAGAACATCGAACATCGCACTGAGACATTGATTGAACGCGCCAAGCAGCGCTTGGCGCAATTCCGCAGCAAAAGCCTTCCCGCCAAGGTCGCGGCCGAGTTCACTCCAGGTCGAGATCGCTCCGCCGGGCTGCGTCATGACATCGCGGAGGTCTGTCCTGCTTGTGGTGAACAGGGGCTTCTCGAAGGTGACGACGTCAGCAATGCGGAGGTGGAGTATGAGCAAATATCTGAGTATGACTTCGAGCCAACCGTCACTGTTACGGTCGAGGCGGAGTATTTCAGCTGCCGAACTTGCCAGCTCGTACTCGACGGCTGGGAGCTGATTGCTCAAGCCGGTCTGCCCGAGCAGTTTGTGACTATTGGGTCAGAAGAGGATCTTCCCCTCGAAGAGGAGTACGGCAACGACTGACCCACAGTCCTTGTTACAGGCTTGCCTGACAAGTTTCTCTACGTCTTCAAGACGGGCCCCTTCAGGGCCCGAAAGCGCGCCGCCACCACAGGGCGGGACGCCTGCCCGCCACTCCGCTAGCGCTTCGTTCTGGGCGCGTCCCTTGGCTTGGCGCGCACGTGCCAACAGGGTGCCGAGTCGAAGACAGCAGACCTCGCCATCAACGCCCGACACTCTGCCGGTCCACCACTCGCGGGGAACGGCCGGCTACCCGCCGCCTGGGCCGACCATCCGCTTGGCTGATCGTCGGTTCCCACATCGCCCCGCTAGCAATCATGGAAGGGACGGTCCGGCACGGCACGCGTCAAGGGCGCCTACGGCGTCCCTCCGGGATCGAGACCCTTGACCCGCACCGCACCAAACCTAAGGTCGGCAGCTATCGGGGCGATGCGGGAGGTCTGCCCGTGCGCTTGACACGTAACCGTCAACATTGCCACGGCGAACTAGTCCCAAGGATCGGCGGGTGGTGTAGCCCATGGATCAGTTCTTGACGGTGATGCCGCCCACGGGTCATCGACCTCTGCCGTGTTGGTAGTCATTGGCTCGATGGTCTCTTCCTCGAAGTCCAGAGCACGCATGGCAGTGGTCAATAGATCTTGGTAGGTGACGACCTGCACGCGCGACAGATGCGCGTTGTAAGTGCGGATTGCCTCACTGATGATCTGCTCATCCTTCGTCTCCTTGTTGTGGGACGGATGGCCGATAACGACTGTTGCGAAATTCCTCCGCATGTCGTAATTGAGACCCTTCTCTTTGCGATACTGGGTCTCCATCGTTGAGCCCGTTTCATCAAGCGTTCGCAGGTAGCTCATGGTCTGCGACACTGCCTCGTGAACCTCTTCGCCAACAATCCAATGACTGCGGTGTAGGCGGACCAATCCACTAATCCGTGGGCCTTTTAGCTCAACAATGTGCAGACTGCCATCTGCGCAGATCAGCGGGATGTCGTATGCATCCATCTTCAGTAGATCCCGCTTTGCTACCCCAGTGTATCGACCGCCGAAGATCCAGTACTCATTGCCCATCTGGGCCTGAACGTCTGTTTCGGTTGTCTCCGGCAGCTCCACCAACTCAACCAAGCTCTTCAAGAGATCGCGCCGCCGCTGGATTGCCGCCTGCTCAGCGAGTAGGCGGGCAGTATTGTCGGTCAACAGTAGTGGCAATAGATCTCTGACCCGACCATTACGAAGCAGTGCGGCGGAGAGCTCCTCGGTATCGACTACTTCATCGGCCAATACCGTGGCCAACATAGATACCGGATCCTCTGAATCCACGATCCGGTAGCGACCAGAACGTTCAATCTCGGTATTCAAGAAGCTGGTCACGATGTCGATCTCGCTATTTTCGCAGAACCATTGCTGAGCGGGGGTAGCGAAATTATACCCGCCACCATCCGGCAATTTTCCGAAGGTGGCGAATCGCAATTCGGTTCGTTTTATCTCGCCGCTCCTGCTGTCGCCAAACTGCGCCAGGCGAACCGTCTTATAGGCCTTTGGTCCATTCTTCACAACGGCTTTTTTGTAGCCTAAATGCCCTTCCTGTGTTGGCTGTTGTCCAAGCCAAACATCAAACTCGTCCTCAAACCCCACAATGAACTCCCCCCACGAGAGATTCGCTGGCAATGATCGTTCTGGTCTAGTCCCTGCATAACTGACCGTACATGAGTCATCGACGCTTGGGTACGGTCCGCCCAGCGAGCGGAGGCGTGCCCAGGAGCGATGGCCCGTGGGAGTCGCGGTTCGGGCCGTACAACGGACCGCAGGTGCTGTGACCCCATGGTTTAACCCATGGGTTTCAACGCGAGCCGACGCCAGAAGATGACGAGCGATGAACCACTCGATGTTCCGGAAACCCTGCTCCATAAAGGATCTGAGCATTGATGAGTAGTAACGGCAGGTGACTGCGTAGAAAGCGGTGGTTGGGGGTTCGAGTCCCCCCGCCGGCTCTTCGTTTTACCAGGAATTACTACGGATAGTGATGGACTGTCGTGACGGTCTGTCAATGGATCTGTCAATGCGTACGATTGATCCATGCCTGGACGTCGCAAGACCGGCGGTCGTGAGCGAGGGTTCGTCCGCAAGCGCGGCAACTCGTATCAGGTGCTGGTGTATGAGGGCGTAGACCCCGTGACGGGCAAGGACTCGTACCTGACCGAGTCGACTCGCGACGAGAAGAAGGTCTCAGAGATCCGGTCGCGACTGCTCGCCAAAGTCGATCGTCAACGGAACGCCGCGACCAAGGCCACCTTGTCGTACGCGCTGGACGCGTGGCTCGAAGTCCACGAGGCAGATGACTCCACGCTCGATCGGTACCGCGAACTAGCCGACCGGACCATCGGTCCAGCCCTCGGTGACGTACCGATCTCGAAGCTCGGAACCCGTGCCCTGGAACAGTTCTACGCGCAGCTGCGACGCTGCAGAGTGAGGTGCGACGGGAAGCCGTTCATCGAGCACCGCACCGCCGGCGAACACGAATGCCGTGTGGTAGTGAAACACCGGTGGCCACCAGGCCGGCCCTCAGCGAAGACCCGCGCCGAGCACGACTGCGCCGCGGCTGGATGCAAGGTGGCCGAGTGCCCGCCGCATGTCTGCAAGCCTTTGTCAGCAGGGACAGTCCGCAAGATTCACTTCGTGATCAGTGGCGCGCTTGCGGCTGCAGTTCGATGGGAGTGGATCGGCAGCAATCCCGCAGCCGAGGCGAAGAAGCCGAAGCAGGCGCCTCCGCAACCGCAGCCTCCTACATCCGACGAAGGGTCGCGGATCCTTGCTGCCTCCTGGGAGCAAGACTTCGCCTGGGGCATGCTGATCTGGTTGAAGATGGTGACGGGAGCGCGACGCGGCGAGCTGCTCGCGCTGCGCTGGCATGACTTGCACCTGGACCAAGGTGTGCTCGAGATCCGCCGCAACTTCACCCACCGAAACGGGAAGGCGCGAGAGAAGGACACCAAAACACATCAGATGCGCCGCATCAGCCTGGACCCGGGAACGGTTGAGTTGCTCGGCACACACCGCCTCAACTACCAGGAGCAGCTGACGAGGCTTGGTGTGGCGTTCGATGAGTCAGCGTTTGTCTTCTCCTACGAGGCGGACCACAGCCGACCGTGCAACCCGGACGGCGTAAGCCACCGGTACACCGAGATGTGCATAAGGCTGGGCATCAAGAGTCACCTCCACACCTTGCGGCACTATTCGGCAACCGAGCTGATCAGTTCCGGCGTAGACATCCGCACAGTCGCCGGCCGCCTGGGCCACGGCGGTGGCGGCACAACAACGCTTCGCGTCTACGCTGCGTGGGTTGCTGAGTCAGACCGCCAGGCAGCCAACGTGCTCGCCGGCCGCCTGCCAAAGCCACGCTCGACCACCCGATCCGACTGACCCGCCGCGGCGCTTGCGAGCCCATCCTGAGCGCCTCATTACGAGTCCGTTGCCCTCAGCCCCAACCACGCGACGACCCCTGACCGCGAGCGCTGATCTAGCTCAGGTACTGGGGGACGGGCTGTTTAGGGCTTTTCGGGGGCACGAACTTGCTTCTGAGCATAGAGGCGGTAGGCGGGCGCCAACGTCGGTGGCTTCATGACCTGGACATCTGTCGTCGCCGCGCGTCCCGGCCTGCGCCGGTTCAGAACGTCCACTATCTCGGCTCGAATCGCGATGACAGCAATTGACTCGAGTTCTGGATTCCCATGCCACCCGAGTCGCTGAACTGCGGCCGTCAACACATCGTCAGAAGGGGGCTCATGCATGAACATGACTTTCCGGGTCAGCTCCAACGGTTCCTCCGAGGCGCGCAAGCGAGCCTTGAACTCACCTTCGGCCGCCAGAGCCTGCACCATGCGCTCCGTGTGGTCTTCCTTCGAATCGCTCGGATCCGTTTCGTATCGGAGCGTTTGCAGCTTGTCGAATGCTTCTAACAGGCTCACTGCGGCGGCGAACCTGTCTCGCTCAACCGCGCGGTCGTCTTGCATGGTTGCGATTTCAGACGCCCGGCGAACGGCCCACGCTGCCGCAATGGCAGCCCCAGCGGTTCCTATCGCAGTCACCACGTTCAGGAATGTCGTCAGCGAGTCGCTGACCAGCACGATCATCGGACCATTCTGCATCTGACGTGTCGATCCGACGCAGTTCAAGCACCGAAGCTCGCACACCGACCTCCCCTCTGAGCTGGCCGGCCAATCGGGCCGTCGTCCCGGAGTCGTGAGGCCCCCGCCGGAGGCAATGCTCTTGGCTCTCCTGAAAGACACCAAGTGCGGGCGCGGCGGTGAACGGCCGCAGGCCGCATGCGCACACCGAAGGCGCGCCTTGATCCATGAGAGGTCAACCCGGCAACCCGGGAAGGGAAGGAAGGGAACTTGTGTCCTCCGTCGACAGATGTGCGACGTTCGTCCGCCAGGTGATCTGCGACAGTAGGAAGCGGTACCGGATTGTGGCAGGGTGCGGTAAACGGGGTGCGCAACGTTTGGGTGGTGACGAGCATCTTTATGGATGTGACAACGAACTCGAGCACTGCCCCGGCACTGCTAGCGGTCATGTGTCTAGGTCTCGGCGCGTGTAGCGCCCCTGCCAGTGACTCCACGCAGGGTTCGACGACCGCCGTGGTCTCATGCGCGAGTGCTCCCTTGTCAGTCACCTTCGCTGATCTCACCGTGAAGGCAGTCAACACGGGGACCAGCACGTGCAACCTTTCCGAGAGTTATCCGGTGGAGCTGCCGTGGTGGCGCATCGTGGGCCCCGGACCCTCCCCTGCTGCCGGTGCACTGCCTCCGGGCGCTGCTTTGGTGCAGGCCTACAAGCCTGAAGGCAGTAATGGTTGTCCATGGCCCGGTACACCGAGTGGTGCCGCCCAACTCACCGTGTCTGTCGAGGGAAGGGCTCACGTGCTGAGCCTGCCTTCGAAGGTCGTGCATGAGATTGCGGAGTGCGACATGGTCTCGGTCCTGTCTCCGACCATTGAGCCTCCGGCTCCCTCAGTTGGTCGCTAGTCGTCTAGCCTGTCGCACATCAGCTGACGGAAATGTGTCGCGGATCTGTTGGCGGATCACAGGAAAGGGAACTTGTGCTTTGCGGGCGGTGCGGGATTGGCGCGCTATCCACCTGGCTCAGCTCGCCTGGCTTGGGTTGAAGCAGAGGTGCGTCAGGCCTGCTCGAAATCAGGCGTTGTCAGAGTTGTCGCCCACGGTGCTAAGCGGGCCGCGTCCCGCCGTGAGATCGACCAGCCTACGTACACCGTCCACGACGACCGGCAGCGAAATCGTCCAGTCGTACCAGGTGTTGTCATACGCATAGGGACTGCCCCCGGTTCGGTTGACTCCTGACCTGTGAGGACTTCGGTTCTTGCTGGAAGGATGTCTGTTATGCCGAAAGCCTTTCCTGAGGAGTTCCGTCGTGACGTGGTCGCGGTCGCCCGCAAGGGCGAGGCGCCGATCGCGCAGATCGCAAGGGACTTCGGGATCTCTCAGTCGTGTCTGACACGGTGGCTGAAACTGGCCGATATCGAAGACGGCAACCGCCCGGGCGCGACCCAGCAGGAGTCGGCCGAGCTGCGGGAGGCGAAGAAGAGGGTTCGGCAGTTGGAGCAGGAGAACGAGATCCTGCGCCGGGCTGCGGCCTACTTCGCCCGTGACATCAACCCAAAATGATGTACCCGCTGGTCCTTGACCTGGCCGCCGACAAGATCCCTGTCGCGGTGACCTGCCGGGTGCTCGGCTTCAGCAAGCAAGCCTTCTACAAGTGGCGCGCAAACCCTGTCACACCACGCGATTACGACGATGCCCACCTGATCAACGCCGCTCGCGAGATCCACGGCGACGACCCCGGCTTCGGCTACCGGTTCATCGCCGACGAACTCCCGGGCAAGGGCATCACCGCGAGCGAGAACCGGGTCGCCCGACTGTGCTCACAAGAACGGCTCTGGTCGATCCACTCCAAGAAACGCGGCCTGAACCGCAAAGCCGGCCCGCCCGTTCACGACGATCTCGTGAAGCGGGTGTTCACCGCAGCCGCGCCGAACCTGGTCTGGCTGACCGATATCACCGAGCACGCCACGACAGAAGGCAAGTTGTATTTGTGCGCGATCAAGGATGTCTACTCCAACCGGATCGTCGGTTACTCCATCGACTCACGCATGAAGGCGTCCCTGGCCGTGACCGCCCTGCGTAACGCGGTCGCACTGCGCACACCCGCAGCCGGGCTCATCGTCCACAGCGACCGCGGCAGCCAGTTCCGGTCCAAGAAGTTCATCCGGGTCCTCAAAGCCCACCAACTACGCGGCTCGATGGGCCGGGTCGGAGCCTGCGGCGACAACGCCGCCATGGAATCCTTCTTCGCCCTGCTCCAGAAGAACGTCCTGGACCGGCAACGCTGGACCAGCCGCCACCAACTACGGCTGGCGATCGTCTCCTGGATCGAAACCAGCTACCACCGAAAGCGCCGGCAACGCCGCCTCGGCAGACTCACACCCATCGAGTTTGAGACAATTCAACCCGTCGCACTCGCGGCCTGAACCACCAAACCCCGCGAGTCAACTGAACCCGGGGCAGTCCCGAGCGCGTGCCCTGGACCAGTTCTATGCGCAGCTGCGCCGTTGCAGTGCGCGATGCGACGGCAAGCCCTTCGTAGAGCATCGAACCGCAGATGCACATGAATGCCGAGTGGTGTGAAGCACCGGTGGCCGCCTGGCCGGCGGGGTGCCGGGTTACCGAGTGCCGGCCGCATGTCTGCAAGCCATTGTCGGGCGGAACGGTGCGGAAGGTTCACTTTGTCATCAGCGGAGCGCTTGCGGCCGCGGTTCGCTGGGAATGGATCGACAGCAATCCCGCGGCGGAAGCAAAGAAGCCGAGACAGGCCCCGCCGCAGCCGCAGCCGCCGACGTCAGATGAGGGTTCTCGGATCATCACGGCTGCGTGGGCGCAGGACTTGGCCTGGGGAATGTTGATTTGGCTGAAGATGGTGACGGTGCGCGACGCGGCGAGCTGCTCGCGCTGCGCTGGCATGACTTGCACATGGACCAAGGCGTGGTCGAGATCCGCTGCAACTTCACCCACCGGAACGGGAAGGCGTGGGAGAAGGACACCAAGTCACATCAGATGCGGCGCATCAGCCTTGACCCGGGAACCGTCGAACTGCTCGCCACACACCGTCTCAACTGAACGATTGTCGCGGCGGCAGTGCCAGCTGGGTCGCAGCGACAGACCACGTCGCGGGTGCGATGACGCAAACCGCATCAACTACCGGATCTTCCATGTGAAGGCATTGGCTGCGGCCAGTCGCGCACATACCGGTAGGAGCAGCGGTGCGTGCGTCAGTCAGGTCGTTGCGGATGTGCTCGGGCCGCGGTGATGGCGGCGTCGATGTCCCGATAGATCACGAGTCCTGCTCCGTTGTCGGTGTGGTGGAGGACGTCGCGGACCTGGCCGATGTCGCGGGCGAGGTAGAGGCGGACGTCGCGGGCTGCGAGTTCGCGGCTGAGTTGATCGAGCATGCCGGCCGCGGTGACGTCGATGAACGGGCTGCTCTCGCCGTCCAGTACGACGGCGAGGGAGCCGGGTGTGGCGAGGGCACGGATGCTGTCGCGGACGTGATCGGAGTTGGCGAAGAACAGCCCGGATTCCACGCGGATCACGAGGATGCCGTCCTCGGGGCGGAGGTCGGGGTGCCGGTCGGCGTCCACCCAGAGTCCTGGCCGGTCGGGGTCGGCGCTGCGGACCAGCCGGGTCACGTGTGGCCGGCTGGCTCGGTAGAGCAACAGAGTCATCGAGACGGCGATGCCGATGACCAGGCCGGGCAGGGTGTCGAAGACGAGTACGCCGAGCATCGCGGCGATCGCGGCGAGGAAGTCCGCGCGGGTGGCGGGGCCGTAGATGCCGCCCAGCCGTTCGGACCAGACGCGATACAGCCGGCGCAGGGCGGCGATGTCGACCAGCTCGATGACCGCGGCGATCACGATGGCGGCCAGGGTGGCCTCCGGGAGTTGCTCGAACAGGCTGGTCAGGAACAGCAACGTCACGACCGTGAGCGCGGCAACCATCAGCCCGCTGAACTGGGAGCGGGCGCCGGCCCCGCCGTTGACGGCGGTCTTGGACAGGCTGCCGTTGACGACCATCCCGGAGGCGAGGCCGGCGCCGAGGTTCGCCACGCCCAAACCGGCCAGCTCCCGGTCGGCGTCGATGTCGTAGCCGGCCCGGGCGGCGTACGTCTTCGCCGCCGCCAGTCCCTCGGCAAATCCGACCAGCAGCACTCCGCCGGCCGGCCCCACCAGGGCGAGGTAGTCGTCCCACGTCAACCCGTCAGGGAGGCCGAAGGTCGGCAGACCGGACTGGATCTGTCCGACGATCGCCACGCCGTGCTGGTCGAGGTCGAACAGGGCGACGGCGGCGATGCCGAGCAGAACCACCACTAGCGACCCCGGGACGAGCGGCAGCCACCGGCGCAGTCCCAGCACCACGACCAGGCTCAGCAGGCCGATCGCCAGCGTGGCCCCGCTCGTCTGGTCCAGGGAGGTGAGCAGGTGCCAAAGCTTGGCGAAGAAGTCGCCGTCGCCACCCTCGATGCCGAATAGCTTGGGGAGTTGTCCGGCCACGATCGTCAGCGCCAACCCGACGATGAACCCCTTCAACACCGGCTCGGAGATGAACGAGGCGAGAAACCCCAGCCGCGCCAGTCCGGCAGCCACGCCGAGGACCCCGGTGACCAGCGCGAGCGCGGTAGTCAGCGCGGCGTATCGATTGTCGCCAGTGGCGACGAAGGTGCCGACGATGCCGGCCGACAACGCCGCGGTCGCCGACATCGGACCGACCACCAGGTGTCGGGAACTTCCGACTGCCGCGTAGAGCACCAGTGCCGGCACTGCCGCGTACAGGCCTACGACCGGCGAGACGCCGGCGATCGTGGCGTAGGCCAGTGACTCGGGTACCAGCACCGCCCACACTGTCAGGCCCGCGACCAAATCGCGGCGCAGCCAACGGGGCCGATACCCGGCTAGCGAACCAAACAGCAACCCCACGCGGGTCACCCCGCCTCCCTCGTCGGCCTGCGGGCCGCCGATCCCCTTGCCGATCACGACGATGCCGATTGCCGCTCAACGCTCAGCAGCCGGCGTTGCCGGTGACGGCATGTCCGGACTACTCAGGTGTGACGATGGCGAAGTTCGGGTCGCCCGGGTCGAGAAGCCCGAACAGGCGGTCGAGAACCCCGGCGTCGCCGGCGACTTGGATGCCGGCCGCAGCCAGTGCGGCGGGATCAGTCGTCGCCTGGGCCAGGGCCGGCAGCGAGGTGCGAGGCAGGGTCAGGGTCACATCGGCGTCTCCGCGCTGTGACGCTGAGCTGTAGGTGAGAGCACCGTTGGACAGGCGGAGCCGATAGCGCTCGTCGACGTCGTTGAAGACGACGTCGATAGACAGGGTCTGGTCCCAGGCGCGGGGTCCGTCGAGCTGGATCGCGAACGCGTCGAACAGCATCGCCGGGCTGAGGTTGGAGACCACGTCGGCGGATGCGGTCACGGTCGGGGTCCCGAAGCTGCCGTCGCGTAGCTCGGTGGCACCGGACAGGTAGAAGCTGCGCCAGGTGCCGTTCTCGCAGCCGTAGCCGAGCTGCTCGTAGGTGTCGGCGAGCAACTCGCGGGCGGCGGCGTGATCGGGCTGGGCGAACACGACGTGGTTGACGACCTCCGCGACCCAGCGGAAGTCGCCGTTGTCGAAGTAGGCCGATGCCTTCTCCACGACAGCGTCGGCGCCGCCCATGAACTCGACGTACCGGGTCGCGGCCCCGACCGGTGGGTGCTGCCACAGATGGGCGGGGTTGCCGTCGAACCAGCCCATGTAGCGCTGGTAGATCGCCTTCACGTTGTGGCTCACCGAGCCGTAATAGCCGTGGGTGTGCCAGGCGTTCTCCAGGACAGGCGGGAGCTGGATCAGCTCGGCGATCTCCGGGCCCGTCAGTCCCTTGTTCAGCATCCGCAGGGTCTGGTCGTGCAGGTAGGCGTACAGGTCGCGCTGGAGCCTCAGATAGTGGACGACCTGCTCGTTGCCCCAGGTGGGCCAGTGGTGCGAAGCGAAGACAACCTCGATGTCCCCACCGAACAGGTCGAGAGTCTCGGTGAGATAGCGAGCCCAGCTGTGCGGGTCGCGGACCAGTGCCCCTCGCAGGGTCAGCAGGTTGTGGAGGTTGTGGGTGGCGTCCTCGGCTGCGCATAGCGCCTTGCGGTCGGGGAAGTAGATCAGCATCTCCGAGGGCGCCTCGGTGTCGGGTGCCATCTGGAACACCATCCGGACCCCGTCGATGGTCTCCTCCTGGCCGGTCGTGGAGATGAAATCGGTCGGCGCGATCAGCGTGATCGTTCCGGTCGAGGTCGTCTGCCCGAGCCCCGCGCCGACCTGGCCACGCGGGCCGCGGGCCAGCGCTGCGCCGTACATGTAGCCGGCCCGCCGGCCCATCGCCACACCGGCGTACACATTCTCGGAGACGGCGTGCTCGGTGAACCCCTCCGGCGCGATGACCCGCACCCGCCCGGCGGCCACATCCTCCTGGGAGACCATGCCCTTCACACCGCCGAAGTGGTCGACGTGCGAGTGCGTATAGACGACCGCGTGGATGGGCCGGTCGCCCCGATGCTCGCGGTATAGACCGAGGGCGGCGGCAGCGGTCTCGGCCGACAGCAGCGGGTCGATGACCACCATGCCGGTTTCGCCCTCGACAAATGTGACGTTCGACAGGTCGAAGCCGCGCGCTTGGTAGATGCCCTCGACCACCTCGAACAGGCCCTGTCGCGCGACCAGCAGCGACTGCCGCCACAGACTCGGGTGTACCGTGTCCGGCGCGTCTCCGTCCAGGAACGCGTACGAGTCGTTGTCCCACACCACCTCCCCGGAGTCGGACCGCACCACACCCGGGCTGAGCTCAGCGATCCGGCCCCGTGCGGTCGCATCGAAGTCGGCAGTGTCGGACATCGGCAAAGTCTCGACCGCCGCTCGGTGCTGGGCGTGGACGGCAGCGCTGGCATCACGAGGAGTCGTCATACCCCCGAGTCTTGTCCGTCTCGGCCGCGCTCGACTTCACCCGGCCAGGATGAGCTGACAGCACGGTCAACCGGCCGCGACAGCAATCCCGCGGCGGAAGCAAAGAAGCCGAGACAGGCCCCGCCGCAGCCGCAGCCGCCGACGTCAGATGAGGGTTCTCGGATCATCACGGCTGCGTGGGCGCAGGACTTGGCCTGGGGCATGTTGATTTGGCTGAAGATGGTGACGGGCGCGCGACGCGGCGAGTTGCTCGCGCTGCGCTGGCATGACGTGCACCTGGACCAAGGCGTACTCGAGATCCGCCGCAACTTCACCCACCGGAACGGGAAGGCGCGGGAGAAGGACACCAAGACACATCAGATGAGGCGCATCAGCCTTGACCCGGGAACCGTCGAACTGCTCGCCACACACCGGTCGCCGGCCGCCTCGGCCACGGCGGCACCACAACGCTTCGCGTCTACAGGTCGTTGGGGTCAGGCTGGGGTCAGGTATTGCCTTCGGGCCATGGCGTACATCACCGACTCGTTGCCCTCGCCGAAGGACTCGACAAGACCGGCTCCGATCGCGTCGCACATCACGTCGGTTCGGCCGGCTCGCGCATCGTCCATTCGTGCGGCAGCGCCGCGAACCACATCACGTCGATGCGCTCGCCCTGCCACACGCTGTGTGCGCGCATCGTTCCCTCGTGCACGAACCCCGCTCGGCGGGCCACCGCAGCTGACGCTTCATTGTCCGCCTCGACCGTCAGGAAGGCGCGAGCTGCGCCGAGCTTGAACAACCACCGTGTGAGCAGAACCACCGTCCGCGTCGCATACCCGCGCCCTCGCGCGCTCGGCCCGATCCAGTAGCCGAACTGCGCTACGTCTCCCATCGACCAATCATCGACGCCGCAGCAGCCGACCAGGCCACCAGAGGCTGCGTCCGTGATCGCGAATGCAACACCAGATGGTGGCTCCGCCGCGCTGAACGCCCGCCACCTCGACGCGAACTCGTCGATGATCGCTTCAGCGTCCTCGATCGAGAGCGGCGGAGCCGGCCGCCCGAGTCGATCGTGGGCCCCGTTGTAGCGTCGGATCGCTGGATCGGCGAATGCTTCCGCCATGAACCCGGCGTCAGCTCTCGACCACGGCCGGAGAGTGACCACACCATCCGAGAGCGACACCACCGGAATGTCGGCATCCGCTGGACGCACGTCTATCGGCTCCCTTGGTTCCGGTTACCCTGCACATGTCGCACCCTACGGACTGAAGCGAACCGACCGCAGCTCAAATACCGGTCACTGCTCGCCTGCCGCCTCTGCACCGGCGAGGGCAGATGTCCGACGTCCCACCCTTCTGCGGCGGCTGCGAGGTCGGGTAGCGGCTTGCGGCCGATGTGGACGGTGACGTTGACCGGGGCATCGGTGGTCGGGAACACGCACCCTGGCTTGACGTTGCCGTAGCCGTTGTCGCACTGGCTCCATGTGGTTCCTCAGGCGCGGAGGGCTCGCGTTGTGGGGTCAGCGTACGTCGATGTAGGGGACCTCGATGGCGTTGTTTCCGTAGCCGAGTCGGTTCCAGGGCGGGACGTCGGGTTGCGTGTTGGCTGCCGCGTCGGTCGCTCTGGCACGGAGGGTGTGCCTGCCCACGTCGGTTGCCTCCCAGTCGAACGACCAGTCCTGCCATTCGTAGGGGCCTTGGGGTGGCTCCAGTCGCGCCGGGTACCAATCGCCTTCGCCGGTGAGACTGATATCGACTCGCGTCACCGGTCCGGTTCCCGACCATGCTTTGCCGCGCACCGTGTACACGCCGGCGGTGATGGTCGACGCGGGCGCGGGATCGGTGATTCGCGCTCGCACGCGCATGAGGCTGACGGCCTCGTGTGGTCGGTCGGCCCACTCGTAGATGTAGTGGCCGGTCTGGAACTCGCCGGTGTACGGCTCGGTCAGGACGTCAATTCGCTTGAGCCATTTCACGGACGCGACGGCGTACCAGTGGGGCACGATGAGCCGGAACGGCGCTCCGTGGTCCCGACCCAGCGGCTCGCCATTCATCTCGTAGGCGACCAGGACTTCGGCTGCCGGATCTGCTGCGTGGGACAGTGGCAGTGCGCGCGCGAAGGTCAGGTCGACCTTGCTGGTCGATGCGAGGATCGGCCGGAGGTGGTAAGCGCCGTGGTCGGCGCCTTCGAACCGGACGTCGACGCCGTCTGCTGCCGGATGCGCCTGCCGCAGCACGTCGTGGAGGAAGGCGCCGGTCCATCGGGCGGTTGAGACCGCGTAGTCTCCCCATGGTTCGCCGGTCGGCAAGGGTCGCATGTCGATTCGCCCGTTTCCTGCGCATTCGAGCGTGACCGTCCGCTCGACCGCCGGCAGGGCGCGGAGGTCGTCGAGCGTGAGGGTGATCGGGTTCTCGACCGCACCGCCGACCTCGAGCGTGCCGTCGTGTGTCGGCACCGCGAAGTTGCTGCGGACATAGTGGAGCTGGGTGGGAGTGATCTGACCGGCGAGTGCCTCGGGCGGTGCCTCTGCATTGAAGGGAGCGGGGTGGATCATCCGAAGTGCGGCGCGCGCTCGTTCGAGATCGTCTGCCACAGTCATGTTCAGCCTCCTGATCGACGTGCGATGACGTGCGATGCTGCACATCAGTAGTCGGGATCCTGGAAGGTCGGCTCTCGGCGTTCGTTGAAGGCGCCGATTCCCTCCACGCGGTCGGGATGGACGGCCGAGCGCCAGTGGGCCTCCATCATGATGGCGATCGCCTGCTCGGTCGGCTGCCCTTGGCCCAGCTGAACGGCACGCTTGACTGCCTGCACGGCTGTCGGCGAGTTGCTTGCGATCTTCTCCGCGATCCGGTGTGCCTCGTCGATGAGCTCGGCCTGCGCGTAGATCTCGTTGACCATGCCCAGCCGGTGCGCCTCCCGGGCAGTGACCGGATCGCCCGTCATCAGCATCTGCAGGGCCTTCCCCGGCGGGAGCAACCTGGGCAGGAACACCGGCGAGCCGCCGCCGGCCGCAAGGCCGAGCATTGCTTCGGGCTGGCCGAAGGTGGCGGTGTCTGCGGCGATGATGAAGTCGGTGCTCTGAGCAAGCTCCGAGCCGCCGCCGTAGGCGATCCCGTTGACGGCGGCGAAGATCGGTTTGCGCAACTGGCGCACCGTGTAGAGCGTACGATCGAAGTCCTGGCGTTGGCGGAGCCAGTCCTCCTTCGTCATGTTCTTACGCTGGCGCAAGTCGCTGCCGACGGAGAAGGCTTTGTCTCCAGCTCCGGTGAGGATGACGACGCGGACGGCGGGGTGGACCGCGATGGTCTCGACGACGTCGGTCAGGCGAGCTCCCATCTCGGTGGTGATCGCGTTGTCGGCGTGTGGCCGGTTGAGGGTGATGACCGCGACACGATCGCCGGAGACATAGTCGACGAGCACGGAGGAGTCGGGCTCGGTGAGATCGGACTGTGGCGGCCCGAAGTCGAGTGTGGTCCAGCGGTCGGTGCTTGTTGGGCCCGTTGTCATGTCATCGTCCTCTTTCTCGTCGAGCTCGTCAGGTTTTGAGCTCGGCAAGCCAGCGCAGACCTCGCAGGCCTGGAGCGAAGCAGTACTCGCCGCCGCGGGTGACGACGAACGGCGGCAGCTCTTGCAGCCGGTGACGGATCGGCTTCCTGGGAATGGTGAAGGTCCCCGAGCCGTCGTTCGACCCGACGAGCGGGTCTTTCTCGGCCGGGGAGCCGATGAAGATCCCGTCGTTGAGCCATTGGGTCTTGACGAACTCGAACTGTCGCTTCGGGTGTGCGCCGGCGAAGACGAAGATGATGCCTCTGTCGAGTCCATCGTCTTCGAGTTCGCCCTCGGGCAGCATCGGGCCGTAGCTCGTGCCGCGCCGGATCATCCGGTGCAGGCGCACGTTGACACTGCCGTCGTCATCCAGCGCGTCTCTGGGGTTCGCACGCCGAGCATGCGCGCCGGCGGGACATTTGAGGCCGCGCAGATCGTCGGCGTAGTGGAAGTCGTTGTTGCGGTGCGGTTCTCCGCCCAGCTCGGGATCGTCTTGCTCGGGGGAGAGCGCGAGCGGGGCGCCGCTCTGCCATCGCCCGACCATCTTCGCGCCGAGGAGCGCCTGCTCCTCGCGGGTTGCGGCTTTCGCGCGGAGGTACTGACGGTAGGCCGCCACCCGCGTGTGCAGCTTTCGGAAGACGACGTACGTGCCGTTTCGGCCGAGGACCGCCGGCGTCGGCATGGGAGGCAGCTGGCCCGTTTCGTCCGGGTAGCCGAGGATGATCTCACCGGCCTTGAGCGGCTTCTCCCGCGGGTTCGAGGAGGGGATGCCGCTGCCTTCGACCGCCGGCTGGCCGATCCCGTCCTTGAAGCCGAAGGAGGTGCGTCCGGTCGGGAGCTGATAGCAGTCCTGACGCCAGATCAACTCGATGCCGGGAAGGTCCTGGCGGGCGCGGCGTGCCTTCTCGACGACGGCCCGCAGCCGTGCCGCGTCGGGGGAGAGGGCCGCCAGGGCGACGTGAACGGCCGAGGTGCCGAGTGGCTTCTCCCAGTGGTCGGGACTGCTCTCGCCCACATCGCCCAGTGTGGCCGCGCGCGCTGCCATCCCCTGCTGGAACTCCGGAGCGAAGCTGTCGAGCGAGTCCTGCGGTACGCCGAGCGCCTTCAGGCCCTGATAAGTGAAGGCGACCGTGATCCAGGCGTCGTGGGCGGGGTCTGGCGACGGCCTTCCGGAGTCGACGAGCGGGTGCAGTCGCCGTACCAGCTCGCGTCCGGCGGCGCGATCGTCCATGCGCAGCAGGAGATAGGTTCCGACGTAGGGCGACGGTCGCTCGTGCAGCGCGCCGCTCTGGATGTCGTCCAGTTCGAGGCCGATGCTCTCCCTGGTGGTCACGGTGCTCACCCACCCTTCATCGCTAGAGGTGCTCAGGCGGTTCGGGCGGGTTCGGATTCGGCGCCGCAAGGTAGGGGAAGGTCGTCGAGGCCGGCCTCGACGCCTGATCGACCCCGTCCCGGATGACTGGCCCAGTTCCGGCATTGACGAGCTGGGTGAAGATCGTGTCGATCACGTCGTCGTTGAGCGCCCGTCCGCCACAGGTTTCATGGGCCTTGCCGCGCAGGGCGGCCAGCTCGATCTCAAGGAAGGAGCCTCGCTCGGCGTACGGCTTGGTGAGGTCGACGACGAGGAAGTCGTCCAGCACCAGCTGTGTCAAGGGGTGGTCGCCGTTCCCCTCGGTGGCCCAGTCAGTCTTGCCGTCGAGTCCGTCCCAGAAGGCGAGGTTGGCGTTCAGCCGCGCCCGGTAGGCACCGTGGTACGCCGGTCCAAGACAGAACGCGTCCTCCATGTTGTACAGGTCGCGGATCTCGAGGTCGCGGTTCACCGTGTCGAACTGCTTCGGTGCCAGCATCATGTTCTTCACCTCGGGCCGACCGACCCGTTCGATCCGAACGCCGAACTTGCCGCGGGTGAGCGTCTCCCCGACGACGCCAACCAGCTCTGCACCTCCCAGAAGCGTCGAGTCGATCTCAACGACGAGGCTGAGCACGTTCTTCCCGTCGAGGAAGATCGACCCAGGGTCGGTGAATGCCAACTCGCCCGTAGCAATCGTTTTCAACGCTGCCTGGGCGTCCATGATGAACGGATCCCACCGTGGGCCCGCGAACACACGAATGCCCTGCGCCGAGTCGCCGTCCACGTTGTTCACCCGGAACGAGACCGGGTCGCCGGCTGGTGTGGTGATCGTTCCCTCCTGCTCGCCGCCGTGATTCCCGTCGGTCCGCACGGGCGGCGAGAAGACGCAGTCGAAGACGAACTCCTCAGCGCCGACGGTGAATGGCGCCGGATCGCCCGGCGAGCTCGCGGCCAGCGGGCGCAGCCGCAAGCGATAGACGAGCCCGTCCGACAGCCGGTCCGACGGTTTCGCGAACGGGAGCGTGTTCAGCACCAGCACGAGACGTCCAGGCTGCCCCGGGCTGGGAAACACATAGACGTCGGTGATGTCCGCGATCGGCTCGGCCAAGGCTCGCGGTCCTGAGATGTGATCCGACATCGGCGACCTCTGTCCCGCTAGTGGAGTGCTCGGCTGGTTAGTCGGCGGCCTCGTCCAGCAACGGCCGCAGGGCGGGGTGCTGCAACACCTCGGCGGCGTCCGGATGATCGAGCACTTGCTGGAAGGCAGCACTCACCCGCTGCGCTTTCCGGATCTCCTTCACCGTGCCGCCGTAGTTCCGTGCATACGCGGCCGCCGACTGCTGCGCCCCGAGGATGAACGACTGCACCGCAGCCAGGTCCGGCAAACCCTCGTAGCCCTCCACATGCCGGAAGATGACATCGAAGAGCTTGAGCGTCGGCCCGGAGGTGAAGAAGTCCTCCATGTAGGCGTCCCACGGGCCGTCGAAACTCGTGATGAACGCGAGCCGTGTGTCTTCGTCGAAGAGCACGAATCTCGCCTCGTGGATCGTTGCGATCGCCATGCCGTAGTCAGCCGGCCGGTACCCGGGCGTCTGCTGTAGGTCGCCGAGCGCGGTCCGCAGACCTTCGCCCCCGCCGGGTTTGACACGAAAGAACAGACTGAACTCGCTTGTCGGTCCGACACTGATTCCAGGGCGGGAGGTTCCAGTCGCTGGTGTCGACATCGTTTCTCCCCTGAGATTCGCGGCGCTTCTCCCCGCATCGAGGTCGGCCTGGCGACGTGCGCCGTCTGGGGCCCCACGAGTCAATTCCGACCGCTGTGATCTGTCCATGCTGGCGTACTGGGCGACCGCCGGACCTCATCCTCCACGGGTGATCTCCCGGGCGGTCGTCTGCGGCGGGCGAGCGACCCCGGAGATCGCGGACCTAGCGGTGCATCTCTGCCGGCTGCCGCCGGCGCCCCGCGCGTGCTGCGCAGGCGCTCTGCTGGATCGACAGCTCATCCCCGCGTAATCGCACGCGATCGCCGGTGATCAGCGTGACCTGCCAACAGCAGGGAACCTTTTCGCTCTTTCGGACACAAGCCGGATGCAAGCAGCCGGGTTCGATACGAGATGGGAGCGCGCATGCGCGTCGATATGACCGGAACCAGCCGGTGTTAGCCCTGCAGGAGGGGCACGATGGGTTGGCGATGGCGAGGAGTAGTGATCGGACGCTGTGGGAGCGGGCCGCCGAGGGCGACTCGTCGGCCTTCGCTGAGCTCTATGACCGGCATTCCCGGGCGATCTACAACTTTCTCTACCGCCGGACGGCCTCCTGGAGCGATGCCGAAGATCTGACCTCGGCGGTGTTCCTGCACGCTTGGCGGCGACGTACCGAGGTTGTTCTCGACCGCGAGTCCGCTCTGCCCTGGCTGTACCGGGTGGCGGAGTACACGGCGCGCAACGAGTGGCGCTCGAAGGCCCGGTACCGCCGGGCGATCGCGGCGGCCAACCTGATGACCGAACACGTCCGCGATCATGCCGACGAGGTGGCCGGACGGCTCGACGACGACCAGCAGATCAGCGCTGCTCGCGAGGCCTTGAAACGGCTGTCCAGGCCGGAGCGCGAGATCGTCGAGCTGTGTTTCTGGGCGGGCCTCGACCAGCAGGCGGCTGCGGTCGCGCTGGACGTCCCGATCGGCACGGTCAAGTCCCGCTTGTCCCGAGCCCGCAAGCATCTGCGAGAGCTCAACCTCGTTCCTTTCACGGAGGCTCAGTCATGAACACCCAGCTCACACCCCCACCGGACCACGACCTTCGCCCGGCCGCCCGCAACCGGCAGCGCGACGAGCTGATCGCCATCGTCGATCACGAGTCTGCCCAGGCCGCACCTCGTCGTCGGCTTGTCCCGCTCGCCGCCGCCGCGGCGGTCGTCGCAGTCACCGCCGGTCTCGCGATCGGAGTACCGGCTCTGCGCGGCGACAAAGCCCAGCCGCCGGCTTCCGGGACGGGTATCAGCGCAGCGACACCACCGATCGCGATGCTGACCACGGCCGAGAAGGACAAGTACGCCAAGACCTGTCACCACGGCGGTGAGGCGAGTCCCGATCCGGCCGCGCGGACCTACACCGTGCTGGACGGGTTCAAGTGGGTGAATCCTCCCGCCGGCACCCATGCGCTCGCCTGGGTTGTGATCAAGAGCGGCTCCAAGGGCCTGGCCACCGCCTGTGGCTTCGATGCCAAGGGCAAGCAGACGGAGTACGGCTGGGCAATCAAGGGCGAGACCAAGATGGACGCGGTCGACAAGACGGGCGCGGGCGTCGGGACGTACGCGAGGTCCGTTGCCCGGATAACCGTCGCCATCGGCACCGGACCGGCGACCGAGGCGGTCCTCCGGAACGGGTTCTTCTTCGCCCCGATGAGGTACGTGTACACGCTGACCCGCCCCGCTCCGAGCGACTCGCCCACCTACACGGTCCGCGGGTACGCCGCCACCGGGAAGCTCATCTACGCGAGCCCCAGGACCTATCGCGAACTGAAGGCCAAAAGTGACGGCTGCTTCACCAACCCCGAAGGCACGAAGGTCGTCTTCGTCGGCGGCGGGAGGAAGGGCACTCCGCCGGTCAGCCAGTGCCCGCGCGGTGTCGCCTGGAACTGGTGATCCCTCCTCCGGTTGCCGGTCGTCTCAATGGCGCAGCAAGACCGGGTCACGGTGGTTGGTGAACTCGATGATTGTTTCGGCGAGCTCTTCGGGCGCCTCGAGAGCGACGTAGTGGCCGACGCCGTCGAGGGAGACTGCACTCACCTCACTCGTGGTGGCCTGGGTCATGGTGGTGAGGGTGAACGAGCCGCCGATTGCCAGGACGGGGGCGGTCAGGCCGGGGGACTGCGCCAGGGCGATGATTTCGGGGGCTTCGTGGAGCATGGAGCGGTAGAGGCCGGTGGCTCCGCGCCAGCCGTTGGGGCGGGCGTAGCAGCGGGCGAATTCGGCAATGTCGGCTTCGGTGACGGCTCCGGGAATCGTGGTGAAGGCCGGGAACAGGAACTCTCCGAGGAACTCGTGCTCGCGGCCGGTCAGGAGCAGCTCGGGGATGCCGGGGGCGGCGAGGACGCCGATGTACCAGACGCCGCCGTGGGTGATGTCGGCCAGCACCTCCATGCCGAATCCGGGGAGACCTGTCTCGATCGCAGTCAGGCTGAGCACGTCGTCCGGGTACGTGGTCGCGAGCCGGAAGACGGTCGCGCCGGCGATGTCCTGGCCGGTGAGATGGACCGGGCCCACGCCGAGGTGCTCGATCAGTTGGTGCAGGTCCTCGGCTGCGGTGGCGCTGTCGTACGGGCCCGGTCCGTTGTCGGAGTCGCCGAAGCCACGGAGGTCGACGGCGTACACGCGGTGATGGGCGGCGAGCAGGGGGATGAGCCGGTGGAACGCCCACCAGGTCTCGGGGAATCCGTGAACCAGCAGGATCGGGGTTCCGCCGGCTCCCGCCGTGACGTAGTGCAGCGTGGTTCCGTTCACCTCGGCGCGGTGGTGGGTGACCTCCGGAATCGTCGCGCCGGCTGGCGTCGTACGCATCGCAGCTCCTCAACTGGACAACCTGGTTGACTAGATCTTAGTCAACCAGGTTGTCTAACCGCAAGCCCACTACCCTGCTGCCATGTCCCGTTCCGGTGCCGATCTCGCGCTGCTGCTGCTCGGAGGCTTCCGGTCGCTGGTGGACGACGCGACCGACGAACTCGCTCAGCGCGGGTACCACGACGTACGGCCCGTCCACGACTTCGCCATCCGGGCCATTGCCGCGGGCGCCGATGACGCCACGAAGCTCGGCCGCCGCCTATCGGTCTCGAAGCAGGCGGCCGCGAAGACGATCGCGGTCCTCCAGGAACGCGGCTACGTGACCCGCGACGCCGACCCACGCGACGGCCGCCGCAAACGCCTCCAGGTCACCGAGCTCGGCTTCGAAGTACTGCGCGAAGGTGAGGCGATCTTCGACGAACTGCGCGACCGGTGGGTACGACGGATCGGCGCCGCCGAACTCGAGCGCCTGGAGAAGCATCTGGCGACCCTGGTCGGCGATGCCCCCATCCGCCTTGATACGCCCGGCTGGATGACCCGCGACCTCGGTCAGCCGTCCTAGCCGGCGAAGCAGCGGTCAGTGGATGGTGAAGTCGCTGGCGTCAGTGCCGTTGAAGCTGCCGTCAGCGCCAGGCGCGGCCCAGGCCAGGACGACTTCGGCTCGGTCGACGTCTTTGGCGAGGCTGGTGCCGGGGGCGAGTCTGAGGCGGACTTGGGAGTCGGCGCCTGCCTTGAGGGAGGTGGTCAGGACACGACTCGCCTGGCCGTTGGACCCCGACAGCGAAACCCACCGGCCTTTGTCGAACTTCTGTAGTGCAATGGCCCCGAGAAGGCTGCCGTCGGCCTGACACGACAGGGTCTCGTCTGGATTGCAGCGGTTGACCGCCAGCCCGACGTTCATCGACCGCGCGTCCTGGGTGGACACGTTCGTGAGGGTGTAGTCGACCTCGGCCCAGCGGCCGTCCCGGTACAGCGTCCAGGCCGTCTTCCCAGTGTTGGTCCGTACGGCGGTCACGGCGGTCAGGGTGGCATCCTGCGAGGCCGTTGCGACGGTCTGCCCGCCCTCGGCGAGCGACACGTGAACGGGCACGTTCTTGATTTCTGCCGACGGTCCGAACTGCGGCCGGAGGGAGAAGCGCCAGAGGTCGCCGTCGTGCAGAGGCACCGAGTAGCTGCCGGTCAACGTGTCGAGGCCGGCCTTGGGCCCTGGCGACGAGGACAGTTTCAACGCGGGCCAGTGTTGCCCGTCCGCCTCGTTCTGCGTGGCCTGGTACGCGACCGTGACCAGCTTTCCGGCCGGTACGTCGAACCGTACGGTGACTGTGGCGGACGCGGGATGCGATCCCTTGGCCGCCACCTGTACGCCGACGAGTCCGTCCGTGTTCTTGGCGTACGAGTCCGGCGTGGTCAGGTCGACCGACACCTGCGGCTGGTCCGTCGTGGTGCTCGGGTCCGGCGTGACCTCATCACTCCCGCCGCCGCAACCGACGAGGGCCGGCGCAGTCAGCAACGCGATGAGCCCCACTCTCCAGCGCAGCATATGAACCGAGTCCTCCGACGACGTCGCCTTGTTCCGTGCGCGTCATATTTTCACATCAGGGGCCTAGTGCATGTAGAGGCCGCCGTCCGCGTTGAGGGTGTGGCCGGTGATGTACGCGGATTGGTCGGAGAGCAGGAAGGCTATTGCGGAGGCGATGTCCTGGGGCTGCCCCAGGCGAGTGGTCAGGAGGCCGTCGACCAGGGCTGCTCGGCGCTCGGGGGTCAGAGGGCCGCCCATGATGTCGGTGTCTATGGGGCCGGGGGCAACTGCATTGACGGTGATGCCGAAAGGGCCCAGTTCTCGGGCCAAGGCTCTTGTCAGGCCGATGACGCCGGCTTTGGCTACGGAGTACGGCGTTTTGCTGTAGGTGCCCCCGCCTAGTTGGGCAGAGGTCGAGGAGACGCTGACGATTCGGCCGTAGCCATGCCTCACCATGGATTCGGCGACTCGGTGGGTGACGTAGTGGACGCCGTTGAGGTTGATGTTGATGACGCGATGCCACTCGTCGGACGTCAGTTCCAGGTAGGGGACAGGAGAGCTGACGCCGGCGATGTTGGCGAGGGCCGCGAGGGGTGGTAGCGCGGCCTCTAGTTCGTCGATGGCGGCGATGACCTGGGGTTCGTTGGAGACGTCGGCTTGTACGGCGTGGGCCTTGACGTTGTAGGTCCCGACTATTTCCGACGTCAGGGAGTCGCCGGGCTCGATGTCGAGGATACCGATGTTCCAGCCCTGCGAGGCCAGGAGCAGTGCGGTGGCTCGGCCGATGCCGCGGGGGGATGCGGCGCCGGTGACGACCGCAGTACGGCTCATTTCGCGGCTCCGTAGTCCTGGCCTGGCTTCCAGTCGGGGAAGGCGTAGTCGGACTCGGACACCTTGGCGCCGGCGGCCTTCGCCTTTGTCAGGGCCTGGGCGCGGTCAGCAGACGTCGCGTCGCTCAGCTTCTTCAGCTCGGCCTTGAGGTCCTTGATCGATCCGCCGAGGTAGCCCTGGACGATGTTGCCGACGTGCGGGGTGACCGGCTTGCGGAGAGCGTCCACGCGGGCCTGGGCAGGGTTGCGAACGATGGCCTGTGGCATCAGGAACACGTTCGTCTTGCAGAAGTCGACGCCCTTCTTGTACGCGTCGACCGCGTTCGACGACGCGACCAGGTCGAGGTTCAGCGGCGGCTGATCCATCGCCTCGATCATGCCCTTCTGGTAGTCGTCGGACATGAACGACGCGATCAGCTTCCCGGCCGCATCGGGGTTCTTGCTGTCCGCGGACACGAAGTACCCCGAGCTCGGCCGACCGCGGTAGCACCACGGTTTCGTACCGGCCGTCGGTACCAGCACCTGCCCGGAGGCGAGCTTGTCGACGATCTGGGGTGCCAGTGCCTTAGATCCGCCCGCACACCAGATGCCGTCGATGAATGTCCCGACCGCTCCGGACGCGTACCGGGTCCGGGCGTCGACGACACCGAAGTTGTTCGAGCCCGGCATGATCAGCTTGGCGTCGTTCAATTCCTTCAGGTACTCGATCACGGTCACGTAGGCGTCGTGGTGATAGGCGTACTCGCCGGTGGTGAACTGCAGACCTTGGTACCCCGGGAAGCCGGCCGTCTGCGCGAGGTCGTCGACCTGATCACGGATCCGTCCGCCGTCCGCACCGATCGCCAGCGTCAGCGGCTGGACCCCGGCCGACTTGAGCTTCCCCAACGCGTCCTTGAAGGCCGCGTAGTCCGTGGGCACGTTGTCCGGATCGAGGCCGGCCTTGGACCAGAGGTCCTTGTTCGCCCACACCAGCGTCGAGCTCTGCCGGAAGCTGAACATCGGGAACCCGTAGAGCTTGCCGTCCAGCTGGGTGATGCCCTCGGTGAACGCGTCCTTGGGAAGCTTGGCCTTGACGTCCGCCGGGATCGTGATCTCGTGCACCCATTTGCCGCTCACCAGAGCCGGCAACGGCAACCCGATCACGTTCGAGTAGATGTCCGGCATCTTGTTGGCCTGATGCGCCAACTGGAACGCCTGCGGTGCTTTGGATGCGTCGTAGTAGGTGTGCGTGACGTTGGTCTTCAACGAGGGCGACTGCGACTTTGCCCAGTCGTCGTTGAGGTGCTTGAACGAGCTGAAGTGATCCCACCAGTCCAGCGTTCCGGTCGCACCGCTTCCGGTGCTTCCCGACTGGGAGCTCGAGCTGCTGCATCCGGTCGCGGCGCCGACAACGGCGAGTACTGACGCGCTGAGCAGACTGCGGCGTGTTAGTTCAGGCATGTTCCACTCCTTAAGACTTGACCGCTCCGGAGATTCCCTCGACGAAGGAGCGCTGCATGAAGATGAAGAGCACCACTACCGGGACGATCGAGATCACGCCGGCCGCGGCCATTCCCGACCAGTCGGTAGCGGTCTCCCCGACGAACGCCTGCATGCCGACGCTCACGGTCCGGAGATCGGGCCGGCTGAAGGTGAACACCAGCGGCAGGAAGAAGGCGTTCCAAGTGGTGATGAAGGTGAGTACTGCGACGGTCGCGGTGACCGGCATCGCCAGCGGCAGCATCACCGAGAAGAACGTCCGAACGAAGCCGGCGCCGTCGACGAGCGCGGCCTCCTCGAGCTCCCGCGGAATCTGCCGGAAGTAGCCGTAGTAGATCAGGATCGCCGACACGTAGGCCCCGCCGCTGAGCGCCAGGATCATTCCGCCCAGTGAGTCGATCAGGTGCAGCTGCATGGAGATCTTGACCACCGGGATGATCGTGTAGCCGGTGGGTACGAACAGCGTCGCGACCAGCACCCCGAGGAAGATCCTGGAACCGCGGAATCGGTAGCGGGCCAGGACATAACCGGCGGTCGCGCAGCGGATGGTGACGATCACGACCGTGATCACCGTGACGACCACGGTGTTGATCAGGTACCGGCCGAAGTGCGCGTCGTTCCACGCCCGCGTGTAGTTGTCCCAGACGAACTTCGAGGGCCACAGCTTGAGGCCGCCGGTGAACATCTCCATGTTGTCCTTGAGCGACGCCGACAGCATCCACAGGAACGGGAAGATCCACAGCACCGCGATGCCCACCAGGACGATCGCAGCGATCCACCAGGGGAGCCGGCGCAGCAACCGCCGCTGCCGATCCGTGCGTACGGCGACTTCCGCGCTCATCGCTGTTCTCCTCTCAACCGGCGGCCGGCGTACACGCCCCACAGCTGGACCGCGCCGACGATCGCGACCAGCAGGCCGAAGATCACCGCGGCCGCGGACGCGTGCCCGAGTTGCGGGATCGGGGCGGCGAACGCCCACCGGTAGATGTAGATCTCGATGATCTCGGTGTGGAAGTACGGGCCCCCCGCGGTCAGCGTGTACATCAGATCGAAGTTGTGGAACGTCTCCTCGACCGTCAGCACGGTGATGATGATCAGGAACGGCTTGAGCATCGGCAGCGTGATGTACCGGAACAGCTGCCAGGTGCCGGCGCCGTCGATCTTGGCCGCCTCGTACAACTCGTACGGGATGGTCTGCAGCGCAGCGAGCCAGTAGATCATCGTGACGCCGAAGAACTTCCAGATGTACAGCACAGCCGCTGTCGGTAGCGCCAGATGCTGCCCACCCAGGAAGTCCACGCCGCCACCGCCGAGCTTCATCAGCAGGGAGTTGATCGGCCCGGTGCCGGGATCCAGGATGAACCGCATCACCACGCCGATGATCGCCGTGGTGGTCACCACCGGGATGAAGAACGCCGATCGCAGGACGCCGATCAGCGGCAGCTTCGGATTGTTGAGAATCATTGCCACCAGCAACGTCAGTAACACCCGGGCCGGTACCACCAGCAGCATGAAGAACAGCGTGATCTTGAACGAGTTCCAGAACAGCGGATCGGCGAAGACCTCGCGGTAGTTGCTCAGGCCAACGAACTTCTGGTCGGCGTCGAAACCGTTCCACTCGACCAGCGAGTACCAGTAGCTCGCGATGATCGGATAGATGGTGTAGATGCCGTAGAGCACGACGGTCGGCAGCAGGAAGATCCAGATCCAGGTGGTCTTCTTCCACCCGTGACGTGGTCGTTCGGGGCGATCGACGGCCGAAGCGCGGGTCTGCCGCCGGGTGAGTTGTACGGCTCTGCTCGTCATCGCGGGCTACCTGATCTGGCTGATCGCGAACGTGCGGGGATCGCTGCCCAGCCGGTTGCCGTTCTCCAGCGCGGTGATCGACGCGAGCTCGTCGTCGGTCAACTCGAAGCCGTCCAGCTCGAAGTTGGCGCGGATCCGCTCGGCGTTGACCGATTTCGGAATGACGATGTGTCCGCGGTGCAGATGCCACCGCAGGACAACCTGGGCCGGCGTCACCCCGTGATCGCTCGCGATCGACGCCAGGACAGGGTGATCGAGGTCGCCGCCCTGACCGAGCGGTGAGTACGACGTGACCGCGATCGACTGCTTCCGGCACAGCTCGGTCAGCTCATGCTGCTGATAGCTGGGATGCAGCTCGATCTGGTTGACCGCCGGGACGACCGAGGCCTCCTTCGCCAATCGGTCCAGGTGTTCGGGCAGGAAGTTCGACACACCGATAGCTCGCACCCGTTCATCGATGTAGATGCGCTCCAGAGCACGCCAGCTGTCGACATAGCGATCGACTGTCGGATTGGGCCAGTGCACGAGATACAGATCGGCGTAGTCCAACCCCAGGCGCTGCAGCGTTTCGTCGTACGCCTTGAGCGCCGACTCGTACCCGTGCTCCCCGTTGCGCAGCTTCGTCGTGACGAACAGTTCTGAACGGGGAAGTCCGCTCGCCCGTACGGCGGCGCCCACACCGGCCTCGTTGTTGTACGCCGCCGCAGTGTCGATGTGCCGGTACCCGATCTCGAGCGCCTGCTCGACCGCGGACTGGGTGTCGCCCGGCGGGACCTGGAAGACGCCGAAACCGCGCTGCGGAATCCGTACGCCGTTGTTCAGCGTGATCACGTCGGCTCCACGATCAGCAACGATGCCGACGGCAACGGCAGCGAGACCTCCAGCGAGAGGTCACCGTCCACCTCGACCTGTCGTTCAGGCTCGAACTCCTCGAGACCTTGCCGGGCGTGGATCGCGGCCAACTGTTCCGCCGTCGGATCCTGCGGTGAACCGAGCTGCTGCCAGACGGTGAACGAGTTGCTGTGATCGGCGTCGATGCGCAGATGCCGCAACCGGTACGAGCCGGCCGGCAGATTGCGGATCGTGACGCTCACCGAGGTCAGGTCATCACTGGTCTGGTACTGGTCGTCGGTGTGACGCCAGACCATCACTGCGACACTTCCGTCCTCCGAGCGGGAGGCGAGGGCGTCGACTTCCTCGGGCATGCTGCTGCCGTCGGTGTGGTCGAGTTCGCCGACCTGCCAGGCCGCATCCGAGGTCGTGCGCAGCCGATCCTGACCGAGTACTGAGAGCATCCGATAGGCGTTGAGGAACGGCTTTTCGACGCCACCGGCGGTGAGGAACGACCGGGTGCCTTCGAAGTACCGCTCGGCTTCGAAGTAGAAGCTCCAGGAGGTGGCGTAGGCGACCTTGGCCGGCTCGGTGGCGTTCAGGTCGAGGATCTTCTTCATCAGCTTCGCCTGGAAGACCGGGTAGTACTCGGTGTTCTGGAAGCTGTAGTTGCGGTTGTCGTAGCGTCCGAAGTGCGCCGGCACCGCGGCGTCGCATTCGTCGACGATCACCGGCAGCTCGGCGTACGCCAGGTAGGAACCGATGAGCCGGTTGAACTCGCGCAGGTCGTACAACATCTTCGTCGACGACGGGCTGAGCAGCTCGGTCGCCGGCTCGGAGAACGGCCGGTAGTCGCGGGTCGGGAAGTGGCAGCCCTTGGTGTGGTACGAGATGAAGTCCAGCGGCTCGTCACGCTGCGAGGTGTAGTCGAGGAAGCCGCGCAGGAAGTTCAGGCCGCCGCTGGTGACGGCCGGTCCGCCGACCTTTGCCTCGGGCAACACAGCCCGGATCGCTTGCACCGTTGCGGTGTAGAGCTCGTTGTACTGCTCGAGGGTGCCGCGCCAGTAGAAGATGTCCGGCTCGTTCCACAGCTCCCAGAGCCAGGTCTTCACCTCGTCCTCGCCGTACCGCTCGATGCAGTGCTGAACGGTGGCGCCGATCAGGCCCGCCCACTTGGCGTTGTCCTTGGGTGGATATCCCCAGGCGCCTGCCTCGTAGTTGGTGTACGCAGTGGGGCTGGACACGACGGTCAGCTCAGCGGCCTCGGGTGGCAGGAGATCCCGCGGGGTGAAGCCGAGCTCCACCAGCAGGTGATGACCGGCGCCGACGATCGCGTCGTACGCCTGGTCCAGCAGCGTGAAGTCGTAGTACGGATTGCCGTCGGCGTCTTCGTGGTAGACGTTGCCGGAGCTCCAGTGCGGGATGCCGAAACCGCTGCCGGAGCAGTACATGTAGTGCGGCCGGACGAAGTAGCCGCTGCCGGAGAAGTCGGCGAAGGTCTGCAGCAGCCGCTTACCGGTGGGCATGTACGTCCAGTTGAACTCGTCGTACCCGAAGCTCTCCCAGATGCGCGCGAGCGGACCTTCGCTCGCCGCGGCGTCGACCGCGATGGTCGCCGCGCTGACGTGCGGCGCGTCGGGAATCCGGGGAGCGGCCGGCGGGAACGGGCCGAGGGACGTACGCCCGGTGTGAACCGCTGTCTCGGTGGTCATCGTCGTCGTGACCTCTCTCTGCCCTGGTGATCGGGCTGCCTCACGGTCGGCCGACTTCGGCGCCGGCACTGTGCCGCTCTGCCTGAGTGGAGGTTCCGAGTCTGCTCTTGCCATTGATTTACTGTCAATGACTTACTGTTTACAATCTACAGAGAGGCGCGACGGAGGATAGAGTCGTCCTGCTTCGGATACCGGCGGTAGCTGCCTTGAGGAGGTGGTCGGCATGATCCCCGACGACGTCGTGTCCCCGCTGCCGTCGCAGCGCGGTCTCGGTGATCTGGTGACCGACGTGCTCCGGGAGATGATCACCGGCGCCAAGTTCCAGCCGGGTCAGCACCTCAAGGAGACCGAGCTGGCCGAGGCGCTCAAGGTCAGCCGTGGACCGATCCGGCAGGCGCTCGCCCGGCTCGAGGAAGAGGGTCACGTCGAGATCCGCCGGCACCGCGGGGCGTTCGTCAGCACCTTGACCAGGACCGATGTCGAGGAGGTGCACACTCTCCGCGGCGCCATCGAGCGGCTTGCCGCCGGCCGCGCGTGTACGCGGATGCAGGGTGAAGGATTCGCCGAGATGGACGCGGTCCTGGAGCAGATGAAGAGCGTCGACACCAAGATCGATCCGGAGGACGCCGTCCGGCTGGACCTGCAGTTCCACGACATCATCTACGCGTACTGCGACCATGCCCGGGTACAGCGGGTCTGGGAGTCGATCCGTGGTCAGGTGACGGTCTTCCTGCGGGCGCGCAACGCGAGCTTTCCGGACTTCCTCGACGTCGGCTACAGCGAGCACAAGGAACTGCGGGACGCCTTGGCCCTGGGCGACCCGCAGGCCGCCCAGGACGGAATCGACAAGCACATCATCGGGGCGTACGAACGACTGAAGCGGCTCAACCTGCCGGACCGCTGAGGGTCAGGCCGGGCGCCCGAGCCAGGTCTCGAGGGCTGCGGTCATGCCGTCGAGATCGTCGTTGTCGGTGCACCAGGCGATGTGTCCGTCCGGGCGCAGCAGGAGCGCGGCAGGCGTGCCGGGAGAGACCGGCTTGGCGTTGACGACCTGGAGGCGGTCGGACCACGGGGCGGCGACGTCGCGGAGGTGGGTCGAGTCGGTGAGGTTGAGGAGGACGGCTTTGCCGTCGTGGAGGTGTTCGCCCAGGCGGGTGCCGTCGGCAAGCTCCAGGTCGGGCGCCGAGGTCCCGACGAGGTCGTGGTCGGAGCCGAAGTCGTAGCGCTGCCAGACGCCGGAGAGCTTCTTGGCCAGGTACGTCGATCCGTCGGCGGTGACCAGGAGATCACCGATCACCTGGCGAAGGGCGCGGGCGTGGCGGTCGGTCCGCATGATCGTGATCTGGGCCCGGGTCCAGTCGAGGACCCACTCGCCGATCGGGTGCCGTTCGGCCGTGTAGGTGTCGAGCAGGCCGTCCGGAGCCCAGCCGTTGATGGTGGCGGCCAGTTTCCAGCCGAGGTTGATGGCGTCGCCGATGCCCAGGTTGAGGCCCTGGCCGCCGAACGGGGAGTGCACGTGCGCGGCGTCGCCGGCCAGCAGCACGCGGCCCTTCCGGTACGTCGTTGCCTGGCGCGCGTTGTCGGTGAAGCGGGTCGCGGTGATGACCTTGGTGACCGTGACCTCGGCGCCGGTCACGTTGCGGAGGCTGGCCTGCAGCTCGGCCGCGGTGATCGGTGCGTCGCGGTCGATCGGCGGACCGTCGAATTCCACCGTGAGGATCCGGCCCGGGATCGGGCCGTAGGCGTAGATGCCGGTGTCGGTGCTGTTCCAGCCCAGGGTCAGTCCCTCGGCGCCTTCCAGCTCGACCATCGCCTGGTGGCCGGTGATCTCGGGATCGGTGCCGACGAAGTCGAATCCGGCCAGCTTGCGGACGATGCTCCGGCCGCCGTCGCTGCCGACGAGCCACCCGGCCGACACCTCGTCGTCGCCGAGCATGACCCGCACACCGTCGTCAGTGGCCGAGAAACCGGTCAGCTCGACACCCCGGCGTACGTCGACGCCCAGTTCCGCGGCGCGCTCGGCGAGCACCTGCTCGACGGTCTGCTGCGGGACCAGGAAGATCCCGGCGGCCGGCCCGGCGTCGCGGAATTCGGGATCGGCGAAGTCGACCTTCTCCGCGCCGATCAGGATCCCGCCGAAGTGCCCGGCGATCGGCGGTCGTTTCATCGGTGCGGCGCCGGCCGGACGGGCGAACTGCTCCAGCATTCGCTGCTGGTGCTCCTGCAGCGTGGGCAGGAAGCCCCGCCGGTACAGCGCCTCCGCGGTGGGCAGGGTGATCGAGCCGGCCTTGATCGTCAGATCCGGTTCGGTCAGGCGCTCGACCACCAGCACGTCCACTCCGGCCAGCCGCAGCTCGCAGGCAAGCATCAGTCCCACCGGCCCGGCGCCGGCCACCACTACGTCGTAGTCCATCTCAGCTCCCAGATCGTCGTTGGTGAATAGTGTACTCGGTCCAAATTTATGTCGAGTATGCTATCTGCCATGGATGAGCGGCTCGGCCTGCGGGAGCGGAAGAAGCGGGAGAGCCGGCGCCGGATCGCGGACATCGCGTCCGGGCTGTTCATCGAGCGCGGGTTCGACAACGTCACGATCGCCGAGGTCGCGGAAGCGGCCAGCGTGGCGCGGATGACGGTCTTCAATTACTTCCCGCGCAAGGAGGACCTGTTCCTGGATCGGCAGGCGGACCTGGTCGACGATCTCAGCCGGGCCATCCGCGACCGTGAGCCCTCCGAATCGGTGGTTGCCGCGGTACGACGCTTTCTGCACGAGCTCCTGGCGACGGGGCACCCGCTGTCCGGCACCCGGGACGGGTCCGAGTACTTCTACCGGATCGTCGATGCGAGTCCTGCGCTCGTACGCCGTACTCTCGAGCACACTCGTGAAATGGCCGAGTCGCTGACCGAGCTGCTCGAGTCCGAGGTCGAGCCCGGAGTGCAGGCCGCGATCGTCGCCAACTTCGTCGCGACCGCCGTCACGATCGTGCCGCGCATCGCCGTCGACAAGCTGATCGCCGGACGACCCGGCGATGAGGTACGCCGCGAGCAGGTCGAGGTCATCGATCAGACCTTCGATCTGCTCGAAGGCGGGATCGCCACCTACGGGCGCTGAGTTCCGGAACCAGTTCCGGAACCGGCAGGGGGTGTTGGTGAGCGAGTCCGCACCCTAGAGTCGCCCTGCTTGTCAAGGCTTTCCACCGAGGTTGGAGGGTTTGTGAGGCGAACTCTTGGGTTGGCGGTTGTGGTCGGGGTGGTGGCTGGTGGGCTTGCCGCGGGCGGAGTGCCGGCGGCGGCTCAGCGTGGGGCGGTGGTGAGTGGAACGTACTCCAGCGGCTCTGCGCAGACGTGGCAGCCGTTGCCGTCGACGTACGTCGGGGGTGACCAGAACGGCCCTGTCGACGCGACGGTGGTGGTCGATCCGAGCACGCTCCGGCAGAAGTACTCCGGGGTCGGGTTCTCGTTGGACGAGACCAGCGTCTCCAATCTCTGGAAGCTGACGCCGGCCGAACGCGAGCGGGCGGTCAAGCTGCTGGTCGATCCGAAGAGCGGCGCCGGATTCGACCGGTTCCGGCTCACGATCGGGAGTCCGGACCTGATCGAGCATCTGCCGTTCTGGTCGTACGACGAGTTGCCGGCCGGCGTGACCGAGGACCGCGGCCTGAAGTACTTCTCGATCAGGCGGGACGTGGATCTGCACATCGTGGACACGGTGAAGCTGATCCAGAAGTACAACCCGCGGGCGACGTTCTTCGCGTCGGCGTGGAGTGCGCCGGCCTGGATGAAGACCAACAACCGGTTCACCGGCGAGGTCGCGTTGAAGCCCGGGAGTACGACGGACTACTACCAGGTGGGCAAGCTCCGCGACGACTGCATCGACGTGTTCGCGAAGTACTACGTGAAGTACCTGCAGGCGTATGCGAAGTACGGGATCAAGGTCGATGCGCTGACGTTGCTGAACGAGCCGGGGATCGATGTGGTGTACCCGGCGATGGACATCAGCGTCGAGCAGCAGCAGAAGCTGGCCGTGGCGATCAAGCAGGAGGTCCGCCGGGCCGGGCTGCACACAGATCTGTACGTGCACGACTTCAACTTCTGGGACTGGCGCGACCCGAACAGCACCGAGACCAAGAACTACTACCGGATCTTCAACGACCCGAAGGCCGAGAAGGCCGCGGACGCGATCGCGTTCCATCCGTACTGGGGTGACCCGACGGTGATGCGGGACGCGTTCGAGCAGTTCGGGAAGCCGGTGCACATGACGGAGACAAGTGACTTGTCGCCGGCAACGATTCTGAACTACTTCCGGCTCGACGCGTCGTCGTACATCCTGTGGGCGCAGACGACCGACCAGGACGGCGGCACCCTGCACTGGACACCGGCGCGGGACAACAACGTCGACTGGGAAGAGGTCGGACGTACGACGAAGTGGCCGAACCGACTGGTCACCGTCAACACGAACACCAAGACGTTCACGGTGCGGGACGAGCTGTACGCGATGGGGCAGTTCGCGAAGTACCTGGGGCCTGAGCACACGCGGGTCGAGTCGAGCGCGACAGCCAACGGCATCAGCAACGTGGTCTACAAGGATGCCCAAGACAACTTCGTCGCGATCGTTGGCAACTCCAATGCAGCTGCCAGCAAGGTCCGCGTCACCCTGGCCGGGAAGTCGTTCACGGTGACGGTCCCGGCGAACTCCTATGCGACGTATCGCTGGCACGGTGACGTCCCCTCGACGCGTCACAATCACGCGCCGGTGTTGCAGGCCGCCCCCGATGTCGTCGCTGATCAATACGCGACGACCGAGCTGCAGCTCAAGGCAACCGATCGCGACAACGACAAGCTCGCCTACTACTCGACCGACCTGCCGGGCGGGGTCAGTCTCAACGGCAACACCTTGACCATTCACCCGACGGTTGCCGGAGTGCAGGACATCAAGGTGCGTGTCACCGACGGCGCGGCGCACGACGAGATCACGGTGCACGTGACCACCAGGCCGCACGGTGCGCCGGTGGGGGAGACGGTGGAGGCGGAGTCGTACGTCGCCCAGCACGGCTGGACCGACGGCGGCGCCAACTTCATCGAGAGCAACCCCGCGGCGAGCGGTGGGAAGAACGTGGGGTGGACCGCGCCGGGCAACTGGCTGCAGTACCGCGTCGACATCGCGCAGGCCGGCACGTACAACCTCGAACTGCGGGTCGCCAACGGCACCGGCGCCCCCGCCCCGGATGCGATCTCGGTCCGCGACGGCACAGACCAGACCCTGACGAAAGCCACGGTCCCGGACACCGGCGGTTGGGGCAACTATCAGTCGATCACCACGCAGCTCACCCTCCCAGCCGGCGACCAGCTGATCACCGTGTACTGCGAAACCGGAGGCTTCAACCTCGACTACCTCCGACTCACCAGCTGACGGAGTTGGTCAGGAATCGAGAAGCGTTGTGGGTTGGTGGTGCCTAGTTTGAAGGCATGACAAATCTTCAGGGTGTGGTTCTGGAAGTGGCCGACGTCGTTGCGGCCGAGCGGTTTCTGGCGGATGCCTTCGGGCTGGATGACCGTGTGCGGGTCAGTGAGTCGAGCGCGGAGACGACTGGTTTCCGTGGGTTCACGCTGTCGCTGACCGTGGGGCAGCCGAGCACGGTGACCAGCTTGTTCGAGTCCGCGGTCGCTGCCGGCGCGACGGTGGTGAAGCCGGCGACGAAGTCACTGTGGGGGTACGGCGGCGTGCTGCAGGCGCCGGACGGGACGATCTGGAAGGTGGCCACGTCGGCGAAGAAGGACACCGGTCCGGCGACGCGTGAGATCGACGCCGTCGTACTGCTGCTCGGTTGCGAGGATGTGGCCGAGAGCAAGAAGTTCTACGTGGACCACGGACTGACCGTGGCGAGGAGCTTCGGGCGCAAGTACGTCGAGTTCGACGCCACCGGGCCGGTGAAGCTGGGCCTGTACGGCCGCAAGGCGCTGGCCAAGGACGCCGGCGTACCGGTCGAAGGCAGCGGCTCGCACCGGATCGCGCTCAGCATGGACGCAGGCAGCTTCGTCGACCCGGACGGCTTCGCCTGGGAGCCTGCGCAGAACCTGGCCCAGTCCTAGCGGGAGTGCCGGACCCGTTCGTCGGCGGCGGTCATCAAGGTGGCCATCGCGGACTGGGCCGCGGTGGGGTCGCCCTGCTCGATCGCGGTGAAGACGGTCTCGTGCTCGGTGAGCGTCGCCTCCATCGTGCCCGGGACGCGGAGCGTCCGCTCGAACCACTCGGTGAGCAAGGACTGCAGGCTCTTGAGCAGGCTCAGCAGTACGTCGTTCTGCGCGATGGTGGCGATCTCGAGGTGGAACGCCAGGTCGGCGACGGCGAACGCCTCGACGTTGTTGCCGGCGGCACGCATCTCGTCGACGTGAACCCGGAGGCGCTCGATGTCGGCGTCCTTGGCGCGGGCGGCGGCCAGCCGGGCGGCGAGCAGCTCGAGATGTTCGCGGACCTCGACCAGGTCCGCGACCTCGGGCTCGCCCAAGGCGAGGCTCAGCTCGAGGGCCTTCGCGAGTAATTGGGTGCTGTCCGCGCGGAGGTAGGAACCCGAGCCGGGCCGCACTTCGACCAGGCCGAGCAGCTCGAGCGCGGTGATCGCCTCGCGCAGCGTCGAGCGCCCGACGCCGAGCATCTGGGCGAGGTCGCGTTCGGACGGGAGCCTGGCGCCGACCGGGAACTGTTCGGCGCCGAGTTGCTGGATCAGCTGGCGGGCGACCAGGCTGGCGGTCGACAGCCGCTCGACCGGCCGGAACCGGGTCCGGATGAACGGTGTGTTCTGCCCCTCGGTCACTGAGCCCCCTCAGATCCTCAGCATTCTCGTGACCACCCGATCGAGCTCAGTGTCGTCGAAGATGCGCTTCCAGTCGTCCTTGATGATCGTCTCGCGGCCGTAGGTTATCGCGATCTCACACGCCTCGGAGAACGCATGCGACCCGCGCAACGCGTTCGTGAGCGCAATCTGGACATGCCCGTAGAGGATCGCCCGGGCAGCCGGTTCGGGTACGCCGACCGTGTTCACCGTCTCGTCCAGCGCGTCCTTCAACAGCGTGCCGACCATGCAAGCGACTGTTTCGACCAGCGTTGGCTCCAGTACGGCGAGCTGCTTCACGGTGACCCAGTGCACGTCGAGAACCGGCCCGTAGATGACCCGGACAACCTCCTCGACCCGATCCCGGCTGGCCGGCTCGTCGACCGCCGCGACGACATCCTGTGGCGCGCTGATCCCGCCGAACGTGTCGGCCCACTGCTCCGCGCTGGTCCGTTCGAGGAACACCGACGGGTGGCACGGATGCGCAACCGCCTGAACAACCCCCGAGCGGGTAGCGAGCAACCCGGCGTGCGCCGCGGCCGGATCGAGCGTGAGCAGAACCGTGCCGTCCCGCATCAGCGGAACGAGTTCGTGCGAGACCTCACCGAGCACCGTGTCCGGTGTCGCGAGTACGACGACATCCGCCTCCGGCACGGCTTCGACGGCAGTCGTCACCGCACGCCCCGCCGCGGTCACCCGCTCGATGCCGGCCGCGGACGTCTCGCAGTACAGGGCGCCGTACGGACTGGCGTCGAGATTCGCCGAGACTCGCAGGCCCATGCGGCCACCCGCTCCGATGACGACGACCGTCTGCTGCTGCGCGCTCATGGCACCCTCCTGGATCGGGTGGGGGGAAGAACCCCGAATGTAGGTCGCCAAGCCTGAACCGGTCAACTGGTTGACCAATTTGTATGAAACGTGTCAATCTGTGGCTTCCAGGCGGCGCTCGACACCCCGCAGACCGGGGGCACCGCGTCTTTGAAACGTCCCCTGAGGGGTCTTCGTGTCTGATCACGTCTCTGCCGTTTACGAGCTCGAGAGCGCGGTTCCGCTGGAACGTGCCGCCGAAGTGATCGCCGGTGAGCAGTCCTGCGGCACCTTCGTCCGGGTCGCCCGCGAGAGCGACGAGCTGCGCGCCCGGCACGCGGCGCAGGTCGTCAAGATCGAGGAGCTGCCGCCCAGCGGACGGCCACCGCTTCCCGGCATGATCGGCGACCCCCGCCAGGTCAGCCGCGGTCGGGTCACGATCGAGTTCCCGCTGGCGAACTTCGGCCCCTCGATCCCGAATCTCCTCGCGGCCGTCGCCGGCAACCTGTTCGAACTGCGCGACGTCGGCGCGCTCCGCCTCGTCGACCTGGAGCTGCCGAGCGCCTTCGCCGGCCGGTACGCCGGACCGCGGTTCGGGATCGACGGGACGAGGCGCCTGCTCGACCGGCCCGACGGCCCGATGATCGGCACGATCGTCAAGCCGAGCATCGGCCTCAGCGGTGCGCAGCTCGCGCAGCTCGTGACCGAGCTCGGCGACGCCGGCATCGACTTCATCAAGGACGACGAGCTCCAGGGCAACCCACCCGGCCTGCCGCTGCCGGAGCGGATCCGCGTGGTGACCGACGCGCTGAAGAAGGTTGCTGACCGCAACGGCCGGATGCCGATGTACGCGTTCAACATCACCGACGACCTCGACCGCCTGGAGGCGAACCACGACGCGGTCCTCGCGGCCGGCGGCACCTGCGTGATGGTCTGCGTGAACATGGTCGGCCTCGCCGGGCTGGAGTACCTGAGCCGGCGTACCCAACTGCCGATCCACGGGCACCGGGCGATGTACGGCGCCTACGCGCGCTCGCCCCAGCTCGGCATCGACTACCACGCCTGGCAGAAACTCGCCCGGCTCGCGGGCGCGGATCACCTGCACACCAACGGGTTCTCGAACAAGTTCTACGAGACGGACGACGAGGTACTCGCGTCCATCTCGGCGGTGCGGGCGCCGCTGCTCGGCGGGTACGAAACGCTGCCCGTGCTGTCCTCGGCGCAGACCCCCGGGCTGGCCCACCTGACCTACGAGCGAACGCGGACCACCGACCTGCTGGTGCTCTCAGGCGGCGGGATCCACGGTCACCCGCAGGGCTCGGCCGCCGGCGTACTCGCGATGCGCGAGGCCTGGGACGCGGCGACCTCGGGCGAGCCGCTGGACGAGCGGGCGGCCAAGATCCCTGCGCTGGCTGCCGCGCTGGACACCTTCGGGAGGCCGACATGACAGTGGCGGGCTTCTACGGCGACGACTTCACCGGCTCGGTCGACGCTTTGCTGCAGTTCCGGCGCGCTGGGCTGTCGGGTGTCCTCGTGACTGGACCCGGGGTCGAGCTCGACGAGCGCACCGACGTGGTCGGGATCGCTGGTACGGCGCGATCCTTACCGACCGAGCAGATGGCGGCCGAGGTCGTTCCTGCGCTGCGGAGGCTCCGCGCATTGGGCCCGAGGATCGTTCAGTACAAGGCCTGCTCGACCGCCGACTCGGCGCCGCACACCGGCAGCATCGGCCGCGTCCTCGAGCTGGCGGTCGAGCTCTTCCCCGAAGCACCGGTGCCCATCGTCTTCGCCCAGCCTGATGCCGGCCGGTACACGTTCTTCGGTCATCACTTCGCGCGCGACGACGGTGTCGTGTACCGCCTCGATCGGCAGCCGACGATGAGTTCACATCCGGTCACGCCGGTGCACGAGTCCGATCTGCGACGGCATCTCTCCGAGCAGACCGCACTCGAGCTGGGCAGTCTCCATTGGCCGTCGTACGACGGCCCGGTGCTGATGGACTCGGACGAGCCGGGTGTGGTTTGTGACGCGATCAGCGATGAGCACTTGGACCGGTTGGCTCAGGCGATCCTCGAGAGTCGAGGGCAGCGGTTCGTCATCGGGTCTGGCGGGATCAGCGGTGCGATCGGTCGGCGTGTGGACATCGCCGAGCGCCTGCCACCGCTCACGACGGAAGCCGAGGCGCCTGCCGGTCCCACGCTTGTTCTGAACGGGAGTCGGTCGCGGCTGACCCGCCGGCAGGTCGACGCGGCCGCCGCCGCGGGGTGGTTCGTGCTGGACCTGTTCGCCGCCGGTACGCCGGAACGCGTCGAGGCAGCCCTGGCAGCCGGGGCCGGAGTGCTGGTGGACTCCTCGATCACCCGTCGAACCGTTCCCAGCGCGGAGGTCGAAGACAGGCTCGCCGCGATCGCCGATCTGAGCCTGCGACAACGCGACACCCGTCTCGTTCTCTCCGGTGGCGACACCTCCGGCAACGTACTGCGTCGCCTCGGGGTGGAACGGCTGCGCATCGTGGCTCAGCCCTGGGGCAATGTCGCGCTCTGCCAGGCCAGTGGTCCGGACCCACATCTGCAGAACGTCGAGCTCGTCCTCAAGGGCGGGCAGATGGGACATGTCTCCCTCTTCGACGACATCCGCCTCGGTCGCCCCTTGAAGGAGGCTGCATGCTCACCGACACCGGTGCCAGCGCTCACGCACGAATGACCTCGATCTCAACCGTCTCGCTCGCAGGCGACGGACCCTTGGCAGCGCTGCACCACCGGGCCCTGACCGTCACCATCCCCTCGATGGGCGCGATCATGCTCGACCCGGCCACCTCGCACGCCGACGAGAACTTCCGGGTGGCCGCCGGCGACGTACCGGGCGAGCACCAGGGGCCGCCGTTCATGGACGGTGATCTCTACAAGTGGCTCGAGGCGGCAACCGTCTCGAAGGACCCCGAGCTGCAGGCAACTGTCGCGGAGGCAGCCAAGCTCATCGCCCGGGCGCAACGCGCGGATGGGTACCTGCACACCAGTACCCAGATCGCCGGTGCCGAACCGCTTTCCATCGGCACCGATTTCGAGACGTACAACTTCGGTCACCTGATGACGCTGGCCTGCATTCACCATCGCGTCACCGGCGACGGCGCCCTGCTGGCCGTCGCGGCCAGGATCGCCGACTTCCTCGCAGTCCAGCGCCCCGAGCAGCTTGCCGAGTGCAACGTCTGCCCGTCGCACTACATGGGCGTCGTCGAGCTGTATCGCGTCACGGGTGAGCGCCGGTACCTCGAGCTCGCGAAGACCCTGCTCGACCTGCACGGCGGCAAGGGCGGCGCGGGTACAGACGACAACCAGGACGTCCTGCCCGTACGCGACCAACGCCGAGCAGTCGGTCACGCGGTCCGCGCCAACTACTTGTACGCCGGGATGGCCGACTACGCCGTCGAGACCGGGGACGAGACGGTCATCGCCGCGCTGGAAAGCATCTGGGACGACCTGGTGTCGAGCAAGCTCTACGTCACCGGCGGCTGCGGTGCCCTGTACGACGGCGCCTCGCCCGATGCCGGCCAGGACTACTACTCGGTGACGAAGGTGCACCAGTCGTACGGCCGCCCGTATCAGTTGCCGCAGACAACGGCGTACAACGAGTCGTGCGCGTCCCTCGGCCTGGTGTTCTGGGCCTGGCGGATGCTGATCCGCACCGGCGACGCGAAGTACGCGGACGAGATCGAGCGGGTGCTGTTCAACGCGCTCCCCGCGATGGTCGGGTACGACGGCAAGACGTACTTCTACGTGAACCCGCTCCGGCAGGTCCGCGACCTCACGTACCCGCTGCGCCGGCCGGGTGACCCGAAGGACGTGGCGCCGCCGCCGTCGGACCAACGCGAACGCCAGGAGTACATGCAGGCCTGTTTCTGCTGCCCGCCGAACATCGCCCGCGTCAGCGCCGAGCTGCCGTACTACGTCTACGCGGAAGGCGATGACGAGCTCTGGATCCACCAGTTCGTCACCAGCGACGTCCGCACGACCTTCAACGGCGTACCCGTGACGGTGCGCCAGCAGACGGACTACCCGGTCTCCGGCGACATCGAGCTGACGGTCGAGGCGGAGCGCCCGGTGCGCGGCCGCCTGCGCATCCGCGTGCCGGGATGGGCCGACAGCATCGAGATCGACGGCCCGACCACGACGGACCGCGGGTACGCCGTCCTCGACCGCGAATGGCATCGCGACACGGTCGCCGTGAAGATCCCGCTCCGGCCCCGCCTGCTGACCGCGCACCACTTCGTCGAGGAGGCGACCAACCAGGTGTGCGTCGTCCGCGGCCCGGTCGTCTACTGCCTGGAGACGGCCGACCTGAACGGAGTCGGTGTCGAAAACATCGCCATCCCGCAGGACGCGAACATCGAGGTCACGCCGGGCAGCGGCATGTTCGCTGGTCACGCCCTCCTCCAGGTCGATGCCGCCGTCCTCCCCGGCTCACAAGGTCCGCTGTACGCCGAGCTCGACCAGACGCCCGCCAGTTCCGCCGCCCTGCAATTCGTTCCGTACGGCCTGTGGGCCAACCGCGGACACGGCGAGATGACCGTCTGGTTGCCGTTGATCCGCACCTTCGAGAGGAGCGTCGTATGACGCGCATCGCCTTCCTGCACACCGGAGCCGTCGTCATCCCCACCTTCGCCGGTCTCGCCGCCGAGCTGCTGCCGGACGTCGAGGTGCAGAACCTGCTCGACGACAAGATCGTCGGCGACCTCGGCCGGGGTGTGGCCGCCGAGCAGATCGAGCAGCGGCTGGCCGATCTCGGCGGCGCCGCGGTCGCAGCCGGGGCGGAGGCCGTCATGTTCACCTGCTCGTCCATCTCGCAGTACGCCGGACCGCTGTCGGATCGTCTCGGCGTCCCGGTGTACCGCGTCGACGAGGCGATGGCTGACGAAGCCGTCCAAGCCGGTGAACGGGTGAGCGTCATCGCCACGCTGCAGACCACCGTGCAGCCGACGGCCGCACTCCTGCGTGAGCGGGCCGAGCTGCTCGGGCGCGACGTCCAGATCGAGGAGACCGTCGTACCGGATGCCTTCGAGGCCGCTGTGGCCGGGGATCGCGAGCGTCACGATGCACTGGTCGCGGCCGCCATCAAGGATCGTGCCGCCGCGAGCGATGTCGTCGTTCTCGCGCAGGCGTCGATGGCGTCAGCCGCAGTGGGCCTCGACGTGGCTGTGCCGGTGCTGACCAGCCCGAAGAGCGGCGTACGCCGGCTTGCCGAGCGGCGGTCGTGATGGAACCGCTCATCGGACTCCAGATCGGTGCGATCTCGTTCGCCGACGAAGGGGTCGAGGTGATCGACCTCCTGGCCGAGAAGGCCGGGGTGACAGCGCTGTTCGTCGCGACCCAGGCGTTCGACCGGGGCGTCCAGGGTCGTCAGATCAAAGGCCGGCCGCACCCAGGTCACGGTCCGAACGACTTCGACGACGACCACTGGGGCGGGTCGTACGTCACCCAGCACGCCGAGCACTACCGCGGCTCGGTCCTGCAGCCGTATCGCGCGCCGGATCGCGACGTCGAGGGGTACGACGTACTCGCGTCGGTGATCCCGAAGGCCAAGGAACGCGGCCTGCAGACGTACTCGTTCGTCCTCGAGAACAGCCACTCGGGCCTGACGCGGTATGTCCCCAACTGGTCCAAGGTGCTCCAGATCGACGCCTGGGGCCGCAGCGACAGCTACGCCTGCGTGCGCAACCCGGACTACATCGCCTGGTGGCTGAGCCTGGTCGAGGATCAGGTCAGGCACTACGAACTCGACGGCATGATGTTCGGCTCGGAGCGCAACGGGCCGCTCGGCAACGTCCTCGAGGACGGCGGGTTCGCCCGCGACGGACGCCCGTACTGCTTCTGTTCGTACTGCGTTGCGGCGGGCGAACGCCGCGGTATCGACAGCCGCCGCGCGGCCGAGGGGTACGTGAAGCTCTACGAGCTCGCTCGCGACGACGGTGACGCGAGTTTCATCCGGTTCCTGCGGTTGTTGCTGACCTATCCGGAGATCATGGCCTGGGAGCAGCTGTGGCACGAAGGCTACGAGGAGCTGCAGAAGCGCCTGTACGGCGCGGTGAAGTTCCTCGCCCCCGACGTACAGGTCGGATGGCATGTCTGGCACCACAACACGTTCTCGCCGCTGTACCGCGCCGAGATGGACTACACCCGGATCCGTGAGTACTCCGACTTCGTGAAGCCGGTGATGTACAACAACTGCGCCGGCTACCGGCTGCACCATCACATCTCGGCCTGGCGGCGCAGCATCTTCCGGGAGATCGACGAGCAGACGGTGTACGACCTGTTCCGCCAGTCGCTCGGGTACGACGAAGCGATGCCGTTCGATGAGCTGCCCGGGCGCGGACTGTCCACGGACTACGTACGCCGTGAGACGACCCGCACGTTGAAGGCGATCGACGGACGGGCGCGGGTCTATCCGGGACTCGATGTGAATATCCCGACCCCGCCCCACGTCAAGCAGACCGGGCCGGACGACATCGCCGAATCCTTGACCACTGCCCTCGACGCCGGGGCGGACGGGGTCATCCTCTCGCGGAAGTACTCCGAAATGGCACTCGACAACCTCGAGGCCGTCGGCACCACCCTGCGCCACCGCGCACCCGAAGCACAGCAGCAACCAGCGCAAGGGAGAACAGCATGAACTTCACAAGAAGCCAGCGGCCGGCTGTTTGGTGTGCCGCGCTTTGTTCGCTTGCCCTCGTCGTCTCCGCCTGTGGGGGCGGTGGTGGGTCGGCGAGCGGCTCTGATGTCAAGGACGGCAAGGCTCTCTCGGTTCTGGTGACGACCGAGAACACGTCCGTCCCCGCCGAGCTCAAGTCGCTTGCCAACGGCAAGTGCAAGACCGAGGCGACGGCGCTGCCGCTGGACATCCAGCAGTCGCCGAGCGCCGACATCCAGCAGAAGATCCAGCTGCTCGCCGGACAGGACGCGCTGCCGTCGCTGTTTGCCGCCGGCAACTCGTTCATCGACAAGGGCGGTGACCTGCAGAAGAACGGCCAGGTCCTCGACCTGGACAAGGCCCTCACCGACCTCGGTGTGAACGACAAGATCACCCCGGCGGCGAAGTCCACGCTGCAGCAGCTGTACAGCGGCACGATCCCCTCGCTGCCGTTCCAGTACAACATCGAAGGCATCTGGTACAACAAGAAGATCTTCGCCGAGCAGCACATCGCCGTACCGACGACGTGGGGCGAGCTGCTCGCGGCGGCCGACAAACTCAAGGCGGCCGGTATCACGCCGTTCACCGCCTCCGGTGGCACCAGCTGGACCATCAGCCGCTGGGTCGGGGCGTACCTGTTCCGCTCGCTCGGCACCAACGCCATGCTCGACGTCAAGGAGCACAAGACGAAGCTGACCGACCCGCAGTACGTCGCGGCCGCGCAGGCGATCCAGGACCTGGGCAGCAAGAAGTACTTCACCGACGGCATCAGCGGCATCGACTACGACACCGCGAACAACCAGTTCCTCACCGGTAAGGCCGCGATGATGTACATGGGCAGCTGGTTGCTTGCCCTGGTCAACGATCCGAGCAAGAACAAGATCGGCGACGCGGTCGGTCTGATGCCGTTCCCGGCGGTCGAGGGCGGCAAGGGTGACATCAACGCCTACCCGGCGAACACCGGTGCGCCGACGTCGGTGAACCCGAAGCTGTTCGGCCCGAAGACCCAGGCCTGGGTGAAGTGCATCGCGACCAACTACGCCTCCGACTCGATGGAGCAGTCGGGTACCTTCTCGGGCTTCGTGATGGACCACCCGGTGAAGAACATCCCGCCGCTGACGGCCGACGTACAGCAGCGGATCGACAAGTCGACGTCGACGGTGCTCTGGTTCGAGGCGCTCTTCAACAACAAGGCGAACCAGGACGCCGGGGCGTACGTCGTCAAGCTCCTCACCGGGAGCATGTCCGCGGCCGACTACATGGGCCTGCTGCAGAAGGATCTCGACACCGCGCAGTAAGGAGACCTCGATGGAATCGGTGCTGGGGAACAAGAAGGCGGTCGCGGTCCTGCTCGGGCCGGCGTTGATCTTCTTCGTCGGCGTGATCGCCGTCCCGGTGGTCTGGTCGTTCGTCTACAGCCTGTACACCGGCAACGTCATCCGCGGCTTCACGTTCGTCGGGATGGCCAACTTCACCAGGCTGTGGCACGATCCCGAGGCACACCAGGCGTTCTGGTTCACGCTCAAGTACGCGCTGGTCGTCACGGTCGGCCAGATCCTGCTCGGCTACGCGCTCGCGCTGCTGTACGTCTTCGTCCTGCGCCGGGCCTCGACGCTGGTGCGGACAATGGTGTTCTTCCCTGTCGTCCTGCCGACGGTCTCGGTGAGCCTGCTGTTCAGCCGGTTCTTCCAGTACGCGCCGACGGACGGCCCGATCAACTCCTTCCTGAAGGTGATCGGCGCCCAGCACGTGGACTTCCTCTCCGCCGGCGGTACGTCGTTCATCGTCCTGGTGGTGATGGACCTCTGGCGGACGCAGGGCTTCTACGCGGTCCTGCTGTACGCCGGGCTGGTGGAGATCCCCGACTCCGTCCTCGACGCCGCTCGCGTGGACGGCGCCGGCGGATGGCGGTTGGTGCGGCATGTCGTCGTACCGATGTCGCTGCCGGTGCTGTTCTCGGCAGTGATCTTCAGCTTCAACTCGTCACTGAAGGTGTTCGACTCCGTGCTCGCGCTCACGCGGGGCGGTCCGGGCAGCGACACGACACCGCTGAACCTGTTCATGTACAAGACGTCGTTCCTCAGCACCGACTACGGGTACGGCAGCACGATCGCCCTCCTGATCACCGGTGTCTGCCTCGTCGTCACGCTCGCCATCTTCCGATCCTCGCGCCGCGACCTGACGAAGGGCTGACACCGTGACCGTCGACACCGTCAGTCCGCCGGTGCACACCGATCCGCCCCGGGCTCCGGTCCCACGCGGCCCGGACCGTGCCATCGCGATGTTCGCCGGCAAGGGACTCACCCGGCTGCTGATCGCGGTGCTGCTGGTGGTCGTCTGCTACCCGCTGTTCTGGATCCTGGCTACCTCTTTCAAGGACCAGAACGAGTTCCTCGACAAGCCGCTGTGGAAGATGCCGGCCACCTTGCACGGCTCCAACTACGTCGACGCCTGGACCAACGGCCGGCTCGGGCACAACGCGCTCAACAGCCTGCTGGTGACCGTGCCGTCGCTGGCGATGATCCTCGTCTTCGGTGCGGCCGCCGGGTTCGCGCTGGAGGTGATGATCTGGCGCGGCCGCAGTGCGACGCTGTTGCTGATCGTCGGCGGCATCATGGTGCCGGCGCAGATCATCCTGCTGCCGTTGTTCACGATCTACTTCAAGCTCGGTCTCACCAATACGCTGTGGCCGCTGATCATCACGTACGTCGGTCACGGTCTGCCGCTGACCGTGTTCCTGATGGCGACGTACTTCCGCGGCGTACCGCGGGAGATGTTCGAGGCGGCGACGATCGACGGCGCGGGCATCTACCGGATGTTCTGGTCGATCGCCGTGCCGATGGTGCGCAACGGGCTGTTCACGGTCGCGCTGCTGATGTTCTTCTCGATCTGGAACGACCTGCTGATCGCGCTGACCTTCAACGTGGACAAGGATCTGCAGACGGTCCAGGTGGGGCTGCTGAACTTCAGCGACGAGTACGGCTCCCTGCAGTACGGCCCGCTGTTCGCGGCCATCAGCATCACGGTCTTCTCGACGCTGCTGGTGTACATCTTCATCAATCGTCAGGTGATGCGGGGACTCACCGCGGGGTCGGTGAAGGGATGATCGTCGACGCCCACACCCACGTCTGGCCCCGCTGGCCGTACGATCCGCCGGTCCCGGACGACACGTCGCGGGGCAGCTACCACAACCTCCTGCACGCGATGGACTCTGTCGGAGTGGATCGGGCGCTGCTGATCAACGCCCGCATCACCCGGAGCGACGACAACAACGAGTACGGCGCCGAGGCCGTGACGGCGTACCCGGATCGTTTCGTGCACGTGGTCGATCTCGACGGGCGATGGGCCCCGGCGTACCACATCCCGGGCGCGGCGGATCGGCTTCGCGTGCTCGTCGATCGGTTCCGGCCGGCTGGTGTGTCGCGCTATCTCGCACCGGAGAACGATGGGTGGCTTCGGTCGACCGAGGGGAGGGCGGTCTTCGAAGTCGCCGCTCAGGAAGGGTTGTTCGTCAACTTCGCGTGCGCACCGAGCTGGCAGGAGGACCTGCGGGAGGTGGCTCGCGAGTTCCCGACCGTGACGATTCTCGTGAATCATCTGGCCGGGGTGACGCTCTGGGGCGGCGGCGTCGAGGAGGCGCTGGCGATGACGCTGAGCGCGGAGGAGTTGCCCAATCTCCTGGTCAAGGTGTCTGGGTTCGCGTACGGCACCGATCGGCCGTGGGAGTACCCGAACCGGCAGGCGCTCGACGTTGTGCGGGCGCTGCACGATTCGTGGGGGTCGCATCGCCTGGTCTGGGGGTCCGATTGGCCGTCGGTCACGGCGCACCTGAGCTACCGCCAGTCGCTCGAGATCGTCCGCGAACACGCGCCGTTCATCGATCCGGCCGTGCTCCCGCTGGTCCTCGGCGGCAACCTCGAGCGGATCCTCACCCAGGAGGCCAAGGCATGAACCGTACGCCGGACTCGCCGGCGCTCAAGACCGTCGGGATCGCCGGCACCCCGGCCTCGTGGGAGCGCTACGTTACCCCCACCTCGATCGAGCGGCTGCGGCGTACTGCGGAGGTGCGTTGGCTGCCGTACGACGGCCCCGATCGAGGGTCCGACCCGCCGCCAGCAGATGTGGACGCCGTAGGCCGACTCCACGACTTCGTGACCGATCTCGATGCTTTGGTCGTCGGGTACGGTTCCCCACGCGTGACTGCCGAGATACTTGCCGCAGGCAAGCGGTTGGTCGTTGTCGGTGACACCCACGGCGATCGCTTCGCCGAGCGCGTCGACGTCGCCGCCGCGCACGATGCGGGCGTACTCGTGGTGGACACCACCAACGGCTCCTCGGATCCGGTCGCCGAATGGGCCCTCGCCCTCATCCTCATCGGGCTCCGCAACGCCGGCGCCCACTTCCGCAGGCTCATCGACGGCGAGGTGCTCTGGCCGGACCGCACGGTCTTCCAGTCCGACCCCGGGTACCTGCGCGGCGAGCTCACCGGCAAGACGGTCGGCCTGGTCGCGGCCGGTCTGATCGGGCGTCGGCTGATCGAGCTCCTGCGTCCTTTCGGCGTCCACGTGCTCGTCTCCGATCCCGGCGTACCCGATCTGCTCGCCGGGATCTACGACCTCGATCTGACCGATCTCGACACGGTCATGGCCCGATCCGACGTGGTTGTCTGCCTCGCGCCACTCACCACCGCCACCAAAGGCCTGATCGGCGCCGAGCAGATCCGCGCCATGCGGCCCGGGACGGTCTTCGTCAACGTCTCGCGAGGCGCCGTCGTCGACTCCGAAGCCCTGGTCGAACGCCTTGCGACCGGGGACCTGATCGCGTGCCTGGACGTGTTCGATCCCGAACCCATCGCCGCCGACTCGCCCCTCCGTGCGATGGACAACGTCTTCCTCAGCCCCCACATCGCCGGCGTCACCGCCGCCGCCGAACCCCGCTTCTTCGACCTGATGGTCGACGAACTCGGACGCGTCTTCGCCGGCTACCGCCCGCGCTTCCCGCTACTCCCCAGAAACGGCTAGCGCCAGTTGCTGCGGTCGGCTGTGCTTCCGGGGACCGGGTCGAACGACACGTCCTTGGCCGGGACCGGTGTGCCGGACTCGGTGGTGAAGGCGACGTTGACCAGTTCGCCGGAGTCCTTCGCGTGACGCAGGACGGTGGGTCCTTTTTCCGGGGGAATGTGAACGTCGCCCCATTGCTGGAGAGCGCCGAGCACGAGTTTGAGGTCCTCTCCCGCAGGCGTCAGGTGGTACGACGATCGGGTGCGCTCGCCTTCCTCGCGGTACTCGCGTTTCTCCAGCAGACCGGATTCCACCAGGGCGTTGAGGCGGTGGGTGAGGATGTTCGGCGCGATGCCGAGGTAGCGGCGGAAGTCCGCGAACCGCGTGGTGCCGAGGTGGGCCTCACGCAGGACCAGGAAGGTCCAGCGGTCGCGGAGGAGTTCGAGGGTGCGGGCAATCGAGCAGTTGGGTCTGAGGCCGGTGGTCATGACACCTCCTTGCGAGTGGCGAGGAGAACGGCCGCCGCCAGGATCAGGAGGGCCAGCGTACCGATCACGGTGATGCCGAGGAGCAACGCCGTACTCAGGCCGGAGGCGGTCGCGACCAGACCGAGGGTGACGGCGATGGCGCCTTGCAGGATGTAGGCGACGAGGTAGACGGCCGAGACCGTGGCACCTCGATGGTGTGCCGGGGCGTGGGTCGCGATCAGGCCGAGGCCGCCGGAGAACAGCAGACCGTACGCCGTGCCGCCGGTGATCGTCGTCGCGACGAAGAGCGGAACGGAGTGTGCCGTCGCCGCCAGCTCGAGCAGACCGAGGTCCACGAGTGTCAGGACCGCGCCGAGCGGCACGAGTCGGTGAGCGGGGAACCGGCGGCCGATGATCGCGGTCGTGCCGGTGGCGACCGAGAAGATCGCGAGCAGCAGTCCGATCACGAAGATGTTCCCGGTGCCGACCAGGTCGCGCACGATCTCGGCGCCGAGGGCCAGGAAGACCGACCCGAAGGCGTAGGCGCCGGTGACCGCGAGGGCCGCCGACAGGTACAGCAGACGGATGCCCTTGGCAACGGTGATCGGGCGCGGCCGCCAGCGGCCCTGCGCTTCGTCCTTGGTGTGCCGCGGCATCCGCCAGACAGCGCCGAAGACGCCCACGATGACCGCGACAAGAACCCAGAAGTCCAGGTGCAGCGGCGCCGGCGCGTACTCGATCAGCCCACCGCCGACGATCGTCGCCAGGGCCAGCCCGGTCGCGGTCGCCACCGTGGTGACCGAGGCCGCTCGGTGCGCCTTGCCGCGCGCGCTGAACTCGACCGCGGCTGCCGTCGCGGGCGTCAGCGCCAGGCCGACACCGGCACCCATCAACGCCCGGCCCGCGAACACCCAGCCCACCGACGGGGCGACAGCGAACAGCAGTACGCCGGCGAGCATGGCGCCGACGCCGTACAGCATGGTGGCCCGGCGGCCGATGTAGTCCGAGACCTGGCCGAAGACGAGCAGGAACGCGACCAGCACCACCGGGTACAACGCGAAGATCGCGGTCGTTGTCGCGGGGGTGAGGTGCCAGGTCGAGGCGTAGAGCGGGTACGTCGTGGTCGGGGCCGCGCTCGTCCACAGGCTGATGCCCGCGACGACGGCGGCGGTCCAGAAACTGCCGCGCCGGCTCAGGACGCGGGGTGATCGCGGCGCGGCCGAGACGGGGAGATCGAGGGTGCTCATATAAGCGGCGTCCTTTCAGGACAGCTGAGTTGCACAACGCAAGCCAGAACAGCTGAGTTGCTCTAAACAATCCAGATCAGAGTGTGATGCCCATCACGCTTGACGGGTCGGAGCTATCTGGAGGAGTGTTTGCAGCGCTACAAATACAGCGCTGTAAATGGATGGAGCCAAGTAGATGCGTCCCGACATCGTCATCGTGATGACTGATCAGCAGCGGGTGGGGCTGACTCGGCGGAGTGGGTATCCGGTCGACACCATGCCGTTCGTCGACGGTCTGGCGGCGGCCGGGACCGACTTCCGGCAGGCCTACACCGCGGCGCCGGCCTGCGTGCCGGCGCGGACGAGTCTGCTCACCGGGCGGTTCCCGAGCGCGCACGAGGTCCGGCAGAACAGCAACGCCGAGCACGCGCGGTTCTCCAAGGATCTGGTCGACGTACTGCGGGCCGCCGACTATCAGCTGCATTTCGCCGGGAAGCCGCACATGCCCCGCGGGGCGGCCGACTTCGACACCTTCGCCGGACCCTACTTCCACACCCAAGGACCCGAGCGGGACGCGGAGGAGAAGGCGTTCGACGACTGGTTGGAGCACCTCGACCACGGTGTCTCCGACGAGCCCACGCCGTACGACGTGCGCTGCCAACTGCCCTACCGGATCACCACCGACGCGCTCGAGGCCGCACACGACGCGGACCCCGGCAAGCCCGGTCTGTTCTGGGTCTCGTACCCCGAGCCCCACAACCCGTACCAAGTCCCGCGGCCGTACTTCGACCTGGTCGCGCCCGAGGACGTCCCGGACCGCATCAGCGGGCCCGAGGCAACCGAGATCAAGGGCGGCACATACGCCTGGCTACGCAAACTCCAGGAGGAGAAACGCCCGGGGTACGACGACAACTGGCGCCGGTATGCCGCCAACTACCTCGGCATGCTCCGCCTCCTGGACGACCAGATCCGCCGCCTGCACGAAGGCCTCGCCCACCGGCAGCGCCCTCGGCTGACCATCGTGCTCGCCGACCACGGTGACTATGTGGGCGAGTACGGCCTGCAGCGCAAGGGCGCAGGTCTGAACGACTTCCTGCTGCGGATCCCGTTGATCATGACCGGCGACGGCATCACGATCCAGCAGCGCGACGAGCCGGTCTCGATCGTCGACGTACTCCCGACCGTCTGTGAGGCCGTCGACCAGCCGATCCCCGACGGCGTGCAAGGCCGCAGCCTGCTCCCGCTCGCACACGGCGAGCCGGCACCGGGAGAAGAGTTCGGCAGCATCATCGCCGAGCAGGGCTTCGGCGGACGCGCGTACGACGTGACCGCCCGGCCGCCGCTGCACTTCGCGTACGACGGCCCGACCTTCGACGAACTCAACACCGTCACCCAATCCGGCGCTGCCCGGATGCTCCGCAGCGGTGACTGGAAGCTCATCGTGCACGCAGACCTTCCTGGTGAGCTGTACGACCTCTCGAAGGACCCGGCCGAGCTCGACAACCTCTTCGACGACGAGTGTCACCTGGCCGTCCGGGCCCGGCTGCTGTACCAGCTCGCCCGCTGGCAGGCGCGGCTGACCGACGACCTCCCGAACGGCAACTACGTCCCGCTCCGCCTGGCCCACAACTGGCGCTGGGCCCAACGCAGGGAGAACCAACCATGACCCGATTGACCCGCCGGACCCTGCTGGGTCTCGGCGCTGCCACCGCCGCCGCTACCGTCCTGCCTGGTTGTTCGGGAGGCAAAAGCCCTCTGCGGGTTTCCTGGTACGGGCCCGACCCGGTGACCAAGGCGCTCAACACCGCACTGGCCGCGTGGAAGTCGAGCGGAGGCGTCGAGTACTCCGCGGAGAGCGCGCCGTTCGACGACTACTGGGACAAGCTCGCCACGCAGACTTCCGGCAACAACGCTCCCGACGTACTGCGGATGTCGATGAGCTACTTCAGCGACTACGCCGGCCGGAGTGCGCTGAAGGACCTTGGTTCGTTGGGGATCGACACGTCCGGGATCGACGCGGACGTGGCGAGCAGCGGCATGGTCGACGGCAAGAACTACGGCATCGGGCAGAGCTCGATCAGCTACGCGATGTACGTCGACGAGGCTGCGGTCAAGCACGCGGGGGGAACTGTGCCGGCGCAAGGCTGGACGTGGGACGCGTTCGCCGAATTCGCCCGCGACTACTCGGGTTCTGTGCAGGGATCGTTCGGCTCGAGCGACCAGGCCGGGAACTTCCAGCTGTTCGAGGTATTCGCGCGTCAGCACGGCACCGAGCTGTTCTCCGACGACGGCGGGAAGCTTGCCACCAGCAAAGACACCGTCCGGGAGTGGTTCCAGTACTGGGCCGACCTGCGGAACGCGAAGGCCGCACCGCCGCAGAACGTCAGCGCCGAGACGACCGCGATCGAGAAGTCGTTGGTTGCCAAGGGCAAGGCGCCGCTGCAGTTCGGCTGGGTCCAGCAGGTCACCTTCTACCAGCCACTGGTGAAGAGCCCGCTGGCCGTCCTGCCGGTGCCGCAGGACAAGGCCGGTGACCTCAAGGGCCAGTTCATCAAGGGCCTCGACCTGTGGAGCATCTCGGCCGCGAGCAAGCACCCCGAGGACGCCGCCAAGCTGATCGGGTTCCTGCTGAACGACGAGAAGGCGATCAAGACGATCGGCATCCTGCTCGGCGTACCGCCGTCGAAGAAGGCGCGTGATCTGGTCTCGGCCGATGCCGGCTCAGCCGGTGCGCGGGCGATCAAGTACGTCGAGGACCTCGCCGGGAAGGTCGGTCCGTCGCCGAAGCCGTGGCCGAAGGGGTACGGCGAACTGCTGACCGGCTTCGGCCGGATCGCCGAGAACATCGGCTTCGGCAAGACCAAGCCGGACGCCGGCGCGCAGGAGTTCGTCGACCTGGCCGGAAAGACCCTCGGTCAGTGATCGCACGTCTCCGCCAGAGCCTCCCGGCGTACCTGTTCCTGCTGCCCTGGTTGATCGGCGTACTCGGCCTGACCATCGGCCCGATGCTGTTGTCGCTGTACTACTCGTTCACCGACTACGCGCTGCTCAACACCCCCGAGTGGACCGGGCTGCACAATTACACGGCGCTCTTCCAGGACTCGCGGTACCTGCACTCGTTGCGCGTCACGTTCATCTACGTCGGGGTGTCGGTGCCGCTCGAGATGACGTTCGCGCTCGCCGTCGCCGTACTGCTCAACCGGGGGCTCAAGGGCCTCGCGGTCTACCGAGCGTTGTACTACGTGCCGAGCCTGCTCGGCGGCAGTGTCGCGATCGCCCTGCTGTGGCAGCAGATCTTCGGCAGCGACGGCCTGCTCAACCAGTTCCTCGGCCTGTTCGGCATCCAGGGCCACGGCTGGATCTCCGAACCCGGTACGGCGTTGTGGACGCTGATCGTGCTCCGGGTCTGGCAGTTCGGCGCCCCGATGGTGATCTTCCTGGCCGGGCTGCGGCAGATCCCGGACGACGTACTCGAAGCCGCCGAGGTCGACGGTGCGGGCCGATGGCAACGATTCTGGCGGGTGACGCTGCCGCTGCTGTCGCCGGTGGTGTTCTTCAACCTGGTGCTGCAGATCATCGGCGCGTTCCAGGCGTTCACCCCGGCGTTCGTGATCAGCGGCGGCAAGGGCGGCCCGTCCGACTCGACCCTGTTCTACACGCTGTACCTGTACCAGCAGGCGTTCGGTAACTTCCGGATGGGGTACGCCGCCGCGATGGCCTGGGTCCTGCTGCTGATCATCGCGGTCTTCACCGGACTGAACTTCGTCCTCGGCCGCACCTGGGTGTTCTACGGAGACGAAGGGGTACGCCGATGAGGCGCGTCCTCGCGCACGTCGGACTGTCCGCCGGCGCGCTGATCATGCTCTATCCGCTGCTGTGGATGCTGACCGCGTCGCTGCGCCCGAACACCGAGATCTTCTCGCACCCCGGTCTGATCCCGGAGCACCCGACGCTCGGCAACTACGCCCTCGGGTGGTCGTCGACCGGGACCAACTTCGGCGTCTACATCATGAACTCGCTGATCATCTGCGCCGCGGTCGTGATCGGCAACGTGCTGACCTGCTCGCTGACGGCGTACGCGTTCGCGCGGATGACGTTCGTCGGCCGCAAGACGCTGTTCGGGCTGATGCTCGCGACGATCATGCTGCCCGGACACGTCACGCTGATCGCGCAGTACTCGATCTTCCGGAAGCTGGACTGGATCGACACGTTCTGGCCGATGATCGTGCCGAGCTTCCTGGCCACCGATGCGTTCTTCGTGTTCCTGATGGTGCAGTTCATCCGGTCGATCCCGGTCGAGCTGGACGACGCGGCCCGGATCGACGGCTGCGGCTACTGGGGGATCTACCGGCGGATCATCCTGCCGCTGCTGTCGCCGGCGCTGGTGACGACGGCGATCTTCTCGTTCATCTGGACCTGGAACAACTTCTTCAGCCAGCTGATCTACCTGTCGACCCGGACCAAGCTGACCGTGCCGGTCGCGCTGCGCGGGTTCCTCGACGCGACCGGCAGCTCCGAGTGGGGTGCGCTGTTCGCGATGAGCGTCATCACCCTGGTCCCGGTGGTCGTGGTGTTCGTGGTCTTCCAGCGCCGGATCCTGGCCGGAATGGCCCACACCGGGCTCAAGTGAGATCCTGCCAGCTATGAGGCCTCGTTTGACCGATGTCGCCGAGGCGGCCGGGGTGTCGATGAAGACGGTGTCGAACGTCGTCAACGGGGCCGAGCACGTCCGCGAGGAGACCCGGCAACGGGTGCTGGCCGCGATCGACAAGCTCGGGTACCGGCCGAACATCGCGGCCCGCAACCTGGCCCAGGGCCGCAGCGGCGTGATCGCGTTCGCCGTACCGCAGCTCGACCGGCCGTACTTCGCTTCGCTCGCGGCGCGGATGCTGGACGAGGCGGAGGCGTTCGGGTGGATCGTGCAGTTCCACCAGACCGGCGGCCGCCGGGAGGCCGAGGTGGCCCTGCTCAACGAGCGGCACCCGGCCAGGCTGGACGGGATCGTGATGAGCCCGCTCGGCCTCACGCCCGAGGACGTGCAGGGGCGCGATCCGGCACTGCCGCTGGTCCTGCTCGGCGAGAAGGCCGGCACGGAGCACGACGCCGACCATGTCGGGATCGACAACCGGGACGCGGGCCGGGTGGCGACCGAGCACCTGCTCTCGCTCGGGCGCCGGCAGGTGATGGCGCTCGCGCCGGGTCCCGGGATGGAGGACGAGCGGATCAACGGGTACCGCGACGCGCTCGCCGCAGCCGGGTTGCCGGTCGATGAGGACATCGTGCTGCCGACCGGCGGACTCCGCGGTCAGGACGCCGAACGGACCCTCGGCGAATGGCTGGACTCGGGTCACCCGGCGCCGGACGCGATCTTCGCGGCCACCGACTGGCTCGCGATGGGTGCGATCCGGGCTCTGGTTCTGCGCGGTCTGAAGGTCCCCCAGGACGTGGCGGTGGTCGGTTTCGACGACATCCCCTACGACCTCGCCACGCTGCCGACGCTCACCACGGTCGCCCCGGACCGGGTCGCCATCGCCCGCCTCGCGCTACAGGCCCTCCGCGACCAGAGGCCTGGAGGCGAACCAGTCCGCCTCCAGGCCCCTTTCAGCCTCGTCGTACGCGAGAGCACGACCGGTATCGGTTAGCTCAGCCGGCCAGGGCGAGCGAGATCGTCGCGTAGTTGATGACCGCGCCGAGCGTCTTGCTGTCGGCGGTGGAGCCGGCCGTCGAGATCTCGACCTCGGCGTTCTTCCTGCCCTGCTGGCCGACGTACCGGGTGGCGACCCAGCGGGTGGTGTTGCCGCTCTTGTAGGTGTAGACCACCGTGCTCACGGTCAGCCGGCCCTGGTGGTTGGTCGAGTTCATCCCGACCGTCGAGGTGCCGACGATGTGCAGACCGCGGGTGCCCTTGAGGGCAGCGACCTTCCGGTTCAGCGCGGTCACGGTGCTGATGTTGTTGTTGTAGTTGATGTCGAACCGGATCATCCGGTTGTTCGCGCTGTCGTCGAAGCGCGTCTGCCAGTTGCCGAGCTCGACCGCCCGCCAGGTGGTCGGCAGCACCGCCATCGCGTGGTTGCCCTCGCTGTAGCGCACGAACAACCGGGTCTTGTACCGCACCGGCGTCGACGCCGAACTGTTGCTTGCAGCAACCGTCTTGATCTGCTCGGTGGCGGCGTTGCTCGGCGCCGCCCCGCCCAGCAGGAGCGCCCCCGCGCCCGCCAGTGCAGCCACTCCGGAGACAGCCCCCGCAACGATCCCGAACCGCTTCATTTCTCTTACCCCCAGCTCATGTCGCTGCCTCCTTGGCCGCGCATCGCATGAGACTCCAGCTCGTTCACAAAAGTTGCCGCCAAAGTCTCGACGTTTTGCGGGCCGTCCGTCGAGACTGACTGCATGGGTGGGGGAATGGTGTCGATGTTGTTCTCCGACATCGAGGGATCGACGGTGCTGCTGCGTCGTCTGGGGGATCGGTACCTCGATGCGTTGGAGGGACATCGCCGGATCCTGCGGGCGGTCTGGACGACGTACGGCGGGACGGAGATGGGGACCGAAGGAGACAGCTTCTTCGTCGTGTTCCGGACGGCCGGCGACGCGGTCCGCGCGGCGGTCGACGGGCAACGCGGTCTGGCGGAGCACCGGTGGCCGGGTGGTGAGCGGCTGCGGGTGCGGATCGGGATCCACACCGGTACGCCGGGGGTGTACGACGGCGACTACTGGGGGATGGACGTTCACCTCGCAGCGCGTATCGGAGCGGCGGCGCAGGGTGGTCAGATCCTGGTCTCGGCGATCACGGGACAGCTCACCCAACTGCCCGACGGCGTGACGCTGCGCGACCTCGGAACCCATCATTTGAAGGACATTCCGGAGCCGGAGCACCTGTTCCAGGTCACGATCGACGGTCTGCAGACCGACTTCCCGCCGCCGCGCACCCTCGGTACGTCGACCAGCCTCCCGGCCCCGGCGACCCCGCTGCTCGGCCGGGAGCGGGACGTCGAACGCATCCTCGACCTGCTCGACCAACCCGACGTACGGCTCGTCACCCTGACCGGTGCGGGCGGATCGGGCAAGAGCCGGCTGGCGATCGGCGCGGCGTCCGAGGTGACGGCCAAGTTCCCCGGCGGGGTGTACTTCGTTCCGCTGGCGGCCGCCACGTCCGAGTCGGTGATGTGGACCACGATCGCCGAAGTACTCGACGTACCGCCGCGGGAACGCGGACGGATCGTTGCGTACCTCGCGCAGCGGACGCTGCTGCTCGTGCTCGACAACCTCGAGCAACTCCCGGACGCGGGCAAGGTCGTTGCCGAGATCATCGAAGACGCGGCGCACGTGAAGATCGTCGCGACCTCACGGCGAGCACTCGGTCTGGTCGGTGAGCACCAGCACCCTGTCGGGCCGCTGCCGGTCATCGACGAGGAGTCGGCCGCCGTCCAGCTCTTCATGCAGCGCGCCCGTGCCGTGCAGCCCGGATTCGCACTGACCGCGGACGTCGTGGAGATCTGCCGGCGCCTCGACGGCCTGCCCCTCGCGATCGAGCTCTGCGCACCGCGGGTCCGGCTGCTCAGCGCCAAGGAACTGCTGGCCCGGATCGACCGTTCGCTCGACATCGCGTCGACCAGCAGCGTCACGCCGGAACGCCAGCGCACCTTGCGGGACACGATCGCCTGGTCGTACCAGCTGCTCGCCCCCGAGCATCGCCGTACCTTCCGTCGCCTGGCGGCCTTCTCCGGCGGCGCCGGCCTGGCCGCGATCCAGGAAGTTGCCACGGGCATCGATCCGCTCGACGCCGTCGCGGAGCTGAACGACGCGAACCTGGTCACCCTGGCCGACGGCCCGGAAGGCACCCGGGTCGAGCTGCTGGAGACGATCCATCAGTATGCCGCCGACGAACTGCGGGCGACCGACGAAGCCGGGGCCATCCGCGGAGATCACGCCACGTACTACGCCGACCTGGCCGAGCGACTCGAGATCCTGAAGCGGACCATGGCCGAGCCGCCGATGGACCGGGCAGAGGCCGACCTGGACAACTTCCGTGCCGCGCTCGCCTGGGCGACGGACAACGACCTCCGGACGGCGCTGCGGTTGTGCTCGGCCCTCGGCTGGGTCTGGCAACTCGGCGCGTACCACACCGAAAGCCGCCGCTGGCACGAACAAGTCGTCGCAGCTGCCGGTACGACGGCCTCGCCCGAGCTGGCCGCTTGTCTGCGTGGATTGAGCAACCTTCTTCTGCTGCAGGGTGAGACGGATCGCGGCTACGAGGTCGCCGCCCGGAGCCTGACCATGGCGCGCGAGCTCGGCGACACGGCCGGCATCGCGTTCGGGATGACCGTGCTCGGCACGGCGCAACGTCAGCAGGGTGATCTCGACGCGGCCAGGCGGACCCTGACCGAGGCCGTCGAGCGGCTCCGCACTCTCGACGACAGCTGGCGGCTGGCCCGGGTCCTGGGCCATCTCGGCGGCATCGAAGAGGCGCTCGGACACCTCGACCGGGCGGAGGAGCTGCTCCGCGAGTCCCTGGGGATCAGCGAATCTCTCGGGGACGCCTTCGAGATCACCATCCACGGGCAGAACCTGGCTTATCTGCTCGCCCTGGCCGATCGCGTCGACGAGGCCGCCGAGCTGGCCCGGAGCCTGGCGCCGACCGTGGTGGCGCTCGGCAGCCCGAATCTGACGATGGCGTTCTCGAACACCGCGATGAACGTGCTGCTCCGCCGGGGCGACCCGGCCGGCGCGGCGGAGCTGCTCGGCGCGGAGGAGGCGATGGGCCAGCGGCTGGAGATCCTCAACCCGTACGCGGAGGAGGAGCTCGCCGAGGCGCTCGAGCTGGTCGGCGACACGCTCTCCCGCGAGGACTGGGAGCGCCACCGGCTGGCGGGCCGCACCCAACGCGTCGAGGATCTGCTCCTGAGGCTGGATTTCTGAGGCGTGAGGTTGTAGAGGGCAACGGCGAGCGGTTGACCGCTGTGAGCGGCCCCACCATACTGCTTGCACCGCCATCGGGGCGGTCTGTGGGGGCAGTTGTAACTGGGGTTCAAATGGGGATGGGGGGCTATTGCTTATGCATGCCTGGAAGTTGATTCGTGCTGCGCTGGTGACGGCCGTTGCCGGTGCGACACTGGTGACGGTCCCGGTGACCGCTCAGGCGGCGCCGCCGACGAGTGCGATCGAGGTCAGTACGACGTCGGTCGCCCGTGGGGAGACCTTTACGATCAAGCAAACCGTGTACAACTCGGACTCGTCGACCGTTCTGGGCGGCAAGGCGACGTTGTACGCCAAGGACGCGACGCTGCCGGACATGGTCGATCTGGTGTCGTGCCCGGAGGCCACGGCGTGTGACACGCTCGGGACCAGCGTCCGCGCCGGAACCGGCGACGTACCGTCGGGTGAGTCCAGGACCATCACCTTCACCTTCCGGGTGAAGGACGACGCGCCGCTCGGGACGATCCAGCTGCAGCACCAGTTCGTCGGGGAGAACTTCTCGTTCGAGATCATCGACGGGCCGTCGCTGACCATCAAGGAGGAGCCGGCCGACGTCGCGGTGTCGCTGAGTGGGAAGGCCACCGGAGCGCGGATCACCTACACGATCGGCGTGAAGAACAACGGTCCGGGGACCGCGACCGGGATCCGGGTGGTCGGCGCTTTCCCGGCCAACCTGGCCTACGTCAGCACGACCTGCGCGCGGGTCGGGTCGACGCGAACGGTGAACTGTGACATCGCATCACTGGCCAGCGGCGAGAGTGCGACGCGGACGCTGACGGTGCAAGCGGGGTTGCTGACGATCGGGACGCTGACCTCGACCGCGACGCGGACCGTCAGCGCACCGGTCGACCCGGTGGTCGCGAACGACAAGGCGAGCAAGGTCTGCCGGGCTCTCACCTGGTTGATCGTCACGTGCTGACACAGCGCTGAAACAGGAAGACGGCCGGCGGCCGCGGGTTCTCGAGCCCGCGGCCGCCGGCTTCATTTTTGTCTCACGCCTTGCATCCGGAGGTGGCAGAGGTTTACGGTCCGGGTTAACGTTTAAGTGAGTGTTAGTGAGCACTTCTTCGAAACTTGGAGCAACTATGATCAGTCGGCGACGGTTTCTGCAGGTGACCGGTGCGGCGATTGCCACCTCGACGCTGGCGGCCTGCGGCGACGGCGGAGCGTCCAGCGGTGGTGCGAAGGCGTCGGGTGAGCTCAAGCTGCCGACGTACAAGCCGTTCGAGGGGCTGCACCCGGACTTCCCGGGGGCCGAGTCCGGCCTGGAGCCCGGCTTCCTGAAGTTCCCGGCGGACGCCATCTCCAGCGTGAAGGCGCCGCCGCTGAAGAACGCGGTGACCGCGCTGACCGAGACGTTCGCGACGCCGCCGCCGCCGATGGGCAGCAACCCGATGTGGCAGGCGCTGAACTCCGCGCTCGGCGCCGAGCTCCGGCTCACCATCGGCACCGACCCGGGCTACCCGGAGAAGTTCGCGACGCTGCTCGCCAGCGACTCGCTGCCGGACCTGATGTGGCTGCCGCCGAACCAGGGCATCCCGAACATCGGCCCGATGCTCGAGGCCAAGTTCCAGGACCTGACGAAGTACCTGTCCGGCGACGCCGTGCTGGAGTACCCGAACCTGGCCGCGCTGAAGCCGGCCTCGTGGCGGACCGCGGTGGTGAACGGGAAGATCTGGGGCGCGCCGATCCCGTCGACGCCGTTCGGCCAGGTGATGATGGGCAACCCGAAGACCTGGGCGAAGGTCGGCGGCCTGCAGTGCTCGACCGCGGACGAGTTCTTTGCCAAGTGCAAGGAGCTGACCAACGGCACCAACTACGCGCTCGAGCCCGCCATCATCAACATGCTGCACATGTTCGGCGAGTGGTTCGGCGCCCCGAACGGCTGGCGGGTCAACCAGGACCGCTCGCTCACCTACCTGTACGAGACGGACAACTACAAGGCCGCCGTCGAGTACGCCGCCAAGCTCTGGGCGGCCAAGGTGTTCTACCCGGACCTCAACCTGGCCGACGCCACCCCGAAGACCGTGAACGGGCAGATCGCCGCGCAGGTCACGGTCGGCCCGCGGGCCACCGCCGACTTCCGGAACCTGGACCCGACGCTGTTCGTGGACACGATGATCCCGTTCGGCCACGACGGCAAGGCCAAGCCGACGTACGACATGGGTTACGGCACGGTCGGGTTCACGCCGTTCAAGAAGACCGACGAGGGCCGGATCCGCGAGCTGCTCGCGCTGATGGACTACCTGTCCGCGCCGTTCGGCACCAAGGAGTACCTGGTCAAGAACTTCGGCGTCGAAGGCCAGCAGTACCAGCTGGACGCGCAGCAGAACCCGGTGCTGACCAAGGCCGGCAACCAGCAGGCGCCCGGTCTGGTCAGTGCGCTGCAGATCATGAACGCCCCGGAGAGCGTGATCTTCAACCCGGCGTACCCGGACGACACCAAGAAGATCTACGCGACCGAGCAGCAGTTGCTCAAGTACGCGATGCGCAACCCGACCGCCGGCACGTACTCCGACACGTCGAGCAAGGTCGGCCCGAAGCTGACCGCGGCGTTCCGGGACACGATCGTGGACATCGTCACCGGCCGGCAGAAGATGGACGCGTACGACGCGGCGCTGAAGCGCTGGAAGTCCGGTGGCGGTGACAAGATGCGCGACGAGTTCGCGGCCGTGCTGCCGTCGAGCGTGCCGGTCACCGGGTCCTGATCGATGCTGAAATCGACCAAGCCGGTGAAGACCGGTCTGCCGTTGGCAGCGAAGTGGCGCCGGGACTGGCAGATGGTGCTGCTGATGATCCCCGGCGTCGTCTTCCTGCTGGTGTTCTTCTACCTGCCCGTGCTGGGCAACGTGGTCGCGTTCCAGGACTTCCAGCCGTACCTCGGCATCATGCACAGCGAGTGGAACGGCCTGCAGAACTTCGTCAACCTGTACGACAACCCGGACTTCTGGGACGCGTTGCGGAACACGCTGCTGCTGGCCGCCGTCCAGCTGCTGCTATTCTTCCCGGTGCCGATCGGGCTGGCGCTGATCGTCGACTCGCTGGTCAGCAACCGGCTCCGGCGATGGTTCCAGACGATCGCGTACCTGCCGCACTTCCTGTCCTGGGTGCTGGTCGTGACGCTGTTCCAGCAGTCGCTCGGCGGGGCCGGGTTCGTGAACAACCTGCTCCGGCACGCGGGGCTGGACCCGATCCCGTTCATGACCAACCCGGACACCTTCCCGTTGCTGGTGGTCGCACAGCTGGTCTGGAAGGACGCGGGCTGGGCGATGATCATCTTCCTGGCCGCGCTCACCACCGTGGACGTCTCGCTGTACGAGGCGGCCGCGGCGGACGGCGCCGGACGCTGGCGGCGACTGTGGCACATCACGCTGCCGTCGCTGCGGACCGTCATCGTGCTGCTGCTGATCCTGCGGATCGGTGACATCCTCAGCGTCGGGTTCGAGCAGTTCATCCTGCAGCGCGACTCGGTCGGCCCGGGTGCGGCCGAAGTACTGGACACGTTCACGTACTACGCGGGCGTGGTCGGTGGTGACTGGAGCAGCGGGGCCGCGGCCGGCTTGGCCAAGGGCGTGGTCGGCGCGTTGCTGCTGTGGGGCGCCAACTCGCTGGCACATCGGCTCGGTGAGCCCGGGATCTTTCAGAGGCGAGGCGCATGAGACCGGTATGGAAAGAGAACCCGGCCCCCGCGTACCAGGCGATCAAGGCGCTGGTACTGGGCGGATTCGCGCTCGTCATCGTGATCCCGATCCTGGTCGTCATCTCGACCTCGCTGGCGAGCGACAAGGACATCATCGACGCGGGCGGCTACGTGCTGTGGCCGTCGCACCCGACGTTCAAGGCGTACCAGACGCTGTTCAGCGGCGGGCTGATGGGCCGCGCGATCCTGGTCAGCGTCTTCGTCACGCTCGTCGGTACGGCGATCGCGCTGGCCGTCACGATCGCGCTGGCCTACGCGACCTCGCGACCGGTGCTGTTCGGACGGCCCGTGCTGCTGATGGTGCTGTTCACGTTGTTGTTCGCGCCGGGGATCATCCCGATGTTCCTGGTGGTGAAGCAGCTCGGGCTGCTCGACAGCCTGTGGTCGCTGATCCTGCCCGGGGCGTTGGGCGCCTTCAACTTCGTTGTCCTGCGCACCTTCTTCATGAACGTGCCGGGTGAGCTGCTGGAGAGCGCGCGGATCGACGGCGCCAGCGACTTCATGATCCTGCGCAAGATCGTGATGCCGCTGTCGAAGGCGGTGATCGCGGTGGTCGGGCTGTTCTACGCGGTCGGCTTCTGGAACGCGTTCTTCAACGCGTTGCTGTACCTGAACGACACGTCGAAGTGGCCGGTCCAGGTGATCCTGCGGACCTACGTGCTGCAGGGCAAGTCGCTGTCGGCGGATCAGCTCGGCGTCCATCCGCCCCCGCAGCCGCAGTCCCTGCAGATGGCCGTCGTCGTAGTCGCACTGGTCCCGATCGCCATGGTGTACCCGTTCCTGCAACGCCACTTCACCAAGGGCGTCATCACAGGTGCGGTCAAAGGCTGATCTGCGACAATCGTCCTATGTCCTCACCTGCGGCCGATCGGCCGACGCTGCGTATGGTGGCGAAGGAGGCAGGTGTCTCGGTCGCGACCGTGTCCTACGTGCTCTCCGGACGGCATCGCAGCCACACGATCAAGGACACGACCGCGGACCGGGTCCGCGCGGCGGCGACGCGGCTCGGGTACCGCCGCAACGACGCCGCTCGCGCGATCCGTACCGGGAAGTCGGACCTGGTCCTGCTCTCGCTGAACGTCCTCGCGGACCCGTGGTCGCAGGCGGTCGCGGCCACGGTCAGTACGGCGGTGACCCCGCTGGGCAAGACCGCGCTGATCGTGGCCGACGGCGACTGGCGCACCGTGCTGGCGAACCGGACACCGGACGTGATCTTCATCGACAGCATCAAGCCGGACCCTGCCCAGATCGCCGAGCTGGAAGCGTTCGCGGCCCAAGGCGTGCAGATCGTCGCGTTCAGCGAGACGCTCGAACCGGCCGGCTTCGACGTGATCCGGTCGGGTGCCGAGCCGCGGTGCCACCTCGCGGTGGAGCACCTGCTCGAGCACCACGACCGGGTCGGCGCGCTCACCTCGCGGACGACCCAGTTCGCCCGCTTCGACGCGTACCTGAACACGCTGCGTGCCGCCGGCAAGTCGATCCGGGAGGAAGACATCGAGGTCTTCGAGCAGCATCCCGAAGGTGCGTACCGGGCCGCGATGGCGCTGCTCTCCAAGCCGGAACGGCCGACCGCGATCTACTGCACGACGGACTTCGCCGCGATCGCCGCCGTCCGAGCCGCACATCGGCTGCGGATCGACGTACCGCGGGAGCTGGCGATCGTCGGCGTCGGCAACACACCCGAGGGCGAGCACCTCGACCCGTCGCTGTCGACGGTCGGACCGGTCAACTTCAACGAGGCGCTGGCGCAGATCATCGTGAGCAGGCTGACCGATCGAGAGGGCGCTCCAGGTGAGGTGTTCGACTTCCCATGGCAGCTGATCGTCCGCGAGTCGTCTCAGGTATGAGGCCGAACGTCGTACTGATCTGCGTCGACGAGTGGCGGGGTGACGCGTTGTCGTGCGCCGGTCATCCGTACGTCGAGACGCCGCATCTGGATGAGCTGGCGCGGTCCGGGGTGCGGTTCAGCCGGGGCTATTCCGCGACGCCGACCTGTGTGCCGGCCCGGGTGGCCTTGTTCACCGGGCAGTCGCAGGAGCGGCACGGGCGGGTCGGGTACACCGACGGCGTACCGTTCGAGGCCGCGCATCCGGTGACGATCCAGGGCGAGTTCCGGCGGGCCGGGTATCACACGCAGGCGATCGGGAAGATGCACGTGTGGCCGGAGCGGGCGCGGCTCGGGTTCGACGACGTCGTACTGCACGACGGGTTCCTGCACCATTCTCGGCGGGCGTACCGGCAGCAGTTCGGGTTCTTCGACGACTACGTGCCGTGGCTACGCCGGCAGCCTGGGGTGTCGCCGGACGCGGAGTACTTCGACCACGGCGTGAACTGCAACTCGGTGGTCGCGCGGCCGTGGGACAAGGCGGAGTCGTTGCATCCGACGCATTGGATCGGCACGCAGACGATCGATTGGCTGTACCGGCGCGATCCGACCAAGCCGTTCTTCCTGTACTTGTCGTTCCATCGCCCGCATCCGCCGTACGACCCGCCGGCCTGGGCGTTCGACCGGTACGACGCGTTGCCGCCGTACGAGCGTGCGCTGGGTGACTGGGAGAGCGACTGGGACGAGTTCCGCCGGGACGGGGACTACCAGGCGTCGATCGGGGATCTGCCGGACCGGGTCGTGCACCGCGCGCGAGCCGGGTACTACGGGCTGATGGCGCAGATCGATCTGCAGATCAACCGGATCCGGGAGGCGCTGGTCGACTTCGGGGTGTCCGACGACACGATCATCGCGTTCACCTCCGACCATGGCGAGATGATGGGCGACCACCGGATGTTCCGGAAGTCGGTGCCGTACGAGGGATCCGCGCGGGTCCCGTTCATCGTCGCGGACCGGGCGTCGGCGGCGGATGCGACGCGTGGCGGCGTGGTGGACCAGGTCGTCGAGCTGCGGGACGTGATGCCGACGCTGCTGGATCTGGCCGGCGTACCGATCCCGCCGTCGGTGGACGGCTGCTCGCTGGCCCCGTTCCTGCGCGGATCGTCCGTGCCGGTGCGGGAGTGGTTGCACGGTGAGCATCTGCACTTCGGGCAGTCGATCCAATGGGTGACGGACGGCAGGACGAAGTACGTGTGGGGCTCGGCGCGCGGCGTGGAGCAGCTGTTCGACCTGGAGGAGGATCCGGGGGAGCTGCGTAATCTGGTTGCCTCTCACCCCGACCTGCTGGAATTGTGGCGGGAGCGGTTGATCCAGGACCTCACCGGGCGTGAGGAAGGCTTTGTTGCCGACGGCAAGCTAGTTACCGGGCGTTCGGTCACCGCGATCCTCAGCCACACAAGGGAGCGAGTTGCTACCGCCACCACCTGACGGCTGGACCGCGATCGACATCGGCGAGTCCGACACAACGGTCTACCGCCGAGGCGATGTCATCGCGAAGTGCTGCGCCCCGACCGGTGTGGCAGAGCTCGCCGCAGAGCGCGATCGCGTGGAGTGGCTCGCAAGCACCGGCGTCCCCGGCGCAATAGTTGTGGACTGGCTCGAGTCATCGGATGGTGCCTGCCTTGTGACCTCGGTCGTACCAGGAGTGCCCGGCGACCTGCTCCCGCCGGCCGCGCGCGACCGTGCGATGCGGAGCCTGGGCGCGGTACTGCGGGAGCTGCATACGTTGACCGATTGCCCGTTCGAGCGACCGCTGGCGTCGGTGATCGGGACCGCGACCGACGTCGTACGGCGGGACGCGGTGAACCCGGACTTCCTCACCGACGAGTGGCGGCTGCTGCGGCCGTCGGAGCTACTCGACCAAGTAGTTGCTGAGAGCTCCTATATCGAGAGTGTCCTCGAACCGGTCGTCTGCCATGGCGACGCCTGCCTGCCCAACGTGCTCTTCGACCCGCAGACCGTGGAAGTCACCGGCCTGATCGACCTGGGCCGCCTGGGCCTCGCCGACCGGTACTCCGACCTGGCCCTCGTCACTATCCAGCTCCACGACGAATGGTCCGCCGACCCAGCCCCCTTCCTGGCCGCTTACGGTCTCCCCACCCCGGACCCCCGCCGCCTCCACTTCTTCCGCCTCCTCGACCCACTCACCTGGGGCTGATCCCATGGGCATCCCGATCGAGATCGTTGCGCTCGTCGTCTCCCGCCACCACGCCTTCGAGGGCCGCCCGCAGGACGGCCCGCGCCCCGATCCCGAGCCGGTCGCCCGGACCGAGATCGAGATCCGCGCCGAACTGGGCATCGTCGGCGACCGCTACTACGCCCAGAAGATCCACAAGAACGCCGCCGTCACACTGATCGACGCCGCGTCCCTGGACGAGGTGGTTCGCGTCCTTGACCTTCCCCAACCCCTCGACCCCCACCTGGCCCGCCGCAACATCGCACTCCGCGGCTACCCGATCGACGAGTTGGCGGCGCACCGGACGGCGGACGGATCCCGTGTTGGTGGACGTCGCTTCGCGGTGGACTCGGGATCCGGGCCGGTCGCATTCCAGGCGAATCGGCCGGCCAACCCGTGCGCCTGGATGGACGCGGTCCTCGCGCCTGGTGCGATGAAGGCGCTCCGCGGGCACGGCGGGATCCGGGCGACGCCGCTCACGTCCGGCGTACTGCGGCTCGGGCCGGCCGAGCTCACCTTGCTCGACTGAGTTTCGGACGGCTTTCGGACGACCGGCGTACCGTCGGATGGTGAAGCTGGTGGGGGCGATCGTCGTGCTGGCGGTGTTGGCCGGCTGCACCGACACGACGTCGACCCCAACTGACCCGACGTCGGCCCCGACCAGTCCGACGCGGACGCTCAGGCCGTCCACACCCGCGCCGACCCTCGTGCCGCGACCAACCCCTGCCGGCCCGGTGACCATGTCGATCCCGGCGATCGGCGTCCGTGGGTTGCGGGTGATCGCCTATCGGGGCACGGCGGACGACCGGCCGGGGACCAAGATCCAGGACCGAGGGGTGGCCGCGAGTCCGCGCGGGAAGGCCGGCGGCGTCGGTCCGGGGGAGATCGGGAACTTCATCATCACCGGGCACCGCGTCAGTCACGGACGCCCGCTGGAACGCGTGCCCGAACTGCAGAACGGGGACCACATCCTCATCACGGCCGGCGGGACCGTGTACGACTATGTAGTGAGCCGGACGATGACGATCTCGTTCCGGAAGCCGGCCGAGAAGGCGCAGCAGAACGCCGCCGTACCGGGCAGCCCCGGAGCGAAGCCGACGCGAGCGATGATCACCATCTCCACCTGCGCCACCATCGAGGACCACGCCGCCGGCAACTTCTGGCACGACGACCTCGGCAACCCCGAACACCGCATCAACAAGATCGGCGCACTCGTTGCTAGTCATCCGGCCTGATCCGATGGGTACCGGTGGGGTCGACATGGAATCGGACGCCGTGGGGTGTGGTCCATTCCAGTGTCAGGTGGTCGATGCGGCGCACCGCCCAGCCTGGGGCGTGGGTCTTCACCCGGTGGGCGAAGCGGCCCAACGGTGCGAGGTTGGAGGTGGCGGTTTGGCCTGGCGGCCCGAGGGGGTCGTAGGGCCGGAGGTGGTCGAGATCCATAGCGCGGCGAGTTTCCTGGGTGCCGTACGGGAACAACTCGACGGGATGGGTGAGTTTGACGCGTTCGCGGATCCGGTCGGGGATCTCGTAGGCGTCCACACTCACGGCGTCGTTGAGGTCGATGATCGGCTTGACGGTGTAGGGGCCGTGGCCGACAAGTTCTGTGAGTTGGTGGGCGAGCATCGGGCCGAGGCCTTCGGCGCGCAGTACGCCGGTGCCGGTGGCCAGGGTGTGGTCGGTGAGGTGCACATAGATCTCGGTCTGCCCGGGCCGCACCCGCGCACGGCCGCTACCCGCGCCGGTGCTGGGGTTGTCGAGGCTGGGATTGGTGTAGGCGTCGTGTTTGATGCGGGCCAGTTGGGCGCGCAGGGCTCGTTGGGCGGCGGCGTTCAGTGGTTCGCCGTCCTCGTCCGGGCAGGGCTCATCCGAACTGTCCACCGCGTCGTCGAGCAGGTCGTCATCACCCCACCGCGACCCTGAAGGCGTGGCCGGCCCGACGGGCCCAGCGGACGCGGAACGGCCGGCGGAGTCGTTGAGACAGCCCCGGTCGCGAGCCTCGCCGGCTGAAGCCAGGTCTGAGGCGACATCCCCCGAGCAGCCGCTGTCCGGGGCGGGGTTGTGCGAGGCGGGGGTTGCGAGGCCCTGGCTGCGGGCTTGGTCGAGGAGTTCTTGTGTGAAGCGGGGATCGGCGATGATGCCGACTGCTTCGGCGCGCCGGGCCTGGACTCCGCGGGTGTCACCGAAGACCTGCAGGGCGTCGGCGATCGCGTCGAGCGTCGCCTTGTTGCGGATGACGGCGCCGGCTGCGGCTTTGATGTACATGGTTCTGGTGCCGTGCTCGTTGGACTGGCCGACGAACACACCGCGTTCGCAGGCTTTCTCCGCAGCCTCGGCACGGGCGAGGTCGGGACCAGCATGCATCTTCGCGGCCTTGACGATCTTTTCCAGCCGGTACGGCGTGATCGAATCGATCAGCGGTGCGACGCGGCGGTCGACGTAGGCAGCAGCTTCCGCCGACAGCTTGGCGCAGTCGTCGACGATGCGGCGTGCCTTCCATGGGGTCGCGTCACCGGCCAGGAGTCGAGCCCAGGTGAACGGGAAGCGGTGCCGCAGTGCCAGGGCATGGCCGAGGTAGCCGGAAGCGACCTGTGGTGAGATGCCGAGGATGACGCCGAACTCGGCGACGGCGAATTCGAGGATTTCCGGGCAGCCGTCGCCGCCGAGCACGACCGCTCGTTCGCGTCCATCACCCGATCGACGCGCCAGCCGGTGCGCGCGGTCGGGGTGGGCAGTGGGGTGGTAGCGGTCGGCGTATTCGAGGGCGACTTCGAGCAGGCGGGCATCGGCACGGTTGGCCAGGGCGCGGCAGTCGGCGGCCGATTCCAGCAGGTCGGCCGTCGACAGCTCAGGCAAATCGTCTTCGAACATGTGTTCGACAGTACGCGCCGGTCGGTGATCGCCGCAAATCGGGTCAGAGCCGGAAACGCCTTATCCACAAGGGAAAACATCACACCGCTGTAGTAGGGAGACTGTTGTAGGCGGCGTGACTCAACGGGTCGGCTGGAGTTCGCGGATGAGCGTGGTGGGTTTGCCCGCGATCGCCGCCGGGAGCAGCTTGTGCAGGATCGGCAGGCGAAGGATCCGCAGTACGACGTGCCGGGTTGCCAGCTCGACCCGCGAGCTGGGCAGGAACCAGCGCGCCGCCGACCGCCCGACCTTCTGCTTCTCCTCGACCACCGGCCGCCAGACCTGCTCGTACTCGGCCAGTCCTGCCTCGATCGACGACGCACCGACCACCTTCTCCGCCAGCACGAACGCACCCGCGATCCCGAGTGACGCCCCCTGCCCCGCGAGCAGCGACACCGCGCCACACGCGTCACCGACGAGCGCGACCCGTCCGGAGTTCCACCGCGGCATCTGAATCTGCGCAACGGCGTCGTAGTAGATCTCGACCTCGTCCGGGCACAACGCCAGCGCCTCCGGCACGACCCATCCCAGCCCGGCGTACGTCGACTTGATCGCCGCCCGCAAGTCCGTTGGCGCGACGGGTTCTGGCGCGCGGTGCACCGCGAACGACGCCACCCGCCCGTCCCGCAACGCATAGAACCCGAACTGCTGCCCGATCGTGTCCGTCAGGCAGAACCGCCCGCCCACCTCGTCATGGATCCCCGGCGCGTCGAAGCTGTACGCCGCCGTGTGGAACCCGAGGAATCGCAGGTACGACGACTCGGGCCCGAACACCAGCCGTCGTGCGGCGGAATGGATGCCATCGGCACCGATCAGCAGATCCGCGTCCAGTGTCGTCCCGTCGGCCAGCTCGATCTGCACCCCGTCGTCCCGGGGCGTGACGCCGACAAGAGTCGCGCCGTACCGCAGGTCGACCGCTGGCGGGAGGTGTTCGCGCAGGACGCGCTCGAGGTCGGGCCGCATCAAGCTGAGCAGGTCACCCTCGGCGAACTGCAGGATGTCGATCCCGGCGCGGCGCCGGCCGTGCTCGTCGACGAGGACGGCTTCGTCGACGTGGTACGCGACCTCTTCCAAGGCAGGTACTAGTCCCATTGCGCGCATCGCGTCGTACCCCGGGCCGAAGAAGTCGATCATGTAGCCCTGGGCGCGTGGGCCCGGGCTGCGTTCGAGCACGGTGACCTCCTGGCCGAGCGCCGACAGGCGGTTCGCCAGCGCGAGTCCGGCGATTCCGGCGCCACAGATGATGACGTGCACTTCAACTCACCAGCCTTCGCAGAACTGTCGGCAGGGCAGGGGATTCTGGCCCGAGGCCCCGATGCAGGAGGAGGCCGTCGATCGCTGCCGCGAGCACCGCGGCGGTCGCGGCGGGCTCGGGGACCTGATGGATTGCCAGCCAATGGCTCAGTTGGGTGCGGAAATCCGTCACGAGCGTGGCGATCTGCGCCCGCAGCCGGTCGTCGCGGGTTGCGGCCAGGTAGGTCTCGGTGAAGAGCAGCGACATCGGATCGGTCCCGTCGTACTGCTCGACCGAGGCGAGCATCGCGTCGACGGCCGCAGTCGGCGACGGCGCGGCGGTGAAGTCGGTTGCCGCGAGCACCTGGCGCATCGCGGTGATCGCGGCCTCGGCGAGCACGTCCTGGATCGACGAGAAGTGGTAGTGCACGACGCTCGGCGTGACACCGGCCCGATCGGCCAGGATCCGCGTGCTGACGGCGGACCAGCCGCGCTCAGGGATCAGCTCGGCCGCGGCGTCCAGCAATCGCCGGCGGACCTCCTGCCCGTGACTCGCGGTCGGCGTCATCGTCCTCCTCCAGGGCGATCGTTCTGTACGATCGCCCTGATTCTATGGCAAGCGAAGCAGTAGGGGCAAGCAGCGGCCGGGTTACTTGCGGCCGAACTTCCACCACTTCGGCTTGTTCATCTTGATCTCGTCCGGCGTCATCGGCGGCGGGACGGGCGGGCGGGACTCCTCGGTGAGGAAGTCGCCGGACTCGGTGTCGTACGGCGTGACGCCGAGCTTGCGGCTGATCTCCATCACGATCGGGATCGACCGCGGGCCGTCGTTCAGGTAGAACGTGATGTCGCGGACCTCGACGCCCTTGCCGATGGTCATCTCGACGTCGTACTCCGGACTTCGCAGCGCCAGCCAGGACGGCTTGCTCGTGTCGACGTCCGGCACCACTTCCCGGACCGCGGCCACCACGTCGGTCGCCGTACCGACCGACGGCGGCTCGTAGTCCATCGGCATGTCGTCGAGGCGACGTACGCCCCCTGGCCCGCGCACCGCATAAACAGCCCAGCTCATCCACGTCCTCGCTTCGCTCCGGGCGCGGATGAGGCACAAATCGCGCTGTGTTTGATGATGAACTCGCTCCGCTCGTTCATGCCCCCCAGCATGCCAGGCCGTCAGCGCTTGCGGGCTGCCAGGATCGCGAAGGTCAGGTACTCGCCTTGATCTGCCTCGAGCATGTCGAGGGTGCCGTCGGGCTCGCCGCGGTACTCCGAGACTGCGCGGGACCATCTGAGCCAGTCCGACCAGCCGTCCTTCTGGAGTCGCGCCGCGGTGACGTCGACGAGCTCGGTGATCTCCCACTGGAACCGCCACCAGTCCGCGGTGTGCCAGGCGAGCGCCTCCCACCCGACCGTCTTCTTGATGTGCTCCGGGATGTGCCCGAGCTCGCGGAGCTCCTTCGTCAACGCTGGAGTCGCGACACCGAACTGCCCGCCCGGTTTGAGGAAGCTGGTGATGTAGGCGAGGTAGTTGTCCGCGGTCCCGAAGTACTCGTAGGCGTCGATGCAGACGATCGCATCGAAGAACTCCTTGGCGAACGGCAGCGTGTGCGCCTCCGCCTTGAGCGTCACCACACCGTCCTGCGGCGCGATGCAGGCGGCGGCCTCCGTGGGGTCGACCCACAGATCCGCGGCCCACACCTGGACGCCGTACTCCTTCGCCAGGAAGACCGCGGTGGCGCCCTTCCCGGAGCCCAGGTCGAGCACCCGCATCCCCGGTCGCAGGTCGAGGTCGCGGGCCAGATCCTCCAGCAACCACAGGGGATTCGGGCCCATGTCGCGAGCGAGCAACCACTCGGCGTCGTACCCTCCGGCCCGCGGATAGTCCTCGTGCTTCAGCTCCACCATCCGCACAGGGTAGCGGCGTCAAAACGGGATGTGCCCGGGATTTTCGTCCGGCACAGTAGGCGGATGGTTGATCTTGATCCGTTGATTCTCACTTTCTACCGGGACCGGTACGTCGAGGACGATCGGCTGATCCGGTCCGGGCACGGCCGGCTGGAGTTCCTGCGGACCCAGGAACTCCTGCGGCGCTGGCTGCCGCCCGCGTCCGCCGTACTCGACGTCGGCGGCGCGACCGGCATCCATGCGCGCTGGCTGGCCGCGGACGGCCATCAGGTCACGCTCGTCGATCCGGTCGGCGAACATGTAGACCAGGCGGCCTCCGTGGGGACGTTCCACGCCGAGGTCGGCGACGCTCGCCAACTGCAGCAGGCCGATGCGAGTGTGGACGTCACGCTCCTGCTCGGCCCGCTCTATCACCTGGTCGAGGCGGCCGATCGCGCCCAGGCGTTGTCCGAGGCGCGCCGCGTGACGCGACCGGGCGGCCTGGTGATCGCGGCCGGCATCAGCCGGTACGCCGGTCTCCTCGAGGCCGGGAGCAATGGTTTCCTCACGCCGGAGAACCTGCCCGTGTTCACCGAGGCCTTCGCCTCGGGCTGCACCGACGGCAAGGCCGGGTTCACCGTCGCGTACTTCCACCACGCCGAAGAGCTGGCTACCGAGCTCACCACCGCCGGCCTCACCGACGTCGAGGTCCTGGCCGTCGAAGGACCCGCCACGAACGTCCTCCAGAACACCCCGCCCGACGCCGCGGAGGCCCTCCTCCCGTCCGCCGTCCTCCTCGCCCGCCAGGTCGAGTCCGACCCGAACCTCAGGGCGGCCAGCCCGCACTTCCTGGCCCGTGGCCGCCGCTGATCGTCGCTGCCCTTTCGGGCAAGAGGGTGCCGGCTGTCCAGGGCGTGTCGGTCGCGAAACGATGTCAATAGCTGCAACTTGGTTTTCGGCCAGGTGGTCCAGGCCGCAACATCAGCCGGTGGCCGGCACTGGGGGTGTTCCGGCTGCTTTGGTGAATGGGTGGGACCGGCGTGGGGCCGGTACTGGGGAGAAGCGGGGAAGTCATGGCCGACAAGCCGGCGCCCAAGCCTGGTCATTTCCTGCCTGGCGGCGAGGGTGAGCAGGGGACGACGGACGCTCAGCGACCAAGCGTGCCTCCGGTCACGCCGATCACGCCGCCCGGCGGTTCCGCACCGCTGGCCGCACCCACACCGCGACTGAGCGGCGAGGCGCCGCCGACCCCGCCCCAACTGCAAGGGAGCCGGATCGACTCCCGCCGTACGACGCTGTCCGGCAGCCGGCTCGGACCGCCGCCGGCCGGTGACCGCGCGGCCGCGGCGTACCGGGAGGTGTTCCACCCGGAGCCGATCCCGTTCGACCCGACGAAACGGCGGTCGAAGGGCCTGATCGCGCTGATCGTGGTCTGCGCGCTGCTCGTCGTCGCCGGCATCGCGACGTTCGCCGTCAAGGTGTTCTCGTCCGACCGCTTCAGCGTGAACCCGATGGTGACGCCGTCCGTGAAGCCGACCGGCGAGCCGTCGGTCACCGAACCGGTCGGGAAGGGTACGCCGGACGCGGACATCGTCGGCAAGAACGCGATCTATGCGGCCGGGGCGATGCCGGTGGTGAAGTGCCAGGAGCCCGCGTTCCGGCCGACGTCGATGGAGAACGTGCGCTCGTACTACCAGGCGCTGACGGCTTGTATGGACAAGGCCTGGAAGCCGATCGTGACCAAGGCCGGCTTCGAGTTCCGGTCGCCGCGGCTGATCATCTACGCGGAGGGCGACGAGACCGCGTGCGGCGTACAGAAGGACCTCGCGCTGTACTGCCAGGACGAGGACGGCGGCAGCGCGACGATGCCCTGGCAGGAGCTCGTCGAGCAGTACCCGACGCACAAGGCCGAGATCCGCGCGGAGATGGCGCAGTCGTTCGCGTTCGTGTACGGCGTCCACGTGCAGAACCTGACCGGGATGGCCGACGCGTCCGACAACCTCGCCGACACGGCCGCGAGCAAGGCCGGGCAGTTCGAGCAGCAGCGGCGGGCCGCCCTGCAGGCGTACTGCTTCGGCGCCGTGTTCTTCGGTGCGGCCAAGAACAGCTTCCCGCTCCGCGGCGAACTGCTGCGGCAGTGGAACGGGCTGATCCAGCGCCGCGGCGACGACAAGACCAAGGACAAGACCCCCGACCACGGCTCGAGCAAGAGCCTGACCCTGTGGATGAACCAGGGCTTCGCGACAACCAACCCGGGCAGCTGCAACACTTTCGTCGCAGCATCCGCGAAGGTCAGCTGAGCGAGATGGGAATGGCCGATGTCTGACTCCGAGGACGGTACGCCGAAGCCGGGACACTTCCTGCCCGGCGGCAGCGACGAGCCGGCCGCCGGCACCCGCCCGCTCACGCTGCGGAGCTCGCAACCAGGCGGTCTCGGGAAGGCGCGCTCGGTCGCCCTCGAGGACGCCCCGGCGCGCCGCAAGGCCCGCCCGATCCCGACCGAACCGGGCACCACGAGCGACTACAGCGGCCCACCGGTCGCCCCGCTCACCGGCGTACCGGCGCCGCCGTTGACCGGCACCCGCCGCATCGGCGGCCAGCGCTCGACCGGCTGGCACAAGAACCCGTCCCGCGGCGTACCGCAGTTCTCGACGGAGCCGCCGCCGGTCAAACCGCCCCGCCACTACTCCCGCCGGGTCGTCGCCGGCCTGTCCGCCCTGGTCCTGGTCATGCTCACCGGCGCCACCGTCGCCGGCTTCAAACTCATCAACTCCTACGACACCAGAGTCGACAACCCCCTCTCCCAGCCATCGGTCAAGAAGTCCCAGGTCCCCCTCCCCGTCCCCCCGGACCCAACGGTGACGGTCACGGCGACCACGGTGCCTGACCTGGAGAGGCTCCGGCAGAACGCGGTGTACAAGGCCGGGTTGGTCGCCTCGGTGAGCTGCAAGGAGCCGGCGATCAAGCCGAACTCCCAGTCGGCGATCCTCCGCTACTACAAGGCGCTCCTGCCCTGTCTGGACAAGGCCTGGGCGCCGGTGATCAAGGCCTCGAAGTACGAGTTCCGCTCGCCGAAGGTCGTACTGCAGACCAGTCAGCCGAACGCGACGACCGACTGCACCGGTGAGGAGGACGTCGCCTACTACTGCGGGGAAGACGAGAGCATCAACATCAGCTGGAAGAACGACCTCAAGTACTACAAGGACGATCCGGTCGCGGCCCGGGTCTGGATGATGGACACGATGGCGCACGAGTACGGCCACCACGTCCAGGAGATGACCGAGATGCTCACCGCGGCGTGGTCGCGCGAAGGCTGGGCGAAGACCAAGACCGAGGAACTCGAGTGGTCCCGCCGCAAAGAGCTGCAGGCGACCTGTTTCGGCGCGGCCTTCCTCGGCGCCAACAAGAAGTCGCTCGGGCTGTCGGGTGACAAGCTCCGGATCTGGCAGTGGGAGGCGCAGCACTCCGGCGACGAGTACAACCCGAAGAAGGTCCGCGACCACGGCTCCCGCAAGAGCAACTGGGCCTGGTCCGATCCCGCCTTCAAATCCGCCAACCCCGCCTCCTGCAACACGTTCGTCGCCTCCGCCGCCAAGGTGAGCTGATGCACCGCGGGGTCGTGGCGGCTCTCCTCGGGCTGGCCGTCGCGGTCTCCGCCGGCTGCGCGCCCTCGCGTGCGCCTGCGGCCGGATCCACAATCTCAGCCGCGGTTCCATCTGTGACGCCGAGTCCCACTCCCAGTCCGACGCCGACGCCGAAACCCAGCCGGGTGCCGACCGCGCCGAAGACCGTGCGGGTGCCGCCGAAGGCACCGGAGGCGACCCCGACGTACCGATCGCTGGAGAAGACCTACCTGGTCCGCAACAAGATCTACTCGACGGGTCAGGTTCCGGCGGTGCCCTGCGAGTTGCCACAGATCGCGCTGACGACGCGGAGGGAAGTGCAGCTGTACGCGAGCGCGGTCCTGGGCTGTCTCCAGCGAGCCTGGAAGCCGGTCGTCGAGCGTTCGGACGTCGTGTTCTCCTCCGCAAACGTGTACGCCGTCAATGCCGGCTCGAAGACGCGCTGCGGGATCCTCACCAAGGAAGTCGGTGGGTTCTACTGCTCCGCGGGCTCCGGGATCTATCTCGACTGGCGGCAGTTCGTCGAGGAGGACGCGTACGACCGGGTGTGGGCCGGTGTGTACCTCCAGTTCACGATGGCGCACGAGTTCGGGCACCACGTGCAGGAACTGGTCGGGATCTCGTCGTACTTCGAGGACCGCTGGGACCGGACCACCGGCGCGGCGCAACTCGAGCAGATGCGCCGCCACGAACTGCAGGCGTCCTGCTTCGCCTCCGCCTTCATCGGCGCGAATCAGCAAACCCTTCACCTGTACGACGAGGACAGGTTGCAGGACTACGAGGACGCGGCGTACTCCGGTGACGACGACCCACCCGCCGTCAAACCGGAGCACGGCTCACGCAAGAGCAGCACAGCCTGGGCCGAAGCCGCCTTCAAAGCCAAGTCCCCCTCCGCCTGCAACACCTGGTCCGTCCCACCCAGCAAGGTCACCTAACATGCCAAACCGCATCACGCTCGCGGTAGCCGTCACCCTGAGCGTCCTGTTCGCAGGAGCATGTACGCCGCACAACACCTCCGCAGCAGCCGATCCAGCGCCGACTCCGACACCGACTCCGACACTGACGCCGACTCCCACGCCGGTGGCGACTCGACGGGCGGTGCAGACGGTGGTTACGCCGACTTCGCCGGATGATTCGCTTCTCGTCGGGAACGGGCTGTACACGGCCGGCAAGGTGCGCGGGGTGCGGTGCGTGTTGCCGGGCACAGCGCCCAAGGACAACGCAGGGATCGTTCGGTACGCGCGGACGCTGGTGGACTGTTTGAATCGGGCTTGGGCACCGTTGGTTCCGCGCGCGGACGTCGAGTTCACGCCGGCCGCACTCGTCCCTTTCGGAAGTGGTGGTTGTGATCCCGCGGTGGACGCCGACGATCGCGGGGCGTACTACGACACGGGAGAGGATGCCATCTGTCTCGGCTGGCACACGTTCGCGGTCGAGGAGGCCGGCTGGCGAACAATCCGGCTCTTGCACACGCTCGCGCACGAGTACGGTCATCACCTGCAGACGCTGACCGGCATCATGACGATGTACGACACAGGTCAGCTGCCGTTCAAGTCTGATGAGCTGGAGCGCAACCGCAGGATGGAACTCCAGGCGAGCTGCTTCGCCGCAGCCTTCCTCGGCGCCGAACGGAAACCCCTCGGCCTGACCGGCGACCGCCTCGACACGTTCTACTACTTCGTCACCCATGCCGGCGACGAGAACGCCCCCGAACATGTGCCCGACCACGGCAGCCGCAAGAACCACGGCTACTGGAGCGAGCTGGGCTTCCGCTCCGCCAACCCCGTCTCCTGCAACACATTCACAGCACCGCCCAAGCGGGTCAGCTGAGTTTGAGTTTGAAGCCCTCGTGGGAGTTGGTGAAGCCCAGGGTGGTGTAGAAGCGGTGGGCGTTGGTGCGGGATTTGTCCGAGGTGAGTTGGACCATGGTGCAGCCCCGGGTGCGGGATTCTTCGATGGCCCACTGGATCAGGGTGGTGCCGAGGCCGGCGCCGCGGGCGGGGGCGGCGACCCGGACGGCTTCGATCAGGCCGCGGGTGGAACCGCGCCGGGACAGGCCGGGGATGAACGTCAGCTGCAGCGTGCCGATCACCTCATCGTTGCGCTCAGCAACTACCAGCAGCTGGTTGGGATCGGCGTCGATCTGCTCGAACGCGGCCAGGTACGGCGTGAGGTCGTCGGCGGACTCGCGGGTCGCGCCCAGTTGGTCGTCGGCGATCATCGTGACGATCGGGCCGACGTCGGCGGCGGTGGCGCGGCGGATCAGGACTTCGGTCATGGTCGCAGCATCTCAAACTTATGCAAACACTTTTCCTAGTGGGACCCGCCGTGCCAAGCTGTTTGCCCTGCGCAACCAAGGGTACGAGTCATACTGGACACCACTGCATCCGCCCGTGCCGGGGTCGTGTGCAGTCCTGCGCGGCAGCGGATGCGGGCCCAGTCCGGAAGGAACATCCGATGTCAGCGTTTAGCGATCGACTTCACCCAACCGTTCGAAGATGCCTTCAGCAAGCTTCTGTCGTTCATCCCGAACCTGCTCGGTGGCCTGGTCATCCTGGTGATCGGGTACTTCGTCGCGAAAGTGCTCGGGAACCTCGTCGGCAAGCTCCTCGGCCGGGTCGGGTTCGACCATTGGATGGAGCGCGCCGGCGTCTCCGGTGTGCTGCAACGGTCGGGCACGGGGCTGACCGCTTCGGTGATGCTGGGCAAGGTCGTGTTCTGGTTCGTGTTCCTGATCAGCTTCACGATGTTCGCCTCCGCACTCGGCGTGCCGGAGATCTCGAACTTCATGAGCACCATGCTCGGCTACATCCCGCGGATCTTCGCCGCGATCGTGATCGTCTGCCTGGCGGCGCTGTTCGCGAACTTCCTGGCCGCGATCATCCGTGGTGCCACCGGCAACGAAACCCTGGCCAAGGTGGGTAAGTACGCGATCCTCGTGTACGCCGCGTTCGCCGCCCTGACCCAGCTCGGTATCGCGGTCCAGCTGACCGGGAACACGCTGCTGATCGTCCTCGCCGGCGCCGCGCTCGCCCTCGGTCTCGCTTTCGGCCTCGGGGGCCGCGAGATGGCCGGCCGGGCGCTCGCCAGCCTGTTCGACCGCGACAAGATGATGAAGCCCACCACCGACCAGAACGGCACGACGGCGTACCCGCCCCAGGGCGCCTACGACAACGGCTACCAGCAGCCCACCCAGCAGCCGGCCCAGCCCGAGCAGCATACGGCTGCCCACAGCGCCGGTACCTGGTCCAACGGCACCCAGCCCAACGCCAACTGGCAACAGGGTCAGTAGACGGGCTGGTTGTTCAGCGGTTCTCCTCGAGCGGGCGGCAATCCAACCGGGTTGCCGCCCGTCCTCTGTCTACAGCAGGCGAGTACACAGAGGGTGGGTGTCAGCTCTCGGTGCCAGGGCCTGCCTCGCGGACGTCTTCTACCTTGCGCATGGCTTCGCGGAGGTCGGAGAGCCAGGTTTCGCTGTGCTGGGCGACCAGCTTGACGCACCAGCCCAGGGCGTCGCTGCGTGAGCGTGCCACGCCGGCGTCGACGAGGGTGTCGAGGACCTGGCGCTCGGGCTGGCGGAGCCGGGTCATCACCGGCGCGGACAGTGAGGTGAACACCGTCCTGGTCTCGCCGCAGCGGACGCCCCAGGCGACCTTCCGCCGGGTGGCGTGCTCGAGCTCGCGGGCGATCTCGATCCGGTGGTCACGGGTGTCTTCGCGGAACTGCTTGACCCGGCCCGCTTCGGCGGCGGAGCGCTCGGAGTCGCTCACATCCTTGCTCTGCTCGGGTGCGGGGATCCGGCCGACGATCAGGATCTCGTCCCGGTCGATCGACAGCTCGGTCTCACCCTCGAACCAGTCGCCCGGCAACCGCCCGGTCAGCCAGCCCCGCACCTTCTCCTGCTCGGTCTGTGTACTCATGTAATCATGATTACACTTCAGCAGGACGAGCTCAAGCAATCAGTGGTACTGCACGGTGTACGCCGCGTGCGCGTCGCCCTGTGACAGGCCGACGTTCGACACGCCGATCACCAGCGTGTGCCGGGTGACGTCGTTCCGGTAGGTGACGTACGTCGTACCGGCCGCGCCCTCGGTGGCGATGCGCGTCCAGTGCGAACCGCCCTTCGCCGCGACCTTGTGCAGCTGCGCGGCCGCGGTCGGCGTTGCGTAGTACGCCGTCCACTTCGTGTCGCCGCGTCCCCAGGCCCGGACCAGGTTGTCCGACCACTGGACCGCGTTCCACGCCTGCGGCTCGCCGCTGAACTTCGCGGTGTACGCCGCGTGCCAGCCGTTGGCCGCGCGCAGACCGACGTTCTGTACGCCGATCGTGAGGTTCCCGCCGCGAGCGTCGTCGTGGTACGTCACGTAGATCGTCCCCGCGGCGCCTTCGGTCGAGACGCGACGCCAATGGATGCCACCGGGCATTACCTGCCCGTAGAGCGTGCGGGTGACGGCTGTCGACGCGTAGCAGTTGGCCGTGGCGGTCGCACCGCTGCCCCAGGCGCGCACCAGGCGGTCGGCGTACGTCGCCGCGGAAATGTTGGTCGCAGACGCGAGCTGACTGCAGCTGGCTGTCGTAGTTGTCGTGCCGGCGTTGGCCGGCGCGGCAGCTCCGGTGAGCACGATCGGTGCCGTCACCGCGAGTGCCGCAGTAGTGCCGAGACCTATGATCCTTCGAATCATCATCGACCTCCCGAGTGGATGTGGTCCTACTGGTGGGACGCCACATCACTCACGAGAGTTTGCATCGCTCTCCAATGAAATGCGGATGCAATGTCAAGCGGCCGGTGGTGGCGCGAATGCGGCGCGTAACCGCTCCTGCGCGCTCGCTCCGGCGGCCGTGTGGTCAAGTCCGAGCAACGCCGCGCCAACCACCGGCGGTACGTCGACCACGCGGGGGACTGCCTTCGGGGCGACCTCGGCCAGGAGTTGCGCGACTCGATCGAGCAGGACGGAGTGTCCCGCGGTGAGAACGCCGCCACCGAGGACGACGGTGACACGCTCGTCGAGCAGTTCGAGGCGCCGCAACGCGCTGACCGCCATCGCGACGATCTCCTCGGCCTGTTGCTGAATGATGCCCAAGGCAACAGTGTCGCCGGCGGCCGCGACCTGGAACAGCACCGGCCCGGCCTCCAGCTGGCGCTCGGCCGGGAACTCGCCGAAGTGGAACGCCTCGATCACCGCGGCCAGCGACGGCAGGCCGTAGTGCATCGGCAGTGCGGTCAGCAATGCGGTCGCCGGCCCGCGGCCGTCCTCTGCCCGCGACGCCGACCAGAACGCCTCCTCGGCCAGCTGTGCACCGCCGCCCCAGTCACCGGTCACCTTCCCGAGTGCCGTGAACCGCGCAGTGCGTCCGTCCGGCAACATCCCGGAACAGTTGATCCCTGCCCCACACACCACTGCCACGCCACGAGGCTCGTCCACCCCGGACCGCAGCAGAGCGAACGTGTCGTTGGTGACATACACCGACTCCGCCCAACCGCAGTCCTCGAAGACACTGGTCAGCTGCTCCACCTCGATCGGCAGGTCGGCGTTCGCCAGGCACGCCGAGATCTGCTGCACCAGGGGTACGTCGCCCAGTCGCAGCCCGGCATCAGCCGCCGCAGCACGTACCAGAGGCTCCAGTCCGGCCACTGCGGCGACCGGCCCGATCTTCTGCGGTTCGAACCCACCACCACGCGCCGTACCGAGCACTGTCCCGTCTGCGGCGACCAGTGCGACATCTGTCTTGCTGTTGCCGGCGTCGAAGGCGAGGACTCCGCCGGGGACTAGCGCGCCCACGGGAGGTACGCCTTGTTGTGCGCGAGCAGTTTGTCGGTCAGCGCCTGCGCGATGGCGATCTGCCCGACCAAAGGATGCGCCAGCAGCGCCTTGAACACCCGCTCCGATCCGCCCTTCACTGCGGCCTCCAGCGCCAGGTCCTCGTACGCCGTCACGTGTGCGACCAGTCCGGCGTACAAGGGTTCCAGTGGGGCGACCGGCTCCGGCGTCGTACCCTCGGCGCCGACAGTGGCCGGCACCTCGATGACAGCATCGTCAGCGAGGAACGGGAACGTGCCGTTGTTCAGGGTGTTCACCACCTGTACGTCACCGGTGTTGTTCAGCAGTGACGACGCCAGTGCGACAGCTGCTTCGGAGTAGTACGCGCCGCCGCGCTTCTCGAGCAGTGCGGGCTTCTCGTCGAGCTTCGGATCGGCGTACATGTCCAGCAGTTCCTTCTCGAGTGCAGCGACCTCAGCGGCCCGAGACGGCTTGGTGAGCAGTTCCTTCACCACTGCGTCGTGCGCGTAGTAGTAGCGCAGGTAGTACGACGGTACGACGCCCAGCTCGCGCACCACGTCCGCCGGCAGGATCAGGTCCTCGGACAGCTCGTCGAGGTGCTCGGCGAGCAGCTTGGGCAGCATGTCCTCGCCGTTGACGCGGACCGCGCGCTCCCAGGTCAGGTGGTTCAACCCCACGTGGTCCAGCGACACCTCCTCCGGTGTGACCCCGAGCATGGCTGCGAACCGGCGCTGGAACCCGATCGCCACATTGCACAGCCCGACCGCCTTGTGGCCGTGCGACAGCAGCGCACGCGTCACGATGCCCACCGGGTTGGTGAAGTCGATGATCCACGCGTCCGGATTGGTACGCCGTACCCGCTCCGCAATGTCCAGCACTACCGGCACGGTCCGCAGGGCTTTCGCGAGGCCACCGGCACCAGTCGTCTCCTGGCCGACACAACCGCACTCCAGTGGCCAGGTCTCGTCCTCGTTGCGCGCGGCCTGCCCACCGACGCGGAGCTGGAGCAGTACGGCGTCCGCACCCTCGATGCCCGCGTCCAGGTCGGACGTGGTGATCACGCGGCCCGGATGCCCTTGTTTTGCGAAGATCCGGCGGGCCAGACCGCCGACCAGCTCAAGCCGGTCCGCCGCCGGATCGACGAGCACCAGCTCCGACACTGGCAACGTGTCCCGCAACCGGGCAAAGCCGTCGACGAGCTCGGGCGTGTAGGTGGACCCGCCACCAACGACTGTGAGTTTCATGCGGTTGCTCCTAGGTGACAGGGGGACCAGCGGTGTCGAAGACCTCGTCACGGGTCGTGCTGAGGGCGGACTGCAAGGCTCCGGAGAGCACAGGGTCGGTGCTGATCGCGGTCATCAGCAGTTGCGGCCTGGGTACGGCGAGATCGGCGAGCTCGTCCTGGACGAGGCCGCGCAGGCGTTCGCCGCCCGCGGTGATGACGCCGCCGGCCAGCACGATCAGCTCCGGGTCGACGACCGCCACGATCGCAGCCAGACCGACGGCGAGCCGGTGCGCGAACTCCGTGAGTACGGCGTCGCCGGCGCCCTCGGTCTGCAGTGCGACCGCGATCGCGGCTTCCGGCGTACGGGCTTTCAGGCCGTGTTCGCGGGCGAGCTCCAGGACCGGTTCGCCACCGGCGAGCTCCTGGAAGCCACCGGCGTTGTTCCGGCCGACGTTGCGGACCAGCGGTGTACCCGGCAGTGGCAGGAACGCGACCTCGCCGGCGCCGCCGGTCGCACCGCGGTGGAGCCTGCCGTTGATCACGATCGCGGCGCCGATGCCTTCCTCGCCCCACAGCAGCACGAAGTTGTCGTGCTCGCGGGCATGGCCGACGCGCTGCTCGGCGATCGCGGCCAGGTTGACGTCGTTCTCGACCTCCAGTGGTACGGCGACCGCAGCGGCCAGCTCCTCGAGCAGATGCGGGGCATGCCAACCGGGCAGGTGCGTCGCGTACCGCAGCCGGCCGGTGGTCGGGTCGAAGCCACCCGGTGTGCCGATCGAGACCCGGTGCAGGCGTTCACGGTTCATCCCTGCCTCGCCGGCCGCACCCTCGATCGCCTTCACTACCCGGTCGACCGTGCCCTTGGCGCTGCGGCCGGGAGTGGCCAGCTCGTACTCGCCGACCACGTTGCCGGTGAGGTCCGCGACCGCGGCCCGGATCCGCGTCGGCGTCACGTCGAGGCCCGCGACGTACGCGATGCCGCCGTTGATCTCGTACAGCTGCGCGTTCGGGCCGGGGCGCCCCGCGGTGGTGCCGCTGGGGCGGACCAGGTGGGCTGCCTCCAGCCGGGCGAGCAGCTGCGACGCGGTCGGCTTGGACAGACCGGTCAGGTTGCCCAGCGTCGTACGGGAGAGCGGCCCCTGGCTGAGCAGCAGATCCAGGGCGGCGCGGTCGTTCATCGCGCGCAGCAGGCGCGGCGTTCCGGGTGTTGTTGCCATGAGCCAACCCTGCCTCCCATCGCCGCTCGCGGGTACACGCCGCGCTGATCCCGTGAACTGTTAGGAAAGTTTACTATTAACGCGAGACCGTACGGCGGACTTCGGCGGGTGTCAATCGGCGATGGTCGGTTAGGGTTACCTAACTATGTCCACTGGGGAGTTGTTGAGACGGGCGGTTCGGCGGCACCGGGGCCGGATGGTCGCAGGAGTGCTGGTGCTCTCGTTGCATCAGGCCACCGAGGCGGCGGTGCCGGTGGCGATCGGTGTGTTCGTGGACCGGGCGGTGACGACGGGCCGGATCGAGCCGCTGCTGTGGTGCGTGCTGATGATGGTCGTGCTGTTCGCCGTCCTGTCGAACGCTTGGAAGACCGGTGCGCGGCAAGTGGTGTGGGCGATCGAGTACGAGACGCATCTGCTGCGGCTGGAGATCGCACAGCGGGTGCTGGACCCGCGTGGTCACCGGACCGGGCTGCGGTCGGGTGAGCTGCTGTCGATCGCGACATCGGATGCCGAGAAGGCCGCACTGGTGATGCGGGGTCTCTCGGTGGGCGCCGCCGCGTGTACTGCGTTGATCGTGTCCTCGGTGTCCTTGCTGCTGGTCGACGTACCACTAGGGCTCGGCGTGCTGATCGGCGTACCGCTGCTGGTGCTGGGGATTCAGGCGTTGTCACCGCTGCTGACGCGTCGTACGTCGAGTCAGCAGGAGGCGGTTGCGCAGACGACTGCGCTAGCTACCGACCTGGTCGCTGGGCTGCGGACGCTGCGGGGGATCGGCGCGCAGCACAACGCAGCTGCGCGATACCGGCACTCCAGCCAGGACACTCTGCGCGCAACGCTGCGCGCGGCATCGACCAACGGATTGCAGGACGGCGTGACGACTGCACTGAGCGGTCTGTTGCTCGCTGCGGTTGCCGGGGTTGCCGGATGGTTCGCTCTGCACGGCCGGATCACGATCGGCGAACTGATCACTGTGGTCGGGCTGGCGCAGTTCGTGGCCGAACCGGTCGGCACGCTGGGCTACGCGAGCCAGATCTTCGCGAGGGCCCGCGCATCGGCCGCACGCCTCTCCGCAGTCCTCTCGTCGCCGCCCCAGACTGTCACCGGCACCGCAACCTCCCTCGACCCGGCGAAGCCTCTTCTGACATTGGAAGGCGTGTCGCACGGGACCCTCTCCTCGCTGACATTGGTGCTCCAGCCGGGAGAGTCCGTCGGCGTCCTCTGCTACGACCCTCGCGATGCCGACGCTCTGCTGACCGTGCTGGCTGGAAGGGCCCCGGAGCACACCGGCACAGTCCTCATCGGAGGCACCACGCTTGAGGAGCTCGACGTAGACCTGCTCAGGCGGACTGTGTTGCTTGAGCGCCACGAGACGGATCTCTTCGAAGGCACGCTCCGCACGAACCTCCTGGCGGAGAAGAGGCTTGAGCGTGTGATGACCGCCGCCGGCGCGGCTGACCTCATCGAAGAGTTGGACCGCCCACTGGCTGACCGTGGGCAGGCGTTGTCGGGTGGGCAGCGTCAGCGGCTCGGACTGGCGCGTGCATTGCTGGCTGAGCCGCCGTTGCTGGTGCTGCACGATCCGAGTACGGCGGTCGATGCGGTGACCGAGGAGTTGCTGGCGGAGGGACTGGCTGACGAGCGAACTGGCCGCACCACGCTGGTGCTGACGAGCAGCCCAGCACTGCTGGGAAAGATGGACCGGGTGGTTGTGATCGCCGACGGGACGGTGGTTGCTGAGGGCATCCATTCCGACCTCGCCTCGTCGGATGCGGGGTATCAGGAGGCGGTGCTGCGATGAACCTGCTTCCTGTTGCCGGTCCGCGGGCGACGTGGACCGTTCTGTGGCGAGAGATCCGGCGACTGCCGGTGCTGTCGGTTCTCGCGGCTGTCGTGATCACTGGAGCCAGTGCGGCCGGACTGGTCGCTCCATGGGCTCTTGGTCAGCTGATCGACCAGATCACCGACGGCGACCGGTCGGCGATCGTGCGGGTCGTTCTGATGATCGGGATCGCCGCGGTGCTGTCCGGCGTACTGACCGCGCTCGGCGTGACGCTGGTCGCGCGAGTCGGTGAGACCGTGCTGGCGCGGATTCGTGAGCAGGTGCTCGATCGCGTGCTGCAGTTGCCCGCACCGGTGCTGGAGAAGGTGCGGACGGGTGACCTGCTCTCGCGGGTGGGTGACGACGTGGCTTCGGTCGCGGCCGCGCTGACCGAGGTGGGTCCGTCGGTGCTCGGTGCGGCGTTGACGATCGTGCTGACCGTGGGTGGGATGTTCGCGCTCGACTGGCGGCTCGGTCTGGCCGGGATGCTCGCCGTACCCATGTATTTACTCGCGTTGCGGTGGTATCTGCGGCGGTCGGCGCCGTACTACAAGCAGGAGCGGGTTGCGCTGGGCGAGCGGTCCGAGGCGATCATCGCGTCCTTGCGGGGGAGCGCGACCGTGCGCGCGTACCAGCTGGAGGACCGGCAGCTGGAGAAGATCCGCGCGACGTCGGGGACGGCTCGGGACATCTCGATCACGGTGTTCCGGTTGTTCAGCTTCTTCTCGTCGCGGATCAACCATGCGGAGGTCACCGGGCTGACCGCGATCCTGGTGACCGGGTTCTTCCTGGTACGTGCCGATGCGGTGAGCGTGGGGGCAGTGACTGCGGCGGCGTTGTACTTCCACCGGTTGTTCAACCCGGTCAACGTTGTCCTGATGGAGTTCGACCAGATCCAGACGGCGGCCGCGGGCATGTCCCGGTTGGCCGGTGTACTCGAGATCGAGCCGGCGCCCGAACCACCCTCAGGTCAGGGGCCGGCCGACGCGTCGCTCGAGCTGCAGGCGATCAGCCACAGGTACGACGGTCCTGAGGTGCTGACCGGGATATCGCTGCGCTTCGAACCAGGTGAACGGGTCGCGCTGGTGGGTGCGAGTGGTGCTGGCAAGACGACGCTGGCAGCCATTGCCGCCGGAGTTTTTGCGCCGTCGGCCGGCGCGGTGAAGCTCGGTGGAGTCGACATCCGCGAGTTGGGCGGGGCCCGGACGCGTACACAGGTCGCCCTGCTCAGCCAGGAAGTACATGTCTTCTCCGGCCCGCTGGTCGAAGATGTGCGGCTCGCACGGCCCGCTGCGACCGCCTCCGAAGTGGAAGCGGCACTCGACCGGGTTGGTGCGCTGGCCTGGGTACGCGCGCTACCGGAGGGCCTCGACACGGTGGTGGGTGAGAACGGTCATCAACTGACCGGTGCACAAGCGCAGCAGATTGCCTTCGCGCGGCTCGTGCTCGCGGACCCGCCTGTCGCCGTACTGGATGAAGCGACTGCAGAAGCCGGTAGCGCGGGTGCGCGTGAGCTGGAGCGAGCCAGTGTGGCAGCGACTGCCGGCCGGACCACTCTGGTTGTCGCGCACCGGTTGACGCAGGCTGAGCAGGCAGACCGCATCGTTGTCCTCGACCAGGGGCGGGTGGTCGAGTCAGGAACACATGCAGCGTTGCTGGCCGCCGGTGGGCGCTACGCGCAGCTCTGGCGGAGCTGGACCGGGACGTCTACGCCTGGTCAGCCAGGAGGGCGAACGACACGAGCCAGTGCGTCGACATGAAGTCCCCGCCAGTAACTGTCGGCAGTACGGCATCGACCTGACGGTCCGCGCCGGCGCGCAGTACGTCGGCAACGTCAGGCAGTGCAGGTGCGATCGTCCGCAACTGCCAAGCCCTGCTCAGGGCCAGACCCGAGAGGTGCGCCAGCTGCCCATCTCCGGAGTCATCGGTGATCGGCACCTCCAGCAAATGCCGGTGCGCCCCCTTACCTAGGCCTGGAAGGAACGCGGAAAGCCAGTCCGCGAACTCGGCGTCCGGCAGTACGCGGCGCATCAGTTCCGCTTCGGACAGCGCCGGGGACAGGAAGTCGGTTCCGGACGGTTCGAAGCGAGTGTCGTACGCGGTGTCGCTGCCGAACCAGTCCAGCGCCCGCGCGTGAATCGCATCGACCACATCCTCCCGGCCCAGCTCGCCGTACGCCTCATGGAGCAGGGCGAGCGCGAACGCCGTGTTGAGATGTACGCCGTGCCGCACGGGGTACGCCTGCTTCGGCAACCAGGCGAGTACTAGGTCCGCGATGACGTCGCCGAGCGGAGGCAGCGCCTCGGCCCATCGAGTCTGCCGGCCCGCGGCCACCAGCATCGCCGCCCAGGCCCAGCCGTACGGGCGTTCGTAGTACGGCCGCTCCCGCAGGTACGCCGCCTCGGTGGCGATCGCCTCCGGAGTGAGGCGCCCGTCCAGTACTTCGATCGGGCGCCGGCCGACCTGGTCCGGTGCCAGCGTGAGCAACCGGACCAGGGACCACTGCATGTGCGCGCTGGAGTGCCAGTCGTACGACCCGTGGAACGCCGGATGCAGGCGATCCGGGGTCGAGTCGACGTCGTCCGGGCCGGTTGTCGCGTGCGCGGCGCTGTACGGGTACATCGTTTCGAGCACTGTGCAGGCGATGTCGGCCCAGTCGGCGGCGTACTTCATGGGACTCCTTAGAACGCGAAGATGTACATGATGACGATGTTGCAAGCCAGCAGCGGGATCGCCGTCGGGACCTGGGCCTTGATCGGTCCGTACTGATCCTTCATCTCCAGCAGGGCTGCTGGAACCAGGTTGAAGTTGGCGGCCATCGGCGTGCAGAGCGTGCCGCAGAAGCCCGCGAGCATGCCGACCGCGAACACCACTGCCGGCGTGCCGTGGAACTGCTGCACCAGCAGCGGCCAACCGACCGCGGCTGTCATCACCGGGAACGCCGCGAAGGCGTTGCCCATGATGATTGTGAAGATCGCCATCCCGATGCAGTAGAGCGCCACGGCAGCGATCAGTGAGCCCTTCGGGATCAGGTGATCGGTGACCCGGCCGACCGCCTTGCCGACACCGGACGCGGTGAACAGCAGGCCGAGCGTGGCGAGCATCTGCGGCAGGATCGCGGCCCAGCCGATGTGCTCGAGCAATCGCCGGCCCTCGTGCAGCGGCACCGCAGGCGATTTCGGGCGGAACAGGATGACGCCGACGATCAGCGCCAGAATCGAGGCGACGCCGAGGCCGATGATGGTGGCGGAGCCGCTCTCGAGCAGGAGCTTGCCGTTGCCGAGCTTCACCTTGGCGAGCCAGGCGCCGAAGATCGCCGCGACGACGGGGATCACCAGAGCAGGCAGGAACAGCTTGTTGCCGAACCGGTCGGCGAAGCGCGCGCGCTGCTCGGGTGTCGTCGTACGCTCCTGACCGCGGCCCGGGAATCCCGCGCCGGCCAGCGCCGCGATCCCGATCACCGCGATGCCGAGCAACCAGGCCGGTGCCTGTTTGTGTACGACGAACGTGCCGTAGCAGAACGAGAGTCCGAGGATGCCCCAGAACGCCGCGCTGCCGAGGCGCTTGCGGTTGCTGCGGTCGTTGAAGGCCTGCAGCGCGATCAGCAGGAAGAAGATCCCGCACAGCCAGTAGAACCACTCGACCTTGATCACCGGGTCGCCTCCTCGGCGTCAGCGTCGGCGTCGGCCTCGGCGGCCATCTTGTCGAGCGTGCGATCCAGCAACCACAGCCGCGAGCCGTGGATGAGCAGCGCGCAGATGCCGGTCGGGATCGCCCAGACGGCGATGTCGATCGCTTCGAGTTTCAGGCCGTACGTCGTGTCCACGAAGCCGGTGATCAGCAGGATCGAGCCGATCGCGACGAAGATGTCCTCACCGAAGAAGACCCCGACGGTGTCGGCGCTGGCCGCGAAGCCCTTGATCTTCTCCTGCATCTTCTCCGGCAAGGTGCCGTACTTGCGCTCGGCCGCGCCGGCAGCCATCGGATGGATCAGCGGCCGGACTGCCTGCGCGTAGCCGCCGATGCTGGTCAGTCCGACCGCGGCCGTGCCTTGCCGGATCAGCATGTACAGGGCCAGCAAGCGGCCCGTGGTGAGGACCCTCAGCTTGCTGATCAGCTTGCGGGCCTGGTGTTGCAGGCCGTAGCGCTCGATCAGCCCGATGACGGGCAACGTGACGATGAAGACGGTGACGGACCGGCTGCCGGCGAACCCGTCGCCGAACGCGTTCAGGATCTTGACCGGAGACAGGCCGCCGATCAGGCCGGCCACGATCCCGGCCGCGGTGACGACCAGCATCGAGTTGATCCGGAGCGCGAACCCGACGACCACCACCGCAATGGCGAGCAGAACCCACATGGTTCCTCCCGGAGGGACAGGGCGATTCCGCTCACCATAGGAGATTGTTGAACGATCCTGCAATGGATCATTCGAACAAATTGTCCGGACACGTGCGAACGCGCCGTGACCGCGAGGGTCCGGCGCGTTATCGGTGCAGGGTTGTTAGGGGAGGCGCCAGTCGACCGGAGTCGCGCCTTGCTGCTCCAGGAGGGCGTTGACGCGGCTGAACGGGCGGGAGCCGAAGAAGCCGCGGTCCGCGGACATCGGGCTCGGGTGTGCGCTCTCGACGTATGGCGTGCTGCCGAGCATCGGCTTGAGGGTCTGCGCGTCGCGGCCCCAGAGGATCGCAACCAGTGGGCCGCCGCGGTCCACCAGCGCGTGGATCGCCTGCTCGGTCACGCTCTCCCAGCCCTTGCCGCGGTGCGCACCGGACTTGCCGGGCTGCACGGTGAGCACTCTGTTGAGCATCAACACACCCTGCTCGGCCCACGGCGTCAGATCACCGTTGGACGGAGCCGGTACGCCGACGTCCGCCATCAGCTCGCGGTAGATGTTCGCCAGGCTCCGCGGAATCGGCCGAACGTCCGGCGCGACCGAGAAGCTGAGACCCACCGGGTGTCCGGGCGTCGGGTACGGGTCCTGGCCGACCACCAGCACCTTCACCTGCTCCAGCGGCTGCTTGAACGCGCGCAACACGTTCTCACCCGCCGGCAGATACGGCCGCCCCGCAGCGATCTCGCCGCGCAGGAACTCACCCATCCGCGCGACCGTGTCCTCGACCGGCGCCAAAGCCTCGGCCCAGTCCGGCGCCACCAGATCCGTCAACGTCTTGGGACTCACCCGCCACAGCATTCCAGTTCCCACGCCCGCCGTGCACCCCGGGTTGTCGCCCACTGTTCGCGTGTCGCTCAACCAAGGGTTTGCCCACCCGAGGTAGAAAGGGCGCGGCCCCGCAAAGGTATGAGCTTGGCCATCCTGGGTTCGGTGGCGTTCGCGTCAGTTCGTAGATGCCTTATTTTAAAGGTGATTGACCCGCCCCGAACCAGCGCGCACGGCGGCGTACCGCAACCGCTACTGCAACCGCGTCGAGTACGGTCCGGTGACCTGCCGACGCCTCTCCTCCCGTTGCACGCTATGGCTCGGGCCAGGGTCTGGGACGCTGGCCGCGCCAGACCTGTTCCCCAGTTTGGCACCGATCGAGTGTGCGCGGAGTCGGTAATCCACAGGTTTGGGTTGACACGTACGAGTCAACCTTCTATCGAACACATGTTCTATAGTTCTCAACATGGGGACCAATCGCCGGTACTCTCGGGAGCCGCCTCCGAACCTCGCTACTCGCCACTGCTGGGTCCTGCGTACGGCGCGCGAGCGGGGGCCCTGGCCAGGTCTGATTCTGGAGTGGCGTCGTACCAATGGGGGCGACTGGGCTGCGCGCGTCGTCTATGTGCCGGATCATCGTGCCGGCCGTTCAGTCGAGGACTGGTTTGCTCCCAGCTATCTGCGACCGATCGACGTATGGCCGAGCGAGGCCACGCAGGAGGCAGCTCGTCGGGGAGTCAGTCGTGGTTGACGGATGCCCACAACCCGCGGATTGGTGATCCCCGCCTGCGGTCGATCATCACCTGTCGTCGAGTCTGCGGTCTGACCTGGGATGTCTCCACCGGGGCAGTCGCCGTCGCCTGTCGTCGTCTTGTGGCGTTTCCCATCCAAGGTGGCGGTGAAAGAGGTGGCTTCGAGAGCCGCTGCAGGCCGCTCGTCAACGCACCTTGTCCGAACGCGAGTGAACGCGGCCGAGCTGCAACTGAGGAGCGCTGCATCGAGTCCGGTGGGCCTGTTGTTCTGCCACTCGCCCTTACCTCGCTGTGCGACGTTTCGTCGGCCATGGGCGGCCATCAGGACTCTCGACGCTTACGAGGCGCTGCGATACAGTTGCGCCCTGTGGGCATAGGGGGATCGATGAACTTCGAACAGCGTATGTACGCTCGGCTGCTTTTCACTCAACAATTAGCAGATCTGCACGGATCTGGGTTCGAAGATTTCTTCCACAAGATCATGTGTGCACGCCATCCAGATTTCCTAGATGTAAGAACGCATGGAAATCTCGGTGACCAGGGAGCCGATGGGCTGACTCTCCACTCGCGCAAACTTTACGCATGTTATGCGCCGCAGAAATTTGATGCTGCAGCAGTGAAGGGCAAGTTCGCATCAGACCTTGCGAAGGCGACGGCGAAGCGTGGCGGCCAGTTCGACACATTCGTATTTGTGCATAACGACCGCTGGGGAGTGCATCCCGAGATTGCAACGCTGCTTGCCGATGCTGCTTATGTTGACGAGTCGATAGATTTCGAACTGATGGGTTGCACGCGCCTCTGGCATGAGTGCATGCGCCTTGACAAGATGGCGACCGAGGATGTTCTCGGATGTGAGATTCCAATCAAGCAACTCACATTCGGAATTGGTATGGAAGACCTCGCCCCCCTTTTGAAGCACCTGAAGGATCTGCGAGCCGAATCTGACCCGCTCATGCCATTACCAGACGTTCCCCATAAGAAACTGGATTTCAACGATTTGCGAGGCGTCGCGCGGCAAAGCCTGCTGCAAGGAATGCGGAACAGTCACCTCGTTGACGCTTTCTATGATGGGACTGTACGAGAACTGGAGCATGACGAGGTCGCTCAGGGGTTCCGCCTGTACTACGAACAGGTGCGCCATGACTGGGACGATCCGGAAGACGTTCTGTGGCAACTTGAGCTGTATGTGCTTGGGAATGAGTCACAACAGCCGCGAACTCAACGAGCCGCATGGGTCGTCTTATCGCACTTTTTTGAGCGCTGCGACATATTCGAGGTACCTCCGCACGACTGGAGCCCATCAGGGACGATCGGAATGCCAGCGTGATCACACCGACTAAGGGCATTGCGCCGGATCGTTGCCTGCTGGCTGTCGGCGCTCAGGTGTTATTGCAGTTGGACGAGCCGCGGTCCGTCAGCCAGGCTTGGGCCAGGCTTAAGGCTTGGCGGATCGAACATGGTCATCACTCTCCGGTATCGTTTGGCTGGTTCATCCTCGCCCTGGACGCTCTCTACAGTATGGGTGCGGTGGAATTGCGACGTGATGTCTTGGTGATTAGGAGCACGAATGCTGCGACGTCTGAGCGCTGATGATCCGCGTTTCAAAACCGTCACTTTTACCGACGGACTGAATCTTATTGTTGCGGACACCACGACTGCATCCTCGGACACCGACAGCCGAAACAGTGCGGGCAAGTCGAGCATGATCGAATTGATTCACTTTCTGCTTGGCGCTCGGTCAGACTCCCGATCATTGTTCGCAAAGAAGGCGTTGCGTGACATCACGTTCTGCTTGCAGATGGACTGGCCCACTACCAAAGAGTTGTCCGTCTACCGTCGAGGCAACCGCTCCGGAACTGTGCGGCTTGACCCAGATGTCACCGGCGGGAACCAGGTTACGCTTTTTAACGCCGACGAGCCGGCCGAAGTCAGTGTTGAGCAGTGGAACCAGTTGATTGATGAGTATTTGTTCGGCTTCGGTGAAGACCATCCGGGGATCAGTGGGCGCACTCTACTTTCCTTCCTCGTGCGGCGAGTTTCTGCGCATGGTTTCAATGAGGCAACTCGCACATTTTCGCGTCAGTCTGATGCGGACGCCACTACCAATCTCGCATATCTTCTCGGTTTGGACTGGCAACTGGCAGACGGTTATAGGCAGTTGGCCGCACGTCAAGCCACCAGGAACCAGTTGCGCAAGGCAGTTAACGATCCGGTGTGGGGAAGGATCGTTGGCTCGACCGCAGATTTGCGCGGGCAGATTACACTGGCGCAAGCGCAGGTCGATCGTTTGCAATCCCAGATCAGCAACTTCCAGGTTGTACCGCAATATGAACGAGTCAAGGACCAGGCTGACGCGATTGCTCGTCGGATCAAACAACTCTCTCAAGACGATGTGATCGACAGGAGCAACCTCGAAGACTTGCAGCAGGCTGTTAATGAGGTCAGTGAGGTAGATGTTGACTATCTGGAACCTGTCTACCAAGAGCTCGGCATCATCATGGCGGACCAAGTTCGCCAGCGTTTTGAAGATGTAAAGACTTTCCACCACTCGGTCGTGCGTAATCGCCGCCGCTTCTTGGATGAGGAAGTCACCGAGTTGACCGAACGTCTGGAGGCTCGGCGCGTCGAGCGTGCAAGGCTCGGCGATGAACAGGCTCGACTCTTGCGTACCCTGAATGAGGGTGGTGCTCTGGAAGCGCTCACGGCCCTTCAGCAAGCCCTCGCCCGTGAGGAGGCTGCGTTGGCAGCCTTACGGCACCGTTATGACGCTGCTCAAACACTCGAAGCAAGTTCGAGGCAACTCACGGCTCAACGGCTGGAGCTCCAGCAAGCTGTCACGACCGACCTCGACGAACGAGCTGAGCAGACAACGGAGGCTACTCTCCTGTTTTCCGGCTACGCCCAGCGCTTGTATGGGGAGGGACGAGAGGCGTACCTCGCTATCGAGGCCACCCGCAACAACCTAAAAATCACGCCGAGAATTCACAGTGACGACAGCCGGGGCATCAGCAATATGGTCATATTTTGCTTCGATCTCACTATCTCGGTATTAGCGTGGCGTTATGGTCGGGGTCCCAATTTCCTGATTCATGACAGCCACCTATTCGATGGCGTGGACGACCGGCAACTGGCGGCTGCACTTACACTTGCGCGCGACGTTGCTCGAGAAGAAGGCATGCAGTACATCGCTACTCTCAACACCGACGACCTTGATAAGGCTGCTCGTCGCGGTTTTGACCCCACGTCTCATATCCGCGAGCCGCGCCTGACCGATGCGCTTGAGACAGGAGGCCTGTTCGGCTTTCGTTTCTGACTTGCACCGCTCCACGAGTGCTCCTGCTCACCCAGCTAAGGTGACGCGTACGTGTCAAGCCCGCGGGCAGACCTCCCGCATCGCCCCGATAGCTGCCGACCTTAGGTGCGGTGCGGTGCGGGTCAAGGGTCGGAGATCCCGGAGGGACGCCGTAGGCGCCCTTGAGGCGTGCCGTGCCGGGCCGTCCCTTCCATGATTGCTAGCGGGGCGATGCGGGAGCCCACCGGCAGACGGAGCATGCGGCCAACGGCAGGCGGCGGGTAGCCGGCCTCTCCGGCAAGCGAGGTATCGACAGGGTGTCGAGCGTTGATGGCGGGTTCTGCTGTCTTCGACCCGGCACCCTGTTGGCACGTGCGCGCCAAGCCAAGGGACGCGCCCAGAGTGCAGCGAAGCGGAGCGGCGGGCAGGCGTCCCGCCCTGTGGTGGCGGCGCGCTTTCGGGCCCTGAAGGGGCCCGTCTTGAAGACGTAGAGAAACTTGTCAGGCGACCGGATGGGACCCCAGATGCGAGGGAACGTGCGAGTCGCAGGTGAGGCAGGTTCGCTGAGGTCGGATAGGTGTGGATTTGGGGACCGTGCAGCTTGACTTGCCGGTATATACCCGGTTTATGCTAAGGGTGTGTACGCATCCGATCGGCAAGGACTCTAATGCCAGCGGCAGCGGCCCCGTCGCCTCTCGGCGTCGAGCTTCGTTGGATGCGGAAGGTTGCGGGCATGTCAGGGAAGCAGGCGGCCGAGAAGACGGGCGTCTCGCAAGTTGCGATCTCGCGCTGGGAAACTGGGGCGCGGCACCCGGATCTAGCGGCGGTGGACTCGCTTCGGAGTGCCACAATTGAGAAGGTCGGCACGTTACTTGCTGACGACACCTTGACGGGCGCTGAGCGCCGTCAGCTCGTGGAGGCCTTCGACCGGCTTACGAGCGAAGATTACAGGCTTCTCCTGTCCCGCCTGGTCGATGAAGGCGCAACGGAAGTTCTCTCGACTTTTGTGATCACTCGAACGGGCTTGGTTGAGCGACAACAGGAGATTCATCGCCTCGAAATGCAGGCGTATCAGATCCGTCATTTCCAGCCTTTGTTTGCGCCGGGTCAGTTGCAGACGTTGGAATATGCTCGCCATCTAATGCTGGGGTATGAGAAAGACCCCGTGAAGGCTGAAGCTGCAGCGGAGGCGCGGGTTGAGCGTGTCAAGGTAATCATGAAGGGCCCGCGCCCGAAGTATCATGTCGTTCTGACGGAATCCGCTCTAGATGTAACCTTTAAGGATGCGCCGCCTGATCTGCGTGTTGGCCTGTTGAAGCAAATTGCTGAGGGCGCACGAAGGCCACACATTACGGTGCAGATCATGCCTCGCGGGCGACCGTACGGTCTCGTGCCGATTGGAAGTTTCGTCATCTACGACATTGGGAAAGATGACTCTGTCGTGCTGGCAGATACATTTGCTGCTCAGGTCACATTTAGGTCGAGTCGTGATGTACGTCAGTACGACATGTTTTGGGAAGAATTAGTAGAACTGGCGTTAGATCCTCATGAATCGTTGAACTGGTTGGCTGATGCCATCCGGGAGAGTGAAGGGAATTGATTGTGGCAACTGTTCCTGTCCCGCCCCCGCTCGACGACTTCGGTCCGTTCAGAGCTGCTCAGAGTGGCGGCGGCTGTGGAAACGACTCACCCTGCGTCGAGGTGGCAAAGGGGCCCGACGGGTGGCGTGCGGTTCGTGACTCGAAGCTCGGTGACGACTCACCGGTCCTGACGTTCGACGCTGCTGAGTGGCGTGTCTTCGCTGCTGGGCTGCGCGCCGGCGAATTCGACTAGGTATCGCAGATCATCTGATCCCGAGGGAGGAGCCGAGGAGATGACCGTGACACAGGAGCCGAAGGTTGGATTGATGGGCCGTCTTCGTGCGCTCTACGTGGCTACAGCGGTCTCCTCCTTCGGGGATGGCATATTCGCGGCTGCGGTTCCACTTGCGGCGGCTGCATTGACGCGAGATCCGACCGCCGTTGCGATCGTCAGCGCCGCTGAGATGATTCCCTGGGTCCTGATTGGACCGTTCGCTGGAGCCGTAGTAGATCGACTGCCCTACCGTGCGGTCATGATCGTCGCGGATCTCTCTCGGATGATCATCCTCGGGTTGGTTGCGGTCGCTATCGCCACAGGTCATGGATCTGTTCCGCTGCTGGCCACGGCAGCGTTCCTGGTCATGGCGGGCACGACGTTCTTCGATGCTGCGTCACAGAGCATCATTCCTGAGCTGGTCAACCGTGATGTGGAACTGCTGAACAAGGTCAACGGTCGTCAGGGATCGCTCATGAGTGCGGGTCGATCGCTACTCGGCCCGCCCGCAGGGTCTGCGATGTTTGTAGCGGGGGCGGCAATCCCCTTTGTGGCCAACGCCGTTTCGTTCCTCGTGTCTGCGGTCTGCGTGCTCCTCCTGAGGCACAAGACCGTCCGTGTGCCCAATCGTGATGTCTCGATTCTTCGCTCGATTCGAGATGGCATGGTTTGGCTTGCTCGACATGGAGTACTGCGCGCACTCGCGGTCCTGATTGCTGTCAGCAACCTTTCCTACAGTGCGGCCACGGCGACGCTAGTCCTGTTCGCGCAGGAATCGCTGCACATCACGAACGCTGCGTACGGTTTGCTCCTGGCGGTCGGTGCCCTCGGGAACATCGCCGGAGGGCTGCTGGCATCGCGGGTGATCACGAAGATCGGTGACGCCCGAGCGCTTCAAACAGCCATGGCGGCACAGGTGCTGGCATGGTTCGGCTTGGCCCTGACGACGAACCCATTCATCGCCGGGGGAGCCTTGGCGATCGCCTTCATGGGCACGTCGATTGCAACGGTCGTAGCGGTCAGTGCGAGGCAGCGTCTCACGCCACCTGATCTGTTGGGTCGAGTCGTAACCTCCTTCCGGGTACTAGGTACCGGGATGCTCCCGGCAGGTGGCATCGTCGGAGGTCTTCTCGCATCCGCATGGGGCCTCAGAGCGCCGCTGTGGGCCGCTGGAGCATTGCTGGTGGTCCCGACTCTCCTAGCCCCCTCGATCATCGGCCGATCCCTGACGGCGAACGCTGATGAGGCCGACGACTAGGGCCTAAGGTCCCTCTCCCACAGGGCGTTGACACCTACGTGTCAGCGCCCTTTTTGCTGTCCGGACCCAAGCCAACACTACTGACGGGTAGGACTTGTGCCGGTATAAGCCCGGTATATACCATCCTTATACCGGGTTGAAGCACTACGCAGTGAGTGTGCCTGGTTGACGCCTAGGAGGGCGATTCCTCATGAAGCTGGACATCAACACCACGGGCAAGACGTTCACGGTCACCAAGGGCGTGGAGGAGAAGAAGGACCAGAACGGCCGGCAGAAGGCTGACCGGAACACCAACGAGCTGCTCTGGACGGTTCAGGTGATGGCGCTCGACGAGACGGGCGGCGAGGTGATCAACGTGACTCTGGCGGGCAATGCCATGCCGAAGGTCAACGTTGGCGCTGTTGTCGTGCCGGTCGAGCTGGAGGCCATGCCGTGGGCCACCAACGGGCGGAACGGTGTCGCGTACAAGGCCAAGTCGCTCAACGCCGCGTCGGGTTCTGCGAAGTAGTTCTCCACTCGTCCCGTGATCCGTGCACTGCTCAGCGAAGGGGTAGTCATGTCGCAACCGATGGAGCATCGAACCGTCACAGCGAATCAAGCACGGTCCGAGTACGTGACCAAGTGCAACGAAATCATCGAGATCGAACTGGTGATCGCCTTCCTCGACAAGGCCATCACCGACAGCCTGAACCGGGCTGAACCTGTCGTTGCGATCAGCAACGACGCAACCGCCGTCTACGCCTCGGAGGCGTTCTGGCAACTGCTCGACCTGTACCGCGAGGCCACTGATCGTCGCCTCGACCTGTACGCCGCACGCGACTACGCATACGCGGTCTGGAAGTCGGCCACGCCCACGGAATCGGGTCAAGCCACCGCGGTCGACGCATACGTGTCAACGCCAGTCAGCACCAACAGCTAGAAACCAAGAACGGCCCTCGAAAGGGCCGCTCCCTGGAAACGAGACACGAAGCCGGGTCACAGGCCTGAGAAACCGTCCTGGCTTCGTGTTTTTCCTGACTCAACCCCCTGATCGGGAGGTCTTGTCATGCCCAAATCTACCCGCAAGCGCTCGCTTGGTCGAGCGCGCAGCACCTCACGCGGTGCCATCGAAACCATTACCCGGCCGAACCAGTCCTGGCCGGTCAAACTCCTGCTCACCGTCTGGCGCTGGCGCTGGGAGCTCTACGTCCTGGCCGCGATTGCCTACATCGTCATCGCCCACGGCGACGCGATCTCCGGCTACTTCCAGTCGAACCCGTTGTGGCTCAACGCCCTGCTGATCATCGTCTTGTGCGGCTGGATCGTCACCGACAACCCCGCCCGCCGGTTCGTCCTGAACCGGATCTGGTGTGTCACCACCCGGCACCGGCTGCGTGCCTGCCTGATCGAGATGCGGGTCCTGAACTACTCCGGGAACCTGCCGTTCATCCTGGGCTGCTTCGCCACCAAGACCGGACAGGTCGTCTGGCTCTGGATGCGCCCCGGCCAGTCGGTCGAAGACCTCGACAACAAAGCCGAAAGCCTCGCATCTGCCTGCTGGGCAAGCAAAGCCACCATCGCCCGGTCGAAGCGCAACGCCGCAATCGTGCGGATCGAAATCGACCGTCGCGACCCCCTGGCGAAGAAGACCATCGACTCGCCACTGCTCGAAGACACCAGCGGCGTGCCCGAAGCGGCAGTCGCCGACGACGCGGTCATGGCGTTCCTCACGCCCGACAACACCGACAGCGTCCCTGACGAGTCCACCACGAATCGGCCGGCCAAAACCGCCAGTGGTGAGACGCGTACTCGAACTTCCAAGACCACTGCTGCCGTGAACGACAGCCAGACGGTGATCTTGGGCGCCAACGGAGAAGACGTGTCCGACTATGTCTAGCTTCAAAGCTACTCGTTTCAAGGTGTTCCCCCGGCGCGAGCCGGGGGCCACCCCCGCACCCAAGGGTGCGCTCTCGATCTACAACCCGGCCTACCTCGGCCTCGACACACGCGGCAAGCCCGTCTACGTGGGCTTGATGTACCGCAACATCCTCATCGGCGGTGAACCCGGCGCGGGCAAGTCCGTAGCCCAAGGCAACATCGTCGCCCACGCCGCACTGTGCTCCGACGTGGATCTCATCCTGATCGACGGCAAGATTGTTGAACTGTTGCCGTACGCACCGGTCGCGAAGGAGTTCGTCGGCAACGACATGTCCAAGGCGCTGCGCGTCCTGCGGGAACAACAGGCCGACCTTGACGAACGCTATCTGCACCTGGCCCGTACGGGCCGCAAGAAGATCGTCGCTGGCGACGGCTTCCGCGCCAAGCTCCTCTGCATCGATGAGCTGGCGTACTTCACCGTCACCGTAGGCACCAAGGAACAGCAAGAAGAGTTCCGCGTCCTGGTGCGCGACATCGTCGCTCGCGGCCGCGCTGCGGGCATCATCACGGTCGCATCCACACAGCGCCCCAGCGCTGACATCGTCCCGACTTCACTGCGGGACCTGTTCGGCTACCGGCTCGCATTCCGCTGTGCCACCGACTCCAGCAGCGACATCATCCTCGGCACCGGCTGGGCCTCCCAAGGCCACACCGCCGTGGACATCGAACCCGAAGCGCTCGGCGTCGGACTCCTCCGCGCCGAAGGCGGACTCCCGCGCCGACTCAAGACGGCCTACCTCAACGACCGTCACGTCAACCAGATCGTCCGCCGCGCAGTACACCTCCGGAAGGCGGCATAACCCCATGATCACCATCAAACCCGTCCCCGCCGACGCCGTCACCGGCGTCCGCGACAACGACGGCAACCTCGGCTGGCTCCACGACTGCGGATCCTTCGTCTACTCACCCGACCAGCCCCACCGCTGCGGTGTCTGCTGGTCGGCACTGCGCAACGGCCAAGCCCACAACGGCTCCTGGCAACGCGCCTACGTCATCCCCCAATCCGACAAGGAGGCGTCATGACCAGCTACTACGACGCCAACGGCGGCGAACGCGAAGACCGCATCATCGTCGGCTACGACTTCACCGACAACTCCGTCGCCGGAATCAACCTCGCCTGCAACGGCGACACCCCACTCGTCGCGATCGACCTCGGCGGAACACCGATCGAGATCGAACTCATCACCGGCTCCGTCACCGCGATCAGCCAACTCATCGACGCGCTCTACGAAGCCCGGCAACTCCTCGAAGACCACCAGGTCGACCACATCACCGAGGACATGACCCGAACCCAAGACCAGGTCTACATCCCCACCGAGTGGACGGAGGACCAGCCATGAGCAAGAACATCGAATCTCTCGAAGCGCTCGTGGCCAACCACCGCGCGGTCATCGTCCAGGCCTTCCAGCAACTGCGAGACGACCTACGAAACCACGCGCAATCGGTCCAGGACATCGAACCGTCCGACTCGGACTACGACTACTACGCGTCCGTGGTCTCGAACGACATCTACGAACTCGCCATAACGGTCGACAACACGCTGTCGCTCTGGAGCACATGATGCGCGCGGCAACGAAAGGCCGCATGACACGTAACTGTCAAGGCCAGCAGGCGATCACGACAGACCTAAACCCAACAACCACCACACCGGCCACCCCAGCAGGCGAGCCGATCGAGAAGAAGACCCCGTCCAAGAAGACACACCGCTCTGAGCGAGCCGAGGACTGGGCACACACGACAGTCGGCGACCCCTGGCCCTGCGACATCTGCGGACACAACGCCTTCATGCGCCACCCCTACACCGGCCGCCCCTGTCACCTGATCTGCGCCAAAACCCAAGCTCGCGAAAGGGGAGAGCAATGGTAACCACCGACGTCGCGCCGGTCGTGCATGTGCCAGGCGAACTCGACCTCATCGACATGCCGGCCATTCCGGCCCCGGTCGCCGCGAAGCCCGCGACTACCACCAAGCTCACCGGACTGACCAACCACAACACGACCGCACTCGCCGGGATCACCGGCTGGACGGTCACCAAGACCACTGCCGTCTACAACGGCACACCCACCGCCGCACACAAGGCGGTCCAAGCCCACATGGACACCGTCCGCGCCATCGAAGGCGGACGCGCCCACGGCTACACCTCACTGATTGCCGTACGCAACAAACTCAAGGAACTCTCCACAGGCGGCAGCCACCCGGCCGTCTCGGTCACCATCAAGCGAGCCAAGAAGACCACCACCTTGAACGGCTCGAAGACCCGGACCGGGTCACCCAAGGCCCGACTGACACGTAAGCGTCAAGACGAGTACACGACCGCGGAACTGGTCTCCGCACTCGAAGCCGCCTGGACAGCGATCCGCACCAACCACAAGGAGATCCCCGCCGTCGTAGTCATCGTCGGCTCCGGCACCGCCAGCAAACAAGCCAAGTACGGCCACTTCGCCGCCGCCCGCTGGCAGCACGGCGAACACGCCCTGGCCGAAGTTCTCATCTCCGGCGAAGGACTCAAACGACCCGTCGAAGAGGTCTTCACCACCCTGCTCCACGAAGCAGCACACGCTCTCGCCAACGTCCGCGAGATCAAAGACACCAGCCGTCAAGGCCGCTGGCACAACCAGAAGTTCGCCGCACTCGCCTCCGAACTCGGCCTCGACACCACCAAAGACCCCCGTATCGGCTGGTCGCCCTGCACGCTGCGCAAGGAAACCGCGACCACCTACACGAGCGTCCTCACCGAACTGAAGAAGGCGCTCATCGCCTACCGCCACCCCGAAGTGACCGGGGGACAGGCCAAGAAGAACAACAACAACGCCATCGCGTGCGCATGCCAATGCCCACGCCGCATCCGCGTCGCCAAAGCAGTCCTCGCAGAAGGAGACATCACCTGCGGCGTCTGCGAATCCACCTTCGAATCCGACGAGTAACACCGGTTCGTTGCTGGCTCTCATCTCCGGAATCCACGGGATCCCGGAGACGGGGGTGAACACCGAACCACTCACCGACAACCAACCCAGGAGGCACAGATCATGACCACCATCCACACCAAAGGCCACCCGACTTACATCAACGCCTACGCGGAGGTCACCGTCTACCACGCCGTTGCGGACAGCACCTTTCTTTGCGACTGGGTCGCCAATGACCACCTGGACGGACACGACTGGTGCCCTACCGTCCTCGAACCCGGCGACGACTACACCGTTATCGCCGTCGACGGCCAGATCGAAGGCCGCTACTGCCCCGGCTGTGGATACCAACTCTTCGGCGCAGCCACCCTCGACTCCGCACGGCCCGACAACACCGGCCCGACTGCCGCCTGACACGTAACCGTCAACGCCGGTCAACCGCAGATCTTCCCACCCCAACCCCCACCAGCACCCCGCAAACCAGCTGGCCGGCCAACAAGATTTCCGTCCACCAGTCCAAACCCCCAGAGGAGGCCCACGATGACGCACCCGCAGAATGGCGTACCCGCCGACACCGCTACAGCGATCGACGTACTCGCCGGGCTCCTCGGTGGTATCGAACTCGTCTCCGTCCACGAGCCGAAGTCGGGACGGAAGTTCACCCCCGGAACCGACAACAGCAACACCCCAACCAGCGCCGTCGAACACGCACTCCAGCGGGCAGCATCAACCGCGGACTACAACGCCTGGCTCGACCACACCGCCTCCGCAGGCGGCTGCGTCGCCCCCATCCGGCTCCGAGGCGAGTCCCATGTGGTCTCCGAACGCACCGGCCGCATCGTGTCCACCCGGCACACCGACGACATGCCCGGACAAGTGCTCTACAAAGCCTGTGGGAACCGCCGTGCGGCCGTCTGCCCCTCCTGCGCGGAGATCTACCGGGGTGACACCTACCAACTCGTCCTAGCCGGTCTCACGGGCGGCAAGGGCATCCCTGCCACCGTCGCCCAGCACCCTTCCGCATTCGTCACCTTCACCGCCCCCACCTTCGGACCAGTCCACGGCACCCGCGCCATCCGAAGCCGCGACGGCCAGATCCGTAACCGGCCGTGCCGACCCCGGCGCGAACCCGACCTATGCCCCCACGGTATCGACCTGCGCTGCCACCAGACCCACCGCGACGGCGAGAAGATCCTCGGCACGCCGCTATGCCTGGACTGCTACGACCACGACCATCAGGTCGTCTGGAACGCCCTGTCCGGCGAACTGTGGCGGCGCACCATGGACCGCGCCAAAGACATCCTCTGCGTCGAAGCCAAGAAGCACGGCGCAACCGTCAAGCTCTCCTACGGCAAGGTCGCCGAACTCCAAGCACGCGGCGTCGCCCACTTCCACGCCCTCATGCGCCTCGACGGCGTCAACCCCCTTGACCCAACCGTCCTCGAGCTACCCGCGTGCGCCGCGACCTTCACCATGCTCGCCGACGCGGTACGCCGCGCCGCCGTTGTCACACGGTTCCGGTCCCTTCCCCACCCGGACAACCCCGAAGGCTGGCTCATCGCCTGGGGAACCCAACTCGACGTACGGCCCGTCCGGCAAGCCGTCGACGGCGCGATCACCGACACCGCCGTAGCTGGATACCTCGCCAAGTACGCCACCAAGGGAGCCGAAGCCACCGGACACTCCTCCGCACGCCTCACCGCCGCGACGGTCAACCGGTACGCCAACCACTACAGCCACGCCGGCCGATTGGTTGACGCATGCTGGCGACTCGGACGCCACGGCTCCGACCTGGACGAAACCGAAGCAGCCAAGAACTCCGGACGGCTCTCCTACCGGCGACTCCAGCGCTGGGCACACATGCTCGGCTTCGGCGGCCACTTCTCCACCAAGAGCCGTCAGTACTCCACCACCCTCAAAGCACTCCGCGAAGCACGCGCCAACTGGCGACGCGACCACCACCGCACCCAAGACCACACCGACGACACCGAAACTACCCTCATCGTCGGCAACTTCACCTACACCGGCACCGGCTGGAAAACCACCGGAGACGCACTCCTGGCCAACACTGCTGCCGCCAAAGCCCGCGAACACCGACGGCTCATCAAGGAACTACTTGCCGAAAGCAACAACGACTGACACGTAAGGGTCAACGACAGGAGGTAGAAGCATGACTGAGGTTCAAATCTTCATGACCGTCGAAGAGGCCGCCGCCGCGCTACGCATCGGCAGGACTCGAATGTTCGACCTCATCGCCAAAGGCGAAGTCGCGTCAGTGCTGATCGGACGCTCGCGCCGCGTGTCAGTGGACGCGCTTCGCGAGTACGCCAAGAAGCTCGAATCAACTGCCGCCTAACGAAGAGAGATGAACTCAATGGCGCGCAACGCGAACGGTCGGTCCTCGATCTATGAGGATGCCGAAGGTGTCTGGCATGGCTGGGTCACTGTCGGTGTCAAGGCGAACGGCAAGCCGGACCGGCGTCATCGTCGTGGCAAGACCTCGAAGGAGGTAACCGAAAAGGTCAAGGACCTGGAGCGCCTACGAGATGAGGGCAGAACGCCCACCCTTGGCCAGAAGCCGTCAGTACGGAAGTGGTTCTTGTTCTGGCTGGAGAATGTAGCGCCTCTCACAGCTAGTGAGGCGACGATAACAAACGTCTATCGACCGAAAGTGATCAACCGCATCATTCCCCGGATTGGTGAGCATCGTCTCGACCGTCTGGAGCCCGAGCATCTGGAGATGTTCTACTCCGACCTGAAGCGCTCTGGTCTGAGCTCGAAGACGATTCTCGACTATCACCGCATGATTACCCGGGCACTGAAGATGGCTCATCGCCGCAAACTGGTGGCATTCAACGTCGCCACACTGATTGATGCTCCGAGCCATGTCGATACGGAAATCGAGCCGCTGCTTCAGGATGACGCACGCGCAATCCTCGACCAGGCGAGCACCTTGCGGAATGGTGCTCGGTGGTCAGTCGCATTTGCGCTTGGACTCCGTCAGGCGGAAGCGTTGGGAATGCGATGGAGATACGTTGACCTAGAGAAGGGTCAGATGCGTGTCTTCCAGTTGAAGAGAAGCGCATTCGGCCATGGTTGCGACGATCCTGTGGCGTGCGTTCGAGCGAGGCATCGAGCGACCTGCGGACCCGACTGCACCGGCCATGCTCGCTATTGCCCCCAACGTGTAGGCGGCGACTGGGAGTTCAGGAAGCCGAAGGGCCGCAAGACCCGGCCCGTGCCGATTCCAGATCCGCTGATCCCGTTGCTGAAAGCACACAAGGCAAGGCAGGCGACTGAGCGACTCGCGGCAGGGGAGACGTGGGAGGACCGCGATCTGGTCTTCTGCCGTCTAGATGGCCGGCCAATCGATCCTCGGGACGACTGGGGTGCTTGGAAGTCGCTTCTGGAGTCCGCACATGTACCTCACGCCCGGCTGCACGATGCTCGCCACACCGCCGCGACCCTGCTCCTCGAGCAAGGAGTAGATATCCGGGTCGTGCAAGAGATCCTCGGACACTCGTCCATCGCCGTCACGAAGCGTTACACCCACGTGACTTCTCGCCTTGCTCGCGACGCCGCCGATCGGATGGGGAAGGCACTGTGGGGATGAGTCCTATTGCAACCACAACTGCAACCGGTGCGAGGTCGGTCCGCTCGGACTGCTCAAGCGCTTGTTGGTCGATACTCTTGCTGTGTTGGCGTGTTGGTCACCTCGTGTGCTTGGTCGGCACGGTACAAAGGTCGCGGCCCCGCAAAGGTATGAGCTTGCGGGGCCTTTGCTATGGGGTGGTTGCCAGGCGTTGCAGGGCGGTGGCGTAGCGGTGGGCGGCGTACTGCTGGGCTTTGCGGGTGACGGGGGCGGCCAGGCGGGTGTACCAGGTGGCGCCTCGGCTGTAGGCGCGGATGGTGATGTGGATGCCGCCGGAGTCGCGGGAGATGACGAAGGACTCCTCGCCGGCCTCGGGATGCCCTTCCAGGGTGCCGTAGGCGAAGCCGACGCGGTCCGGCTCGTTGACGGTCCAGACGACTCGGCAGGGGACTGGCAGACCGATGCGGTCGAGTGGTGACCGGCCGAGCAGCAGGCCGGGTCCGAGGCGGCCGAGTGAGTTGGTGCCGATCTGTGGGGGTGTGTCGGTCGCGGTCATCGGCAGTCCAGCCGCAGGTTGCATCTGCCAGCCCAGTAGCGCATCAGCCGCCCGCCGGAACACCTCGTCGCCCTGACCGATCCGCTGTCGGTACTCCAACCGGTGATAGCCCTCCGGCGTCTCGTCGTACTGCGTCGACCCCACGACGTCGTACGTGAGCCGCAGCCCCGCCAGCTCCTCCAGCTTCATCCGACCCCTTCCCGCCGCATCGCCAGCAAGCCACACAACCCAAACCCAACCGCATTCGCCACACCGTGCGTCGCAACCATCCACTCCAACGGCAGGTACGGCGTGTCCACCACATGCCCCAAGGCCCAGCTGACCGCCAACAGCATCGTCACCACCAGCACAGCCCCAGACACGACCAGCAGTACCGCAGTACCCCGATCAGCCCGCCGTGACCGCCGCCAGAGGTTCCACCCGACCAGCCACATTCCAGCGGTCAGCACGACTGCTCCAGCGAGCTCCACCGGGTCACCGAGGAAGAAGCCGATCAGAACGAGCAGAGTGCCCAGCGGAACGCTGACAGCTGCCAGACCGTCTGCGGACAGGTAGGCCATCAGTGCGGCTGCGAAGCCGGCGAAGTGGAAGTGGGCGACCGTCAGGGACAGCACGGTGAGGTTGAAGCCGAATAGCTCGTACGACGAACGCTCGGCGACCAGTGCGAGCGCTGCGATCGACGGTGTGGCCAGTGCGGTGTACAGGGCGACCTGCTGCGCCCCGAGCGTCCTGTGCTGCAGGAAATGCCGCGCAGCTAGCGCGATGAGGACAACCGTGCCGGCGAAGTAGACCGATGCCAGGGTGATGGACACTGCTCCGCGCGGCAGCCACAGCGACACTGCGCCTGGAACCGCGAACGCGAACCACCAGCGGGTGCTGGTGGTTCGCGTTGGGAGCAGGGTCAGGCCTAGGGGTACGACGATGAGCATGCCCAGGCTCACCACCGCGTGGACGAGGACGGTCAACTGCTCTTCAGGCCGCTGGTGTTGTCCTGCTTGATCGCGTTGAAGAGGGCCTTGGCCTTCTCGGTGTCCCACTTCACGGCGACGCCGCGGCCGTGGCCCAACTGGTAGTTGTCGTCGCTGACCGGGACGGTGAGTGTGACGCCGCCGCTGCCGGAGATCGCCCGCATGCCGCGCGCGAACCGGATGAAGTCGAACAGGCTCATGTCCTTGTCCACGGTCAGTGCGTCCACGCCCTTGGTGGCGACGTTGTAGTAGCGCACCGGGTTCAGGAACGTCGACGGCGAGCTCGCCTTCTTCGCGATCGCGCCGACCATCTGCCGCTGCCGCTCGACCCGGCCGAAGTCGTTCTGGTTGTCGGCGTGCCGGGACCGCACGTACCCGAGCGCGTTCACCCCGTCGAGCTTCTGGCACCCGGCCGGCAGGTTGATGTGCGCCTTGTCGTCACTCATTGCCTTCGGCAAGCACATCTTGATCCCGCCGATGCTGTCGATCACCGACGCGAAGCCGCCGAAGCCGACCTCGACGTAGTGGTCGATGCGCAGCCCGGTGACGTTCTCGATGGTCTGGATGAGCAGCGCCGGGCTCTTGTTGAAGGCGGCGTTGATCTTCTGCTTGCCCTCGACGCCCGGGATGTTGACCGCGCTGTCCCGCGGGATGCTGATCAGCACCGTCGGCCCGGACTTGGGCACGTGCATCAGCATGATCGAGTCGGTCCGCGCCGGCCCGGCGTCGCCGCCGGTGTGCAGCCGGGCGCGCTCGGCCCGGCTGAGGTCCTCGCGGGCGTCCGACCCGACCATCAGGTACGTCGTCCCCGAGGTGTCCGCCGGGCGTTGTCCGGTCGGCATCGCCTCGATCTTGTCGATCCGGCCCCATGCGTACAGCGGGACCGCGATCAGCATCAGAACGAACAGCAGGACGATCAGTCCGACGGTCCGGAGGAACCAGTTGCGCCGCTTCTTCGGCCTGCCGGCCGATGTGGGCCGCGGCGTCCGGTTCTCGTATCGCGGGTCGATGGGCTGCGTATCACTCATAGCCATGACGGTATCGGTGCCCGGCCCCCGAACACGTCACCCCAGTGAATGGTTTTACACGTCGGAAAGTAGGTCCCGCCTCCGTCAAAGGGAGGAAATCGGGCCTGAGAGCGAACCAGATCGCCGGAACGCGCCGGGTGACATCCCCACTCTGGCGGTGAACAAGCGGGTGAAGTACGCCGGATCGTCGTACCCGACCCGCCGGGCGACCGCCGCGACGGGCAGGTCCTCCTCGGCGAGCAAAACCTTTGCATTGCTGAGTCTTGTGGTCAGGACCAGTTCATGTGGAGTTGAGCCAGTGGTACGGCGAACTGCCTCGCGTAGCTCCTTCACGGGGAGACCGAGCTCACTGGCGTAGTCCTGAACGCTCATCGGCGTGCAGGCGAGCTCCGCGAGCTGTGTGGCTACGTCGTCGCCTGTAGTGGTCGCAGCTGCGGCGATCAGGTCATACAGAGCGCCTGTGAGCTGCACGGGACTGTGTTGGGTGCTGACGCGCAGCAGCCGGCTGAAGGCGCGGTCGACCGGACGGGCGTCAGCGAACCGCCGGACCGGTCGGTTGACGTCCAGGTGGCCAAGTGTGGTGAGCGCTTCGATCGCTGGGCCGCTGAAGAGAGTCCACGCCTGACGCCATTTGGTCGTCGGTCTGTAGCCGTGGAGGACGCCTGGGAAGAGCCAGAGCATCGCAGGCGCGCGTACGTCGTGCAGCTGCCGGTCTGGCCCGTGCAGCAGCTGACCGCGACCCTCCTTGAGCCAGACGAGGGCGTGGCAGCCGAGAGCGCGTTCTCTGGTGTGTTCCGAGCCGTGCGTCTGCTCGCCGGCGCCGAGGCAGAAGAGTCCAAGCTGACGCTCGATAGCTCCCGGAGTCAGGTAGATCGACCAGTCTGGCACGTCACAAGAGTCCAAGAAGGTCGGCACTGTTGTCCATTCCGCTGGTTCGCGGACGCCGCTGGAATGGATGTGTGCTGACGTCTAACGGATACGTGCTGGATGAGCGGCGGCTGGGTGAACTGGTCGCGGTGCCCGAGGCAGAGCGTGGCGATCGGGCGCAGTTGCGGTCACGGTTGCAGCGGGACGGATACCTGTTCCTGACCGGGTTGCTCGACCCTGCAGTCGTGCGGCAGTTCCGCGAGTACTACTTCGCGTTGACGGGGGCTGCGACGGACAGGACGTCGTACCGGAAGGTGTTGTTCGAGGAGATCGTGCCCGGGCCGGAGTACGCCGCCTTCTGTGCGCAGCCGGCGCTGAAGGGCTGGTTCGAGTGGTTCCTCGGCGGTGAGCCGTTCCTGCACCGGCGCAAGATCATCCGGCAGACGGCGCCGGGCGAGAACGGGATCGGTACGGCGACGCAGGCGCACTACGACCTGCTCTACCTGCGGGACGGGACCGACCAGGTGCTGTCCGCGTGGATCCCGCTGGGGGACTGCCCGGTCAGCCGAGGCGGACTGACCTACCTGCACGGCAGTCACCACCGGGTGCTCGAGGAGGAGGCCGCAGGGCGACTCAAGCGGCCTGCGGCGTCCATCACCGCCGACTTGCCTGCTCTCGCGGCGGAGTACGACGCGGACTGGCTGGTCGCCGACTATGCGGCCGGAGACGTGGTTGTCCACACCGCGCACACTGTCCATGCCGCATTGGACAACGTGTCGACCGAGCTACGGTTGTCGACGGACATCCGGTACCAGCTCGCGGACGACGCCGTGGACGCCCGCTGGCAGAACCACTGGCACGACCAGGACGGATTGTGACCGATATCCGGAACCTTCTCGCTAACGACATTCATTTCGGTTAAGGTGCCGCTCGGAAGCGAACCGAGTCGGAGGAGAGCCGTGAACCGGAATGAACTGATCGCCGGCGTGGCACACAAGGCGGGCATCCCGCGGAACCAGGCCGAGAAGGTCCTCGACGCCCTGAGCGACGTCGTCACGGAGGCTGTGCAGCGCGGCGACAAGGTGTCGCTGACCGGACTGCTCAGCATCGAGCGCGTCCTGCGCGCGCCGCGCACCGGCCGCAACCCGCAGACCGGTGAGCCGCTGTCGATCCCGGCCGGGTACTCCGTCCGCCTGTCGTGCGGAAGCCGCCTCAAGGCCGCGGCCCGGGGCAACCTCCGCACAGCCGGCTGAGTCCTGCGCTATGGCGTGAGGAAGCGGATCTGGTCGCAGTGGCCGTCGTCGAGGGAGTGCTTGACGACAGTGGGTCCGGAGGCCGGCGGCGCGGCGGCCGCGGCGGTCGACGTGGTGATACCGCCCAGCAGGAGCGCAGACAGCCCGATGACAGCAGTGATGGTGCGTTTGTTCATGTTTCCTCCCCAATCAAGGTAGGACGATCTACCGCACTCGGGAACGGCTCACCGCAGTAACCCAGTACGGCGTGGTCGGCGTCGGTGGTGTCGAGAAGCGGGCGTTCGGCAGGTACAGGCGGTTCCCGAAGGCGGCGACCGTCGTGGGTACGTCGAAGTCCGTGCTGGTGATCTGGTCGACGACAGTGCCCTTGGTGCCGGACTTGTTCAGCGTGAGAACCGAGATCTGGTTCGAGCGGTTCTGGACGACGTACAGCGTGCGGCCGACCAGCAGCAGACCGTCGCCGTTGGTCATCAGGGCGTCGCCGATGTCGATCCGGCGGGCGACACCGGTCCGCGGGTCCACCCGGAGCAGGAAGCCGGTCGACGACTGGACCATGATCAGCGCGCGGCCGTCCGGCGTCAGCGAGATGCCGTTCGCGTTGTTGCCGGGCAGGTGCTGGTAGTCGCCACTGAGCGGGATCGTCTGGGGCTTCGCTGTCAGCCGACCGAGCGAGACCTTGTAGAAGACGGGCTGTGTCGAGTCGGTGAAGTACGCCGCGTCCTTGCCGAGAATGACGTCGTTCACGAACGTCGGTGTCGCGGTGGTGAAGGTGTAGCTCGCCAGGATCTTGCCGGTCCGGGTGTCGATCACCCGGCCGTTCCCACCGGCCGCGCCGGCGACGAACAGCCGGCCGAAACGGTCCACCTTCATCCCGAGCGATCCCGTGCCCGGGCCCTGGCTGATCACCTTGCCCCGCCCGGTCCGTAGGTCGGCGGCGTAGATGTCCCCGTCGGCACGGGAGCCGAAGTACGCCGTGCCCCGGGCGATCGCGATGCCTTCGGGCTGGAACCCGTCGGGCAGCTCGATCCGGGTGGGGAAGGAGGTTGACGGTGCAGCGGTCGCTGCCGAGGTGCCCACCAGGCCGAGCAGTACGGCCGGCACGGTGAGCAGCGTGGTGAGTCGACGGACGAGGTGTGGCATGGCGGGGTCCTCCCTGATCCGTGTTCTTTACCGGGAGAACGGCTGGAGCCTGTGGATAGTTCAGACCGGCCTGATTGCGAACCGGGTATCTTCACTGACAGCAACTGGACATGGGACAAAGGGGTCAGGGATGACAGCAGGAATCGACAGCTCGGGGCCGGCCGGCGCGGTGCGGCCGCAGGACGACCTGTACCGGTTCGTCAACGGGACGTGGCTGGCGGAGCACGAGATTCCCGCGGACAAGGCGATCCACGGCGCGTTCCACGCGCTCTGGGACACCGCCGAGCAGGACGTCCGCGCGATCGTCGAGAAGACCGCCGCGGCCGGCCACCCCGAGGGCACTGAGCCACGGAAGATCGCCGACCTCTACACCAGCTTCATGGACACCGAGACGATCGAGCGGCTGGGCGCCGACCCGATCGCCGAGCAGCTCGCCCTGGTGCGGGACGCGAAGGACCTGACCGGTCTGGTCTCGGCCCTCGGACAGCTCGAGCTGCAGGGCGTGCCAGGCGTCTTCCACTACTGGGTCGACGCCGACGCCAAGAAGTCCGACGAGAACGTCGTCTACCTCACCCAGGGCGGCCTCAGCCTCCCCGACGAGTCGTACTACCACGACGACAACTTCGCCGAGGTGCGGACGGCGTACGTCGCGCACGTGGCGAAGCTGCTCGAGCTGGCCGGGCTGCCCGACCCGGCCGGGGCCGCGGCGCGGATCCTGGAGCTGGAGACCCGGATCGCCGACGGGCACTGGGACCGGGTCAAGGACCGGGACGTGCAGCTGACCTACAACAAGCTCGACCGGGCTGGGCTCGAGGAGCTGACGCCGGGCTTCGACTGGGCGACGTGGCTGGCCGGCGCGGGTGTGCCGGAGAGCGCGTTCGCACAGGTCGTCGTCCGCGAGCCGGACTTCCTGACCGCCGCCGCGGCCGCGTTGCAGGAGGTCGAGCTCGACCGCTGGAAGGAGTGGGTGAGCTGGCGGATCGTCCACAGCGCGGCGCCGCTGCTGAGCCAGACGTTCGTCGACGAGAACTTCGCCTTCTACGGCAAGACCCTGACCGGCGCACCCGAGCTGCGTGAGCGCTGGAAGCGCGGCGTCGGCGCGGTCGAGCAGTCGCTGGGCGAGGCCCTCGGCAAGCTGTATGTGTCCGAGCACTTCCCGCCGTCGGCGAAGGCCCGGATGGTCGACCTCGTGCAGAACCTGGTCGCCGCCTACCGGCAGCGGATCGAGGCGCTGGACTGGATGGGCCCGGAGACCCGGCAGCGGGCGCTCGACAAGCTCGGCACCTTCGTGCCGAAGATCGGGTATCCGGACGAGTGGAAGGACTATTCGGCCCTCGAGGTGGACCCGGCCGACCTGTTCGGCAACGTCCGCCGGTCGGTCGCGGTGGAGACTGCGCGGGACCTGGCCAAGCTCGGTCAGCCCGTCGACCGCAACGAGTGGAAGATGACGCCGCAGACGGTCAACGCGTACTACAACCCGCGGATGAACGAGATCGTCTTCCCGGCCGGCATCCTGCAGCCGCCGTTCTTCGACCTGGACGCCGACGACGCGACCAACTACGGCGCGATCGGCGCGGTGATCGGGCACGAGATCGGCCACGGCTTCGACGACCAGGGCTCGCGGTACGACGGCGCCGGCAACTTGAACGACTGGTGGACCGACGAGGACCGGGCCGCCTTCGAGCAGCGCACCGACAAACTCGTCGCGCAGTACGACGCCCTCGAGCCGGCCGAGACCCCCGGACAGCACGTGAACGGCAAACTCACCCTCGGTGAGAACATCGGCGACCTGGGCGGCCTGTCCATCGCCTACGTCGCGTACGAACTGTCCAAGGCCGGAGCCGAGGCCGACGACGAGTCCGGTGGCGAGCGTTTCTTCGCCGCCTGGGCCTACGCCTGGGCGACCAAGACCCGCCCCGAAGAGGCCGCCCGCCGTCTCACCATCGACCCGCACTCCCCGCCGGAGTTCCGCTGCAACGCGGTGGTGAAGAACATCGACGCGTTCCACGCCACCTACGGCGTGGCGGAAGGCGACGGCATGTGGCTGGCGCCCGACGAGCGGGTGCGGATCTGGTAGCCGCCTGAACAGCAGACGGGACCTCGGACATCTGGTCCGATGTCCGAGGTCCCGTCAGCTGACCGAGGTCAGGTAGGTCAAGAGGCCATCCAGTTCTGCAGGCCCTCGACGGTGCGGGGCATCGCCTCGGAGAGGTTCTCGGTGCCCTCGGCGGTGATGAGGACGTCGTCCTCGATCCGGATGCCGATGCCCCGGAGGTCTTCGGGGACGGTGAGGTCGTCGGACTGGAAGTACAGACCGGGCTCGACGGTGAGGACGTAGCCGGGCTGGACGGGGCCCTGGCGGTAGTTCTCGCTGCGGGCCGAGGCGCAGTCGTGCACGTCGAGGCCGAGCATGTGGCTGACGCCGTGCAGGGTGTAGCGCTGGTACAGGCGGCTCTCGGGGTCGAGCGCCTCCTCGGCCGACACCGGCAGCAGCTCCATCGCGTCGAGACCGCGCACGATGACCTCCATCGCCGCCTCGTGCCCGGCGCGGAACGGCGCACCCGGACCGAGTGCCGCGATCCCGGCGTTCTGCGAGTCCAGCACCAGCTGGTACAGGTCGCGCTGGCGCGGCGTGAACTCGCCGTTCACGGGCAGGGTGCGGGTGATGTCGGCGGTGTACAGCTGCCGGTTCTCCACGCCCATGTCGAGCAGCATCAGCGTGCCGTCGTTCACCGGGCCGTCGTTCTCGATCCAGTGCAGCGTGGTCGCGTGCGGTCCGGCCGCGGCGATCGACGTGTAGCCGACATCGTTGCCCTCGGCCCGTGCCCGGCGCCAGAACGTGCCCTCGATCCAGCGTTCGCCGTACTGCCGGACCTTGTCCATCTCGGCGAGCACGTCGGAGAACCCGCGGTGCGTGATCGCGACCGCGTCCCGCAGCTGCTCGAGCTCGTACGCGTCCTTGACCAGCCGCAGCTCCGACAGGGTCGCGGCCAGCTCGCCGTCCTTCAGCTGATCCGTCCGGGCGCCGCTCAGCAGCGAGGCGATCGACTCGTCCTCGTCCCGGCGTACCCGGGTCGGTACGTCGCTCTTGAACGCGTCGGCGAGCTGGTCGACGTGCCGCGTCTCGATGCCGAACTCCTTGGCGGTCTCGGTCAGCGAAGGACGCCGGCCGGCCCACATCTCGCCGTACATCCGGTCGCGCCAGAACTCCTCGCCCTGGGAGCGGTCGGCGCGCGGGCGGAAGTACAGGACCGCGTCGTGGCTGCTGGTGCCGTTCGGCTCGAGCACGAGGACGGCGTCGGAGGTCTGGTTGCCGGTCAGCCACACGTAGTCGGTGTGCGGGCGGAAGACGTAGTCGGTGTCGTTCGAGCGGACCTTGTAGGTGCCGGCCGGGATGACGAGACGCTCACCGGGGAACGCCTGCGACAGCGCGTCCCGCCGCTTCGCCGCCCACACGCCGACATCGGACAGCGCCAGGTCGTGCCGCTCGGAGTCGGCCCAGCCCGAGTTCATGAACGCCCGCAGCTTCTGACTCGGCTCGTTGTCGTGCGTCGCGGTCTTCGGCGCATCGGCGGCATCGGGAGCGGTGTCCGGGGTGGCGTCGGTGGCTGTGGTCTCGGTCGTGTCGGTCATCGTCGACCAATCCTCATCTCGGGCGCGGCGGTGGTGGCGCCAGTTGTGGCCTGCAGGTGCACTTGGTCGCCGCGGAGCGTGCCGCTGTCGGGCAGCGCCTCGGCGGGGTCGGAGCCGATGCGGGTGATCGCATTGTGCTCGTCCACGAAGACTACGCTCGGCTCGAAGGCCTTCGCCTCGGCGGTGTCGAACATCCCGTAGGCGATCAGGATGACCAGATCACCCGGATGGATCAGGTGCGCCGCGGCCCCGTTGATCCCCACCACCCCGGACCCGCGCGGCCCTTCGATCAGGTACGTCGACAGCCGCTGACCGTTGGTGATGTCGACGATGTCCACCTTCTCGCCGGGCAGCAGATCGGCCGCGTCCATCAGGTCGGCGTCCAGCGTGCACGACCCGACGTAGTCCAGGTCCGCCTGCGTCACGGTCGCCCGGTGCACCTTCGACTTCATCATCTCGCGCCACATGGCGGCCATCATCCGGTCCCGGCGAACCCTTGTCAGTGGCGGTGGTCACCCCGGGACGAGTTCGGGCTCGCGGGGAGCGGGCGGTTGGTCGCGGAGCGAGTCGCCTTCGACGTCGATGTTCGGGAGCAGGCGGTCCAGCCAGCGCGGGAGGTACCAGGCGCGGCGGCCGAGCAGCGCCATCACTGCCGGTACGACGGTCATCCGGACCACGAACGCGTCGATCGCGACCGCAAGCGCGAGCCCGAAGCCCATCTCCCGGATCAGCGCCTGGCCGGACAGGATGAACCCGGAGAACACCGCCGTCATGATCACCGCCGCCGCGGTCACGACCCGCGCGCTGTGGGCGAACCCGTCGACGACCGCCGCCCGCGGCGCGGCACCGTGGACGTGTTCCTCACGCATCCGGGTCACCAGGAAGATCTGGTAGTCCATCGCGAGGCCGAACACCACCCCGATCAGGAAGACCGGCAGCATGCTGATCACCGGCCCGGTCTGCCCCGAGACCCCGAACAGTCCGGCCAGCCAGCCCCACTGGAACACCGCGACCACCGCACCGAAGGTGGCGGCCACGGTGAGCAGGAAGCCCAGCGTCGCCTTCAATGGCACCAGCACCGACCGGAACACCAGCATCAGCAGCAGGAACGCCAGTCCGACGATCAGCGCGAGGTACGGCGCCAGCGCGCCGCCGAGCTTGTCCGAGATATCGATGCTGATCGCCGTCGCGCCGGTCACCGCGACCTCAGCGCCGCCCGACGCAGGCAGCGCGCGGATCGCCTTGACCAGGTCATGCGTCTGCGTCGTACTCGGACCGCTCGTCGGAACGACTGTCAGCAGGGCAGTGTTTCCGGCGGGGTTGAAGCGGGGAGGACTGACCACCGTGACGTCCGCGAGCCCGCGGATCGCCGTGGCGGTGCCGGTGGCGGCTGCCTGCGGGTCGCGTGCGGTACCGGCGTCGACGACGACCATGAGTGGCCCGTTGAAACCGGGGCCGAAACCTTCGGAGAGCAGGTCGTATGCCTTGCGCTGGGTGGAGTCGGGCGCGGCGGTGCTGTCGTCGGGGAGCCCGAGCCGAAGGTCGGTCGCCGGGATCGCCAGCACACCAAGCCCGGCGACCGTCACCAGCAGGACGGCGAGCGGGCGGCGGGTGACGAAACGCGCCCACCGTCGACCGAGCGTCGGCCGCGCATCACGCTGAACCCGAGTGCGTGCCCGGACGCGATGCCCGGCGAAGCCGAGGAGGGCGGGGAGGAGGGTAAGCGCGATGGCTACCGCGATCACCACCGTGAAGGCCGCGGCGAGGCCCATCTGGGTGAGGAACGGGATGTCGACCACGAACAGACCGGCTAGCGCGATCACCACGGTCAGCCCCGCGAACACCACCGCGGACCCGGCCGTCCCAACCGCACGTCCGACCGCCTCCTCGGGTTCCAGTCCGGAGCCCAGCTCGTGCCGGTGCCGCGACATGATGAACAGCGCGTAGTCGATCGAGACCGCGAGACCGATCATCAGCGCGAGGATCGGCGTACCCGAGCCGATGTCGATGAATCCGCTCAGCGCCGAGATCGTGGTCGCTCCGATGCCCACGCCGACGATTGCCGACAGCAACGGCAACCCGGCCGCGATCAGCGGGCCGAAAGTGATCAGCAGCACGACCGCGGCCACGCCGATCCCGATCACCTCGGTCAGTTGCTGGCCGTCCTGCGGTTGCAGCGCGTCGCCGCCGTACTCGACCGTGAGGCCGGCGTCCCGAGCCGGCGTGATGGCGGCGTCCACCGCGTCCTTGGCCTCGGGCGTGACGTCGGCTGCGGGTACGGCGTACGTCACCTGCGCGTATCCGGTGCGGCCGTCCGGGGAGATCGCCTTGGCGGTGAAGGGGTCGAGGACGCCGGCGACCTGAGGTGCGGCGGCGAGCCGGTCCAGAGTCTGCTGGACCGGCGCGGTGTCGGTGAGCTTCTGGCCGGCGGGTGCCTGGAAGACGATCCGGGCGGTCGCGGCGTCGGCGCCGGCCTGCGGGAAGCGTTCGTTGAGCAGGTCGGCGGCCCGCTGCGACTCGGTGCCGGGGATCGAGAAGCCGTTGGCGGTCGGGCCGGAGAGCGTCACCGCGCCGGCGATCCCGGCGGCGAGCAGGCCGAGCCAGATCAGTACGACGAACCGTCGCCGGCGGAAGGCGAGCCGGCCGAGCCGGTAGAGGTACGTAGCCATGCCGCCGATGCTTCCGGCGGGGCGCCGTCGCCGGCGTCTGCCGACCGCGGGCTTCTTGCGGTACTGCGTTCGCCGTACGGGCTACTGCGCGTGCGGTACGCCGGGGCGGACGAGGCCGGTCTGGTAGGCGAGGACGACGAGCTGCGCGCGGTCGCGGCAGTCGAGCTTCACCATCGCGCGGTTGACATGGGTCTTCGCGGTCGACGGGGAGAGCACGAGGCGTTCGGCGATCTCGTCGTTGGACAGGCCGAGGGCGACCAGGCCGACGATCTCGCGTTCGCGCTCGGTGAGGACGTCGAGCACCGTCGGGCCGACCGGGTTGCCGGGGGTGGGTTCGGCCAGGAAGCGGTTGATCAGGCCGCGGACCGCCTTCGGGGAGAGCAGCGCGTCGCCGCGCGCGACCACCCGGATCGCGTCGATCAGCTCGGCCGGCTCGACGCTCTTGCCGAGGAAGCCGCTGGCGCCGGCGCGGATCGCGTCGAACACGTACTCGTCCACCTCGAACGTGGTCAGGATCAGCACCTTCACACCCGCCAGCGCCTCGTCCGCGGTGATCATCCGGGTCGCCGCGAGACCGTCCACCTCCGGCATCCGGATGTCCATCAGCACCACGTCGGCCCGCTCGGACCGCGCCAGCTCGACCGCGTCCCGCCCGTTCGACGCCTCAGCTACGACCTGCAGATCCGGCACTGAACTCACCAGCACCCGAAACCCACTCCGGATCAAGGTCTGATCGTCCGCCAGCAACACCCGAATCACCACCAACACCTCCCGTCTCAAGAGGAAGCACAGCATGTACGGCGAACCCGCCATCTGCCATCGGCCCCGCAGACAACGTCCCGCCCACAGCCGCAACCCGCTCACGCATCCCAACCAACCCATGCCCACCACTGCGATGGTCACCCGCGCTCGTACTCGGGGCTGGGTTGTGGATGGCGATTGTGAGGGCGCTGGACGTTCTGGTGAGGCGGACTTCGGCTGGGGCGCCGGGGGCGTGTTTGAGGACGTTGGTCAGCGACTCCTGGACTATGCGGTAGGCGGTGAGCTCTATGACGTCGGGGAGGTCGCCGATCGAGTCGGGAGGTGACCAGTCGACCTTGACGCCCGCTGCGGTGAAGGAGTCGACCAGCGCGCCCAGTTCCTGAAGTGATGGGGCCGGCGCGGTGGGGAGGGGCGAGCCGGAGCGGCGCAGTACGCCTAGGAGGACCGTGAGCTCCTGCAAGACAGTGCGGCCGCCGGAGCGGACCAGGGCCAGGGCGTGCTCCGCCTCATCGGGCTGAGTGCGCAGTACGTGCGCCGCGACCCCGGACTGCACGTTCATCAGGGCGATGTGGTGGGCGATCACGTCATGGAGCTCGTGGGCGATCCGCAGGCGTTCCTCGATCACCCGCCGCTGGGCTTCCTCGTCGCGTGACTGTTCAGCCCGCAGCGCCCGCTCCTCCAGTTCCTGCACGTATGCACGCCGGTACCGCGTCGCCTCTCCGATCGCGGCGCCGAACAGCACCACCACGCCGTTGAAGAGGTTCGCGAGCAGCTCGCCGTTCGTGAAGACAGCCGTCGCGACCAGCGTGACCGCGACCACGGAGATGATCGACGTGCCACGAGTCCGGTGGTCCGTCCGCAGCACCACCATGTACGCCGCGCACGCCATGAACAGGCCGATCGGACTCTTCGCCTGCTGGGTGATCGCGTAGCAGACCCCGGCCGCCGTGGTGAGCCCGAGCGAGAGCAACGGAGCCCTCCGCCTGAACACCATGCCGACAGCGGCAGCAGTACACAGCACCACTCCCGACACGGTCACAGCGACCTGCCCGGGATGGCGCTGACCGAGCAGGACCAGGTTGAGCGCGAGGATGACCCCCGCGAGCAGGCAGTCGGCGGCGACCGGAGGTATCCCCAGGTCCCGGCACCACCGCGACACCACGCCCATGCTCTTCACAGTACGTGGCGCCCCAGCCACCGGCGTCGTCCTCGAGCGGTATCCGAGTCATACCGCGAACGCAGTATCAGGCCGGTTGCTTGGAGGCCTGTACGGCGAGCTCGCGCAGCGCCTCGTACCGCGGGCGCATGGCCGCGACCCTGTCGACCTCCTCGTCGACCGGCGTCAGATGCTCACCACCGGGCGACGGGGACAGCCCGAGCGCCACGGCCGCCGCGCCGCGCGCACCTACCTCGGCCTCCGCGCACACTGTCGTCGGCCGGGCGAACGTCGCGGTCAGGCACCGCCGCCACCACTCGGACGCGTCGATGCCGCCACCACCCAGTACGACGTCCAGCTGCCGCCCGAACAGCGAGTCGAGCATCCGCAGCCCGCGATCGACCTCCAGCGACGCACCCTGCAACGACGCCGCCAGCAGGTCCGCTGCGGTGTCGTCGAACGACAAGCCGAAGAACACCCCGGACCCGCTCGGCACCGTCGCCGGCGGCCTGGTCCCAGCCATGAACGGGATCGCGATCGCCCGCGACGCCCCGACCTCCGCGCCTGCCAGCTCATCGGACTCCAGCCGCAGTACGCCGGTCAGCCAGGCATGCAGGTTCCCAGCCGCAGAGAACGCCATCCCGGTCACCGCGCGCTTGTCGTCGACCCTGTACCGCCACAGCTCCCACGGCAGCTCGGGCGCGTCGTCGATCGGATGCACGACACGTACGGCGGCCGAGGTCCCCACCGTCACCGCCGCAGTACCCGAGTCGTAGCCGCCGGTCCCGACGTTCGACGCCGCCCCGTCACCCGTCGGCGGATGCACCGGTACGCCGACCAGTCCTGGCCAGCGCCGGGAGTACTCCTTGGACAGCGCCCCGGTCCACCCGGTCGGCACGATCGACGGCAACCGGTCCGCGCGTACGCCGGCGATCTCGAGCGCCTCGTCGTCGTACGTCCCGCGGGCCAGGTCGAGCGTGCCGGTCCCTGACGCGATCGACACCGAGGTCACGCGCTCGCCGGTCAACCGCTCCAGCACCAGATCGGGCAGCCCGGCGAACTCCGCGGGGGAGTCGATCGACAGCAGCCACGGGATCCGGCGGGTCCAGTACAGCCGGTGCAGCCAGGTGCCGGTGCGTGCATGGAAGGCGCGCTCGTCGACCGACGGGTCGAGGTCGACCGAGCGGGTGTCGGCCCACGTGATCACCGGCGTCAGCGCGCCGCCGTTGTTGTCGAGGGCAACGATCGAGTGCCACTGCGAGGACAGCACGATCGCGCCGATGTTCTCGAGATGGCCGTTCTGCTGCAGCTCGTCCAGGCAGCCGAGCAGCCCTTCGACGTACTCGTGCAGGTCGAGCGTCGCGGAGCCGTCCGAGCCGTACGCCGGCGCGATCTTGTGACGGGCCAGCGCTCCGGGGACGGGCGACGCGTCGTCCTCGGACAGGACCAGTGCGCGGGCCGACGACGTACCCAGGTCCAGAGCAAGAACGCGGCCGTCAGTCTTCGTCATGGAGGGCCTTGAGGAAGCTCTGGGCCCAGACGTTCACGTCGTGCGCGGCGAGGTGCTTGCGCATCGCCTTCATTCGGCGGCCGAGCTGGCGGTCGTCGGTGTTCATCGCGTCGACGATCGTGTCCTTCATGCCGTTGATGTCGTGCGGGTTCACGAGGAAAGCCTGCCGGAACTCGTCCGCTGCGCCGGCGAACTCGCTCAGCACGAGCGCGCCGGTGTCGTCGTACCGCGTCGAGACGTACTCCTTCGCGACCAGGTTCATGCCGTCGCGCAGCGGGGTCACCACGGCCACGTCGGCGGCCCGGAAGAGTGCGGCCATCTCGGTCCGCGAGTACGACGTGTGCAGGTAGTTGATCGCCGGCGTCCCGATCCGGCCGTGCTCGCCGTTGATCCGGCCGACGAGCAGCTCGATCTCGTCCCGCAGGACGCGGTACTGCTCGACCCGCTCGCGGGATGGCGTCGCCACCTGGATAAACACCGCGTCGTCGACCGAGATCCGCTTCTCGTCCAGCAGTTCGCCGAACGCGCGCAACCGTTGCCGGATGCCCTTGGTGTAGTCGAGCCGGTCGACGCCGAGCAGGATGTGCGTCGGGTTGCCGACCTCCTGGCGCATCTCGGCCGCGCGGGCCGTGGTCTCGGGCTGACGAGCCAGCTTCTCCAGCTCGTTCACGTCGATCGAGATCGGGAAGGCCTTCGCGCGGACGATCCGGTCGTCCGGCAGGTGGATGCGGTCGCCGCGGGTCCGCAGGCCCATCCGGTTGCGGGCCAGGCGGGCGAAGTTGGAGGCAGCGCCAGGTCTCTGGAAGCCGACCAGGTCCGCGCCCATCAGCCCGTCCAGGATCTGCCGCCGCCACGGCATCTGCGCGAACAGCTCGGTCGGCGGGAACGGGATGTGCAGGAAGAACCCGATCCGTACGTCGGGACGCAGCCGGCGCAGCATCGCCGGGACGAGCTGCAGCTGGTAGTCGTGCACCCAGACGTCGGCGTTGTCGTCGGCGGCGTCAGCGGCGGCCTCCGCGAACCTGCGGTTCACCGCGACGTACGACTCCCACCACTCGCGATGGAACTCCGGCGCCACGATCACGTCGTGGTACAGCGGCCAGAGCGTCGCGTTGGAGAAGCCCTCGTAGTACAGCTGCACGTCCTCGGCCGACAGCATCACCGGGACCAGATGCATGCCGTCGTTGTCGAACGGGTCCACCTTCTCGTCCGGGCTGCCGGTCCAGCCGATCCACGCGCCGTGGTGGTTCTGCATCACCGGTGCCAGGGCGGTGACGAGTCCACCTGGACTGCGGCGCCACGCCGTACTGCCGTCGGGCATCTCGATCCGGTCGACCGGCAGCCGGTTGGCCACCACTACGAAGGAACTCCTACCGTTCGGCATTTTCAGCGTCATCCACTCAGGTCGTCGTCGTCACCGGGGTAGCGGACCCCGATCTGTCTCCGGGTCTCGTCGAGCAGGTCGAGAATCTCGAGGGTGGCGGCGTGGGGCAACGCAGGTACTTCGATCGCCCCCGCACGCAGCGCATCCATCACTGCGCTTGCCTCGTAGTGGTACCCACGTCCATGCGTCGGTACGTCGATCCGCTCCGCTCCGGAAGCAGTCGTACGCACGTAGTACTCGGGGTGGTGGAAGCGGTGTGGGAGCTGCAGACTGCCCTCCGGACCGCTGATCGAGGCGACCCACGGATTCTGCGAACGCAGACCGCAGGTGAGCGCGGCGACCGCTCCGGAGTCGTGCCGCCAGGCCATGGCGACGTTCAGGTCGACGCCGTCCTCATTGAGTGAGCCAACGGCCTTCAGCTCGGCCGGACGGCCCAGTGCCATGTAAGCGAACGTCATCGGGTAGATGCCGCCGTCCATCAACGAGCCACCGCCCAGGGCCGGATCGAGCAGCCGGGCGGGCAGATCGGGCTTGTGGAAGGCGAAATCCGCGACGACTTGCTGCGGCTCGCCGATGACACCGCTCTTCACGTCCTCGAAGACGGCCTGGATCACCGGGTTGGTTCGCATCCACATCGCCTCGGCGAACAGCGTCTTGTGCTCAGCCGCGACCGCGATGAGGTCCCGCGCCTGGCGAGCCGTCAGCGTGACGGGCTTCTCGCACAGGACGGCGACGCCTGCCTGCAACGCGGTCCGCGCGATCGCGTAGTGCTGCGGATGCGGCGTGCCGATGTAGATCACGTCGACGTCGCCGGATTCGATCAGCTTGCGATAGTCGTCGTACGCGTTCGGGATGCCGAACTCGGCGGCGAACCGGTCCGCGCTGTCCTGGGACCTGGACGCGACCGCGGTGGCGACGGCCTCGCCGGGGAGCAGCCCCAGATCGTGCGCGAACTGGGTCGAGATGTTGCCAGTAGCAACGATGCCCCATCTGACACGATCTATACCCACTGGGTTAACTCCGGTGTCGGGAACGGTCCGTCTGCTGCGATTCTCGCGGTTTCGAACGCGTGAGCCAAGCGAATGAGCGTGACCTCACTCCGTGCCGTACCGCTGAACGTGATCCCGACCGGCAGTCCGGAGACCATCCCGGACGGCATCGAGAGCAGCGGATATCCGGCCAGGGCGGCGTGCGAGGACGAGCCGCCGAGGACGTGGTCGCCGTTCACCAGGTCGATCGCCCAGGCCGGGGAGTACGACGGAGAGACCAGCGCGTCGAGCTGGTTGTCGCGGAGCAGGTTGTCGATGCCGTCCCGGCCGGCGCGGAGCGCGGTGAGGCGCGCAGCGACGTACACCGGGGAGCCCAGGCCATCCGTGGTCGCGGCCCGCTCGAACAGCTCCTGCCCGAACCACTGCAGCTCTACGTCCGCGTGCTCCTCGTTGAACGCAATCAGGTCGTCCAGCGTCCGTGGGCCGCCGGGGACGCGAGTGGCGAGGTACGCCGCCAGGTCGACCTTCAGCTCATGCGCCAGCACCTGCAGCTGGTCCTCGTCGCCGCCGGGCGTCGGCAACGAGAGGTGGTCGACTAGCGTGGCCCCACACCTGCTGAGGATCCCCAGTGCGTGTTCGGTGACCTCGTCGAGTCCGATCGAGTAGCCCCACAGCGGACCACGCGGTACGCCGATCCGCAGGTCGCTGAGGTCCGCGCCCCGGCAGTGCTCGGTGTAGTCGGTCTGGCCGCCGGTCATGACAGTCAGTAGGGCAGCCGCTTGGGTGACGGTCCTGGTCATCGGACCGGCGGTGTCCTGGGAGTGCGAGATAGGGACGATGCCCTGCTGTGGGACCAGCCCGACGGTGGGCTTCAGACCGACGATGCCGTTCAGTGCGGCCGGGCAGACGATCGAGCCGTTGGTCTCGGTGCCGATCGCGTACTCCGCGAGTCCGGCGGCCACCGCGGCACCGGAGCCGCTCGAGGAACCGCCGGCGGAGCGGTTCAGGGCGTACGGGTTACGGGTGAGGCCGCCGTACGCGCTCCAGCCGGAGGAGGACGCCGAGCCGCGGAAGTTGGCCCACTCGCTCAGATTGGTCTTGCCCAGGATCACGCAGCCCGCGTCCCGGAGCCGGCGTACCAGTGGGGCGTCGTCCGGCGGCGGTGGCTGGTCGGCCAGCGCCAGCGAGCCGGCTGTGGTCGGCAGGTCGGCGGTGTCGATGTTGTCCTTGACCAGGACCGGTACGCCGTGCAGCGGGCCGCGGACACGCCCTTCGTCACGCTCGGTGTCGAGTCGGGCGGCTTCGGTGAGAGCGGCGGGGTTGGGTGTGCAGACGGCGTTGACCAGCGGGTCCACCTCACGAATCCGCCCCTGCAGCTCCTCCACCAGCGCCACGCTGGAGAGAGTTGAGCTCACAGGAAAGATCCTGCCAGAGTTGGTGACACCCGGCCGTCCGCGAACGACACGCTCCGTGTCGTGTCACGGGTGAATGACATCGCTGTTGTTCAACACGTACAGTGGAGCGCGGACGGACGATCACCGACCGCACAGGAGTTACCAGCAGATGGACAGCGCCAACGCCAGCTCTTCCGGCCCCGCCGAAGCTGCGCCGCCGGCGATTGCCGGACTCTCCGAACGGGACGGCCAGATCCTGGCCTTCGAGCGCCACTGGTGGAAGTACGCCGGCGCGAAGGAGCAGGCGATCCGGGACCAGTTCCAGATGTCGGCGACCCGGTACTACCAGGTGCTCAACGCGCTCATCGACCGCCCCGAGGCCCTCGCGCACGACCCGCTGCTGGTCAAGCGCCTGCGCCGCCTCCGTGCCGCCCGCCAGCGCGCCCGCTCCGCACGCCGACTGGGCATCGAGGTCTGACCATGTCCCGCCGCCCCCGTGGCGACCAAGGACAAGTGCTGTCCTCTCTCGTCGCCGTGGCTGCAGTCGTCGCGATCGTGGCCGGTCTGCTGGTGCTGTTCGGGACACGCGGGCACGACAGCAAGGCCGACGAGCCGTCCGGCGCTGCGGCGAAGCCGAGCAGCAAGCCGTCGACCAAACCGTCGTCCGGACCGTCGACGATCGCTGCGAGCATCCCGCGGCCGTCGGAGTCGACCACGCCGCCCAAGGTGACCCCGTCCACGGCGCCGAGCAGTCAGCCACCGTCCACCGCGCCCACTGAGCCGCCGTCTTCCGCGCCCACCGAGCCGCCGCAGACGACTCAGCCGGTGACGATCCCGGTGGAGGAGCGGCCGGCGATCGAGGTGTACAACAACACGCCGCGCAAGGGCCTGGCCGACGAGGTCGCCGGACGCGCCCGGCAGGCAGGCTGGACGGTGGCCGGCTCGCCGGACAACTGGCACGGCAAGGTCGCCGAAAGCACGGTCTACTACCCGCCGGGCATGCTCGACGCCGCGAACCAGCTCGCCCACGACATCGGCGTCGGCCGGAGCAAGGGTGCGCTCGACAACATGAAGAAGGATCGCCTGACCGTGATCCTCACCTCGGACTACACCGGATGAGCACTCCGGTCATCCAGACCGACGCCGGACGTGCAGGCTGGGAAGCCATCGTCGCCGATCCGGCCACCGCAGTGATCTCATCCGACTTCGACGGCGTACTGTCGCCGCTCGTCGAGGACCCGGCCCGAGCCCGACCGGTCGAGGGCGCGCTCGACGCGCTGGCCCGGCTGGCTCGGTCGGTCGGACAGGTGGCGATCGTGACCGGTCGCCCCGCACTGGTGGCGACGGAGCTGTCGGGAGTCACCGCTCACCCCGGCTTGGGTGGGCTCGTGGTGCTCGGCCACTACGGGCTGGAGCGGTGGGACGCCGAGACCGGCAAGGTGACGACCGCTCCGGTGCCGGAGGGCGTCGCGACGGCTCGCGGCCGGTTGCCCGGTCTGCTCAGCGAGGCCGGCCTACCGGATGCGTTCGTGGAGGACAAGGAAAGCTCGCTGGCTGTGCACACACGCCGGCTCGACGATCCGGCCGGGGCGTTCGAGCTGCTCCGCGGACCGATGACAGCGCTGGCCGAGGAGACCGAGCTGCGGCTGGAGCCGGGCAACCTCGTCCTCGAGCTGCGGCCACCGGGCATCGACAAGGGCGTCGCGATCCGCAGCCTGATCGAGTCGGCCGGGGCGCTGTCGATCCTGTACGCCGGGGACGACCTGGGCGATCTCGCCGCGTTCCGGGCGATCGACGCACAGCGTGCAGGCGGGCTGAACGCAGTACTGCTGGCCACCCGGTCGTCGAACGCGACCGAGCTGATCGACGCCGCGGACGTCGTGGTCGACGACCCGAGCGGTGTGGTGACCGTCCTCACGGCTCTTTCGGACGCGATCGCAGCACACTGAACGCCTGCGTCACGGTCTTGCCGAGCGGCTGGATCGGGTGTTCGACGTACCCGCCCTCCTTCAGGTCGGCGAGCCGCTCGAACGGATTCCGCGACGCCGGGTCACCTGTGAGCAGGAACGAGATCACCACCCCGACGACGTACAACGGCAGCATCGGCAGCCCGATCAGGCAGAAGTACTGCCACGAATGCCGCTCCTCATGCCGCACCAGCGCCGGATCGTCGAAGTACTCCCGCTCATGCTTGCTGAGCACCACGTTCCCGATCGTGAACGCCCCCGCCACCGGGAACCCGAGCTTGTAGCCGTTCGCGAAGAACAGTCCGCGCGGGCCGCGGGTAAATGTCGCGCGGCCGAGGACGCCGACGAAGGCGCCGGCCGGCGTGGACAGATTGAGGAAATTCCCCACGAGTTTGACCCACTGCCAGGCCGTCATGTCGCCCAGTATGCGGTTCTGTCGGTGGGGTGGGTAAGACTTGGTGGGTGAGTTCGGTGGTGCGGGTTTGGCGGGCGGGGCGGGTGGTGGATCCGCATTCGGTGATCGGGGGGTTACGCAAGGGGCCGGGCGATCCGGCCTATGTGTTCGATGCGGCGCGGCGGACGGTGTGGCGGGCTACGCGGACGCCGGACGGGCCGGTGCTGTTGCGGGTGGCGCCGTGCGCCGGGGGTGTGGAGGCCGAGGCGTGGGGAGCGGGGGCGGAGTGGGCGCTCGACGGGGTGCCTGAGCTGCTCGGAGATCGCGACAGCTGGGACGGGTTCGAGCCGTTGCCGGAGCATCAGGCGTTGGTGGATGCGGCGCGGCGGTTTCCGGATGTGCGGGTGCCGCGGACGCGAGCGGTGTTCGAGGCCATGGCGGCCGCCGGGATCGAGCAGGTCGTCACCGGCAAGGAGGCGTTCCGGGCCTGGCGGGTGCTGCTGCGCGAGTACGGCGAACCGGCGCCGGGTCCGACCGGTCCGGAGGGTCGGGTGCTGATGGTGCCGCCGGCGCCGGAGGCGTGGCGGTTGATCCCGTCCTGGCAGTGGCTGCGTGCCGGTGTCGAGGGCCGTCGTTCGCGGGTGGTCCTGACCGCGGCAACCCGGGCCAAGGCGCTGGAGCGGACCCTTGAGCTGACCGACTCGGCCGAGATCGAGGCCCGGCTGCGGTCGCTCCCGGGTGTCGGCGTGTGGACGGCGGCCGAGGTTCGCCAGCGGGCGCACGGGGACGCCGATGCCTTCTCGTTCGCGGACTATCACGTGTCGCGCGATGTCTCGTACGCGCTGATCGGTGAGGAGCTCGACGACGACGGCTGCGCCGAGTTGATCGAGCCGTATCGCGGTCATCGCTATCGCGTCCAGCGCCTGCTCGAGCTCGCCGGAATCCGTCATCCCCGCTACGGCCCGCGCAAGTCGTTGCCGACCCACACCCCGGGCGCCACACATCGCCTGCGCTAGCCCCGGGCACTAGGTTCCCATCATGACGATCGACGGGGACGGCCTGTACCTGGTGGCAGGCCTGGCGCTGCTGCTCGGCGCCGTCCTGCCGCGTCTGCTCCGCCGGTACGCCGTCTCCGCGCCGATCGGCTTCCTCGGTGCCGGTGTGCTCCTGGGTCTCGCCGTCGACCAGTCCCATCTCAGTCCGATCGTCGAGCCCGGCATCACCAAGCACCTCGCCGAGCTGACGATCCTGGTCGCGTTGATGGGCGTCGGCCTGGCGATCGACCGCCCGATCGGGTGGCACCGGTGGAAGGTGACCTGGCGGCTTCTGCTGGTCGCGATGCCCGCGTGTATCGCCGCTGTCGCCGGTGCGGGCTGGCTGCTCGGCCTGGCCCCGGCGACCGCCTTGCTGCTCGGCGCCGTACTCGCGCCGACCGATCCGGTCCTCGCCTCCGACGTGCAGGTACAGGGGCCGTCGACCGGTGCCGACGCCGAGCCTGAGGAGGACGACGAGGTCCGCTTCGCTCTGACTTCGGAGGCCGGCCTCAACGACGGCCTGGCCTTCCCGTTCGTGTACGCGGCGGTGTTCGGTGCCACCAAGGGCGCGGTAGGCCATTGGGCGCTCGAGTGGTTCGCCTGGGATGTGATCGGGCGGACCGTGATCGGTGTGCTCGTCGGCCTTGGCGTCGGCTGGTTGCTCGGCAAGATGGCGTTCTCGGCGCCCTCGCGCACCTTCCGACTGGCCGACTCCCGTGAGCCCGTACTGGCCCTGGCGATGACACTGGGCGTCTACGGGCTCGCCCAGGTGCTGCACGGCTACGGATTCGTCGCCGTGTTCATTGCCGCGCTGACGCTCCGCGCGGCCGAGCGGCAGCACGACTTCCACGAGGACCTGCACGGGTTCGTCGAGCAGCTCGAACACATCCTGACCTGGGGCATCCTGCTGCTCCTCGGCTCGGCGATCACCGCCGGGCTGCTGCGGCCGCTGACCTTCGCCGGTGTCGCGCTGGGGCTCCTGCTCGTGCTGGTCATCCGTCCCCTGACCGCCTGGGTCGCGCTGGCCGGTACGCCGCTGGGTCGCTCCGAACGTTGGGTGACCGCCGCGTTCGGCATCCGCGGCGTCGGATCGGTGTTCTACCTGGCGTACGCCGGCTCGGACTTCGGCACCGACCTACCGTGGCTGTGGGCGACCGTCGGCTTCACCGTCGTACTGAGTGTGATCGTCCACGGCGTCGCGGTGACGCCGCTGATGCGGATGCTCGACGTACGCCGGGATGCCGCTGCCTGAGCGCTCGCGGCGGAGCTCGCCCGGTCCTCGCGACTGAGATCAGCGGTCTCGGATGGTGGGATCACAAGACACAATATGGACCCGATTGGGTAATCTCGGGGGAGCTCATCCAGAGGGACTGAGGGAAACGGCCCGTTGAAGTCCCGGCAACCCTCCCCGTCGAGCCCCCGCCCGGGGCGTCTCACGGTGGAACGGTGCCAAATCCGTCCCGCCGCCGAGATCCGGTGTTCGCGGGGAAGATGAGAGGGGAACCTCACTCATGAGCCTGACCGCCACCCACACGATCCGTGAAGGTGCCTTCGGCAACGGTACGCACCTGAGCTGTCGCGCCTGTGGGGCGAAGTCGCCGCTCGGCCCGTTCTACGCCTGTATGGAGTGCTTCGGTCCGCTCGAGGTCGGGTACGAGTACCCGACGATCACCCGTGAGCAGATCGAGGCCGGACCCAAGAACATCTGGCGCTACCAGCCGCTGCTGCCCGTCCCGGTGGACGTGGCCAGCTACCCGAACACCGAGCCCGGCTACACGCGGCTCATCGATGCTAAGAACCTCGCCCGCGAACTGGGCCTTCGCCAGCTGTGGGTGAAGGACGACTCGGGCAACCCGACGCACTCGTTCAAGGACCGCGTGGTCGCCTCCGCGCTGAGCGCGACCCGCGAGCTGGGCATGAAGGTCTTCGCCTGCCCGTCCACCGGCAACCTGGCCAACGCCGTCGCCGCGGCCGCCGCCCGGGCCGGCATCCGCTCGGTCGTGTTCATCCCGCACGACCTCGAGCGCCCGAAGGTGATCACCACCGCTGTGTACGGCGGGACGCTGGTCGCCGTCGAGGGCAACTACGACGACGTGAACAAGCTGGCCTCCGAGATCGCCGGCGAGGAGGAGGGCTGGGCGTTCGTCAACGTCAACGTCCGCCCGTACTACTCCGAAGGCTCCAAGACCCTGGCCTTCGAGATCGCCGAGCAGCTCGGCTGGCGGCTGCCGCAGCAGATCGTGATCCCGGTCGCGTCCGGCTCGCAGCTGACCAAGATCGACAAGGGCTTCACCGAGCTCGGCAAGCTCGGGCTGGTCGACGCCACCGACTACAAGGTGTACGGCGCGCAGGCGACCGGATGCTCGCCGGTAGCGCAGGCGTTCCGCGACGGCCACGACGTGGTCAAGCCGGTGAAGCCGGACACCATCGCCAAGTCGCTGGCGATCGGTAACCCGGCCGACGGACCGTATGTGCTCGACGTCGCCCGCCGTACCGGCGGAGCGATCGAGGACGTCAGCGACGAGGAAGTCATCGAGGGCATCCAGTTGCTGGCCCGGACCGAGGGCGTCTTCGCCGAGACCGCCGGCGGCGTGACCGTCGCGACGCTGAAGAAGCTGATCGCGACCGGCCGGCTCGACCCCGAGGCCGAGACCGTGATCATCAACTCCGGCGACGGGCTGAAGACGCTCGACGCCGTGGCCGACCGGGTCGGCCCCAAGGTGACCATCCCCGCGTCGTACGACGCCTTCGTGAAGGCAGGCCTGCAGTGAGTGTGAGCGTTCGGGTTCCGACCATCCTGCGTCCGTACACCCAGGGCGTGTCCGAGGTGTCCGCGGAAGGCTCGACGCTGACCGAGGTGCTCGACTCGCTGGACGCGTCGTACCCCGGGATCAAGGGCCGCGTCCTGGACGACGCGGGCGAGCTGCGCCGGTTCGTGAACGTGTACGTCGACGATGACGACGTACGCTTCGCCGACGGCCTGCAGACCGCCATCAAGGACGGCGGCCAGGTCTCGATCATCCCGGCGGTCGCGGGCGGCTGATCCGGTGGAGCGGATGCGCTCGAAGGCAGCCGCGTTGGTGGAGCTCGGCGCGACCCAGGTCCGCGAGGACTTCTACGGCTCCGAACTCGGTCACATCGTCATGCTCGATCCCGAAGGCAACGAATTCTGCGTCGGCTGACTAGGCTGCTCGGATGCGTGCTGTCGTGGTTGAGGAGTACGGCGTTGTGCCCGTCGTACGGGATGTTCCGGAGCCGTCGCCTGCGGCCGGCGCGGTCGCACTTCGCGTCGAAGCCACCGGCTTGTGCCGGAGCGACTGGCACGGGTGGATGGGTCATGATGCGGACATCGTGCTGCCGCATGTGCCAGGGCATGAGCTGGCCGGGACGATCGCCGCTGTCGGCGCCGGCGTGACGGGCTGGGAGGTCGGTGATCGGGTTACGACGCCGTTCATCTGTGCGTGTGGTGCGTGCGAGCAGTGCTTGGAGGACAACCAGCAGGTCTGCGTTCGGCAGGAGCAGCCGGGGTTCACCTACTGGGGTTCGTTCGCGGAGTACGTCGCTGTGCCGTACGCCGCGGTCAACTTGGTCCGGCTACCTGACGACATGGACTTCGCCACCGCAGCCGGCTTGGGTTGCCGCTTCGCGACGTCCTTTCGCGCCGTCCACCAGGTCGGCAAGGTGGGGGCCGGCGAACGCGTAGCCGTCTTCGGGTGCGGCGGGGTCGGCCTATCGGCGGTGATGATCGCCAGCGCGCTGGGCGCCGAGGTCATCGCGATCGACACCAACCCCGAAGCCCTGAAGCTGGCCACGCAGTACGGCGCCTCGCATGCTTTCGAGGCCACGCCGTCCGGAGCCTCGCATGGCTTTGGGGCCACATCGTCGGTCGTCGAGCAGGTTCGCGCGTTGGGTGGAGCGCATGTCACGGTCGACGCCCTCGGCTCGAACGAGCTCGTCCAGCAGGCCCTGTCGTCCCTCCGCCCTCGCGGCCGCCATGTCCAGGTTGGTCTCCTCCCGTCCGGTGTGAACCTCGACGTGTCTCGCCTCATCGGCCAGGAGCTCACCTGGCTGGGCAGCCACGGCATGCCCGCCCATGCGTACCCCGAGATGCTCACATTAGTTGCTTCGGGCAACCTCAATCCAGCCGACCTCATCACTCGCACCATCCCTCTCACCGACGCGCCAGCCGCTCTGGCAGCTCTCTCTAAAAGTACACCGGCCGGCGTCACCGTCATCGTTCCTCAGGAAATCTGTGGATAACTGGATCGCCTTGAAATAAAGGGGTTCTGAGGTTGGGAACTGTCGGTGGGGGTGTCTAGAGTTGGTGCATGGAGAAGTTGGGCGAGCGGCCGGTGTGGTCGATGAGTGGCGGCGAGATGCTGTCCACTCTCGACCGGCTGGACGTTGTGCTTGCCCGGCTGGAGACGTTCCGGCTTCAGGTGATCGCCGGCCTGGACGGGATCGGCCATGCCCGGGAGATCGGCGCGCACGACACGTCTCAGCTGCTTGAGTTCCGCTACCGACTCGACCGGAACCGAGCGCGCCGCGACGTGCGTCTGGCCAGAACACTCGAGAAGTACCACGCGGTATCGGCCGCCCTCCCGGTCACAGATCGCCCTGCAGAGCTCGGTGGCGAGCCCGCTGGCGAAGTGTTCCTGCGCCCGGCGCAGGCAGAGGCCATCGTGTCAGCGCTCGAACAGGTGCCGACCACGGTGCCGGTCGAGGACCTCGCGGTGGCCGAGCAGGAGTTGGTCGGTCTCGCGCGCCACCTGTCACCGATCGAGCTGCGCCGCGCCGGTCGTCGTGTTCGTAACGTCCTGGACACCGACGGCCCCGAGCCCGAAGAACGCAAGGCCTACGACCGCGAGGCTCTGACCCTCACCAACGCCGACCGCGGCGTGAAGTTCCGCGGCTACCTCGCGAACGAGAACGCCGAACTACTCCGCGCCCTGATCCACGCCGGCGCCCGCCCCCACAAAACCATCGACGGAGCCCCCGACCCCCGCCCCCGCGAAAAACGCCAAGCCGACGCCCTGACCACCGCCCTGACAACCGCTGCCACCACTTGGGACGTCGGCGGCGTGGGCGCAGCGCGGACGCCAGGTACCACGGTGAACGCGGGCGAAACGGCGATGGAGGATCGTGCTTCGGAGGCCAGTCTCAGCGTTCCCGCCGAGGCGAACAGTGCTCCGGCCGGTCGCCGAACGTCCGGGCACGTCCCCGGATTCGGCGCCAAGGCGAATATCACCGTGACGATCGACCTGGAGGGCCTCAGATCGGCGGCCGCGGACGCCATGGGGGACACCGTCTACGGTGACGGCCTGTCCGCCGCCGCGATCCGCCGTCTCGCTTGCGACGCCAAGATCATCCCGCTCGTCCTGGGCTCCAACTCCGAGCCTCTCGACGTCGGCCGCTCCGAACGCCTCGTCACCCGCGCCATGCGCCGCGCTCTCAACACCCGCGACAGGGGCTGCGTGGTCTGCGGCGCTCCACCCATCCAGTGCGATGCCCACCATCTGGTGTCCTGGATCGACGGCGGCGAGACCAAGATCTCCAACCTCGCGCTACTGTGCCGCCGGCACCACATCGACCTGCACGACGGCGACTGGACCATCACCATCGCGTGCGGCAAAGTCCACGTAGCCCGCCCGTCCTGGGCCGATCCACCACCCCAACCCCGTGCCGACCCACCACCCCAACCCTGGGTCGATCCACCGCGCCAACCTCGGGCCGATCCACCCGCCCAAACCTGGGCCGATCCACCGCGACAACCTCGGGCCGATCCTCCGCCCCGGCCCAGCATCGCCCCAGATGCGCCCCTGACCCCGGGCGAAGCAGCAACCCTGGCCATCTGGGGAGAGCTGCCGGCGAGACCCCAGCCCGCCGGCGAGAACGCTCCTGTGTCCGATCCGTGGGGCGAATCAGACACGACCAAGCCGCAGCCCACCCAGGGATCCGGTTCGGCGGGCTCGGTCAGGAGATGATGCCGTGCGCGACGTTCCAGTTCTTGGCCTTGCTGTAGGCCTGGATGATCGACCAGATGTACACCGCCGGCAGCAGGATGAACCCGATCACGATGAACACCGACAACCACGCGAGTCCGGTCAGGACCATCATCAGGATCCCGAGCCCGATATCCCCGTTCATCAACTGCCCGACGCCCGGCACGAGGAAGCTCAGCACGGCTGCCACGCCTGGATTCTTCGGCTTGATCATCGGCGCCCGCTGCATCGGCGGGTAAGGCATCGCCTGCTGGTTCTGCGGCTGCCACGGCTGCAACTGCCCAGACTGAGCCTGTCCGTACTGCGACTGGGGCTGGCCGTACTGCTGGGGCTGGCCGTACTGCTGGGGCTGGCCGTACTGCTGAGGCTGCCCGTTCTGAGGCTGCCCGTTGAGAGGCTGCCCGTTCTGGGGCTGGCCGTACTGCTGGAACTGGCCAGGCTGCTGCGGCGGCCCGTACGGCTCGGGCTGCCCATTCGGCTGCGGCAGCGGTGGCTGATCCACCGGCCCGGGATTCGGCCCCGGAACGTACGGCGGTGGTTGGTGCGGGTCGTTGTCGGTCATGCGAGGTCCCCCCTCGGTACGGTCTAGATCCGTACAGAGCGTGCTCGCCGACCCCTGATACACACCGTGACGAATGAACAACTTCCCCCGCCCAAGATCAGCCGAGGCGCTCCGCGTGCGAGGCCAGATTCGCTGATATTCCAAGCGTTTGAGCACAATAGGCGCACCTTTTGGTGCCGGTCGCAACCGCCACCACTCCCACGATGGGCAACCCGCCCCACCCGCCGACGATCGCGTTAGGTAGTCGCCGCGGCCGGGTCTGCCCGATCCGCTACGCCCGGTCGCCCGTCGTACCGCGGGTGGCGCGACGAAGGAAGTTCCTAGCAAGCGGACGGCCTGCAGCTCCGGGCCTACAGGCGGATGAGGTAGACCGTGGGTGGGCGGCCGGTTCGGCCGTGTTGTTGGGTGCCGGTGGGGGCGGCTAGGCCGGCTCGTTCCAGGCGTTTGAGGACTCGGCGGGCAGTGCGGAGTTGGACGGCCAGGTGGTCGGCTACGTCTTGGGTGGTGAGGCCGTCGGGGAGGGTGGCGGTGAGTTCGCGCATCCGGGCGAGGGTTTGGGTGTTGAGGCCTACCCGGCGGGCCAGCAGCGGGAGGCTTTCGGTGCCGCGGGCGGTGGTGGGTTGTTCGCCGGTGGGTTCGATGACGATCTCGACGTCGTCGGACATGGAGACGACGCCGGCGACTGATCCGATCGATGCCGCGCGGCCGACGGCTCTGCGGGCGAGGGCTTCGGCTTCTGCCGCGGTACGGCCGACTCCGAAGCCGACGTACGCCGTGCTGTGTCGCGCGGCGAGGTGGTCGAGCAGAGGCATCCGGGAGAACTGTTCGGTCGCCTGCTCGAGCAATCCGCGCGTGGTGACGACCAGAATCCGGCCGTCGGGCAGGGCGGCGAGGCTGCCGCCGAGCGTGATGAGGTCGGCCGCGAGCGCGTCGTCCGGCTCGGGGAGGTCGATCACGCCGAGCGCGACCTGCGCGTCGCCGGAGTGCTGGCCGGTGGTGGTGAGGATCAGCGCCTGCAGCGTGGAGCGGATCGAGTACCGCGACGGTGCGAGGCGGACCGACGGCATCTCGTTCTCGATCAGGTGGAACGCCGAACCCAGGCAGCTGATCGCGACCTTCGTGTCGTGCTTCTCGCGCGCGGTGCGGTGGAATTCGACGATGTCGTCCGACGTCAGCCCGGGCCGGTACGGCAGCACGTGGATGTGTTCGGTCGGCAGCTTGGCCTCGATCAGGGTCTCGATGACCTCGGACCGCCGCAGCGTGTCGATCGAGAACTGTGTGACGTTGTGCCCGAGCCGCAGCAGCTCGACGAGCGCGCGCAGCAGGGTCGCGCCGTCGTACGAGACGTACATCGCAGGCCGGTCGATCACTCCGGCCTCGGTGGCGATCGTGTAGGGGACGACGCCGGTGAACAGGAACGCGTCGACGTCGGAGTGCGCCTGCTCGACCAGCTCGACCGCCTCGGTCTCGTGCCGGTAGGCCAGCGGGAGGAGGGTGGTTCCGCTCGGTGCGCCGACCGCGGTCACGCGCTGGACCAGATCTTCTGGTCCGACGACGCCGACCGAGAGCGTCATCAGGTCACCGGCCCCGAAGCTGAGTTGATCCTCACGGCATCCTCCGACGACTTCTGGTCTGGCCCTCAACTCGCAGAATAGCGCAGCAGAGTCCCGGACTCTTGACGTTCAGGTCTAGCTCTCCTAGTTTCGGTCAAGACCACAATTGCCGCCACCCCTTGAGGCGGACCGCGACGGCGGCGGTGTGGTGGAGCGTAGGAGGGAGCGCGCCACCCCACTGCCCGTGCTACTGCTGGAGCTCCTCGAGGCAGCGGATCACCAGGTCGCGTTCGCTCGGCGGCAGGTCCGGACCGTAGGGATCGTGCGCGGCCTCGGCCGGCACCAGGCCCTCCCACTCGGCCGCCCACAGCATCCGCTGCACGTATCCCTCGATCGGCGCGTAGAACGTCGCCGCGGCGAACCGGTCCAGCCGGTCCGACGCGGTCAGGAAGCCGGAGTGGTCCCCGGCCGTCCAAGCACGCAGTACTGCGGCCGACAGCTCCACCTGAGCCGATGCGATCCCGACAAGCGCCGTGTCGGCACCCCACATGAACGACGGACCGTACATCCGGTCCTCGCCGGTGATCAGCAGCTTGCCGCTCTCACGCCCGGCCCAGATCGCGTCCTGGCAGCCGATGGCCCGGTCCAGCGTCGCCGTCTTCACTCCGAGCATCGCGTCCAGCGACAACAGCTCGCGTATCAGCGAAGGCGAGTACGGATACCCGCCGGCCTCACCGTGCAGATAGAACCCGACCAGCGGCAGTCCGCTCTCCGCCGCGACCCGCTCATGCAACGCGACCGCCTGCGCGTCGCCGTCCGGCAGATCACCGAGCGCTGCCAGCGGATAGACCATCACGACATCAGCACCGCCCGCCGCAGCGGCCAGCGCCATCTCCACCGTCGCATCGGCCGCCGCCTGCAACCCGGATGCCTCAGTAGTGCGAGGTACGCCGACTCCCGCCACGATCGGTACGTCGCTTGCCTGCCGCCACGTCTCCAGCACCTTCGCGCGGTCACCGGGGGACAGGTACAGCCCGCGCCCGGTGTGCGCCCACACCGCGAGCCCGCCGACGGACTGTGTCGTCAGCGCACCGGCGTACGCGGTCAGAGCGTCGTACGCGACGACGCCGTCGGAGTCCATCGGAGTGACGACCGCGGGGAGCAGTGTGCCGCGCAGTCGCTCGACGAGTGGATGCATCATGACCTCTCAGACCTCATGCCCGAGACCGGGCCCCTGCGGTACGTCGATCCAGCCGTCGCAGTCGGCGAACACACTCGGGGCCAGCGGGTCCTCGTCGACCATCAGCGGCCCCACCAGGTCGGCCGCGACGGTGGCGCCCGGCACAGCGGCGGCCAGGTGTACGGCGGCCAGAGTGGCCACGCCCAGCTCCGGCATCGAGCCTACCTTCACCGCCAGCCCTGCAGCCTCGGCCACGTTGGCGATCTGCAGCGCGCGATGCAGGCCGCCGACCTTCAGGATCTTGATGTTGAGCACGTCGGCCGCACCGCGGCGCGCGATCTCCAGCGCGTCGTGGAGCGAGTGCATGCTTTCGTCGACCATCACGCGGACGTCGAGGCGGTCCCGCAGCCGCACGAGTCCGGTGAGATCCCAGCGGGGCAGTGGCTGCTCCAGCAAGGTCAGGCCGGCCGCGCTCATCTTGGCGAGGTACGGGAGGGCTGTGGTCGCGTCGTACCCCTCGTTGGCGTCCAGGCACAGCTCGGCGTCGGCGGGGATCGCGGCGCGGACGGCGCGGATCAGCTCGAGGTCCTTGGCCGGGTCCTGGCCGCCCTTGACCTTCAGGTGCATGAACCCACGACCGGCGTACTCCGCTGCCTCGGCAGCCATCTCGTCGAGCGTGCCGAGCCCGACCACCCACGTGGTCTGGACGCGGTCGCGGACGCTGCCGCCGAGGATGGCGTGGACAGGCCAGCCGCAGAGCCGGCCGGCCAGGTCGTACAGCGCGATGTCGAGACCCGACTTGGCGACCTGCTGGCCGCGCAGTACGGCGTCCATCACGACGTGGGCGCCGGCCCGGTCGAGCGGGTCGCGGCCGATCAGGGCCGGGGCGAGGTGTTCCTCGATCGCAGCCTGGACGCCGGCCAGCGTCTCGCCGGTGTACGCCGTCATCGGTGAGGTCTCGCCGATGCCGATCGCCCCGTCGGCGGTGTGCACCTCGACGACCAGGCTGATCAGCTCGGTGCTGACCCCACTGCTGATCTGGAACGGACGGCGGTACGTCGCGCTCACCACGCGGGTCTTGATCGCGCTGATCGGGGCCGATCCCCCGTCCGGCAACCCCGCCGGTTGTGCTGCAAGACTCATAACCGGCTCCTAGGGTCGTATTCTGAGCGGAAAGCATTTACGGTCAAGACCGTAAATACCCTGAGCGCTCTCTGTCAACGGAAGGTGGCACCCCGATGCGGCTGGGTCTGTATCTGAACCTCTACGGCACCCCCGGCGAGCGGCCCCAATTGGCCGACGCGGTCGAGCAGGCGCGGCTCGCCGAGCAGGCCGGGTTCGAGTGGGTCGTGCTCGGCGAACGGCACCTGCACCGGCCCGGGTACCACGAGATCCTCACGTCGATGACGTGGCTGGCCGCGCACACGTCCCGGATCGGGATCGCGACGGCCGGGATCGTGGCGCCGCTGTACGACCCCGTCGTACTCGCGGAGACGCTGGCGCACATCGACGTGCTGTCGGGCGGGCGGCTGACCGCCGGGTTCGTGCTCGGGTACCGGCCGGAGGAGTTCGCGCTGTACGGCGTGACGCAGCCGGAGCGGGTCGCGCGGTTCGAGGAGGGGCTGGAGATCCTGACGGGGCTGTGGACGTCCGACGAGGTCACGTACGAGGGGAAGTTCACCAGCATCCAGGACGCGTACCTGTCGCCGCGACCGGTCCAGTCGCCGCGTCCGCGGTTGTGGAACGGCGGGCGGGTGTCGGCGGTGCTGGAACGCACCGCCCGCATGTGCGACGGCTGGACCACGTCGTTCAACGAGCTGGACGCGGACCTGCCGGCCAAGATCGCGGAGTACCTGTCGTATCCGCGCGGCGCCGGGACGCTGGGGCAGGAGGTCATTCTCTGCCGGGAGGGGTACTGCGCTCCCACGTCGCAGGACGCCCGCGCCGCGCTGGAGGAGCCGCTGCGTGACCTGTACGACGCCTACACGGGCTGGAAACGCACCTCCACCGACGTCAGCCGCTACACCCAGGGCTGGGACGAGATCGTGGACCGCAGTGTCATCGGCTCCCCGGCCGAATGCGCCGACCGCCTGGCCCACTACGAACAGCTGGGCGCCGACGGCCTGATCCTCCGGATCCAGCCCCCCGGCATGCCCCAATCAGACGCCCTCCGAGCCATCGAGTCCTTCGGCAACCTCTTGTAGCGGCCTCGCCGTCGGCGGTATCACGCGTCCCGGAGGAGGCAGCGGCGCGCGTCGTACGTCAAGGGTGACCCGCACGGCGGCTGCGGTCGTAGCCTGAGGCGGACGGAGGGGGTGCGGATGGACGTCCAGCTGGTGTTCTGGGGCGTCGTGCTGGCGCGGTTCGTGCTGCCGTTCCTGATCCTGCGGTACCCGCTGCCGGCGATCCTCGGGTGTCTGCTGCTCGACGGCGTGGACCAGACGATCTTTCAGCTTTTCGGCGTCGACCCGCCGAACTACCAGAGCTACGACAAGGCGATGGACGTGTTCTACCTGTCGATCGCCTACCTCGCCAGCCTGCGCAACTGGGCCAACCCGGCAGCGGTCCGGATCAGCCGGTTCCTGTTCTTCTACCGTCAGGTCGGCGTGGTGCTGTTCGAGCTCACCGGTCTCCGGTTCCTGCTGCTGGTGTTCCCGAACACGTTCGAATACTTCTTCATCGCGTACGAGGGGGTGCGCGCCCGGCGGAACCCGCTGCGCTACGGATTCCGGTTCTGGGCGCAGGTCGCGGCCGGTATCTGGATCTTCGTCAAGCTGCCGCAGGAGACGTGGATCCACATCGCGCAGCTCGATCTGACCGACGCGATCCGCGACGTATCGTGGTTCCTGCCCGCGCTGATCGTGGCGCTGCTGGTATTAGCGGCAGTCCTGTGGTTCGTGGTCCGGCCGCGGATCCGGCCGCCTGACTGGGCGTTGCGACTGGACGCGGACCCGTTGCCGGTCGAGATGGACGAGGCCAGCGAGCGGATGGCGTACCGCGCGGCGCACAACCGGGTGCTGGACCTGGCGGCGTTCGAGAAGATCGTTCTGATCGGGTTGATCAGTGTGATCTACGGGCGGGTGCTGCCCGGCGTACAGGCGAGCGACCTCGCGCTGTTCACCGGCATCGCGGTCTTCGTCGTGCTGAACTCCGCGATCGGTCTGTGGAGCGCACGACGCGGGTACGGATGGGACTCCGCGGCGCTCTCGTTCGGCGTCCTGCTGGTGATCAACATCGTCATGGTCCTCGTCGCCGACCTGCTGCTGACGCGGGGCGACGGCGCGCTGTCGCTGCCGGACACGCTGTTCTTCGTCTTCCTGGTCACCGTCCTGACGATGCTCTACGACCGCTACCACCCGGTCAGCGAGTACCGCGCCACCGCAGCAACCAAAGCCGCCGCCCAGTGAGCTGTCCCGTGAGCTGAAGGAGAGCATCGTGCCGGAGCCCGACGAGAGCACCACCGCAACCCACCGACGCCCCGGCGAGGTCGAGGTCCCCGAATGGCCCAGCCGATGGGTCGGCTGGATCCTGTTCGCCGGCGTGATGATGATCGTGCTCGGGATGATCCACGCGTTCCAGGGCCTGGTCGCGATCTACGACGACACGTACTTCCTGGTCCGCACCGCCCGCCTGGCGGTCCACCTCGGCTACGAGACCTGGGGCTGGATCCACCTGGCCGTAGCCCTGTTCGTCATCGTCGCCGGCGTAGCCCTCCTCAACGGCCGCCTGTGGGGCCGGGTGATAGGAGTCGTCCTGGCAGTCCTCAGCCTCCTGCTGAACATGGCGTTCCTGGCCGCCTACCCCAGCTGGTCCACCATCACCATCGCCGTAGACGTCCTGATCATCTGGGCCCTCACCGTCCACGGCCACGAAATGCACCAGATGCTCAACGCCAACAAACGCCAGCCGTAATCAGCACGCGGGGGTGCACTCAGGCTTTCAGGCCCGACATGGCTATGGAGTCGGTCAAGTAGCGCTGGAGGAGGCCGAAGACGAGCAGGCTGGGGACGACGGTGATGGTGGCGCCGGCCATGACCTGGTTGATGGGGACCGCTTGGGTTTGGAGGGTGGCGAGGCCGACGGTGAGGGTTTGCATCTTGCCGGACTGGCCGATGACCAACGGCCAGAGGAAGTCGTTCCAGTGCCACAGGAAGACGAAGATCCCGAGCGTCGCCAGCACCGGCCGGATGAGCGGCATGACGATGGTGGTGAAGATCCGCCACTCGGACGCACCGTCGATCTCGGCGGCTTCGAACAGCTCGTCCGGGAGTTGCATGATGAACTGCCGCATCAGGAAGACGGCCTGGGAGTTGGCCAGCGTCGGCACGATCAGCCCCCAGTAGCTGTCCACCCAGTCGAACCGCGCGACCAGGATGTACGACGGGATCAGCGTCGCCTGGAACGGCACCATCAGCGTCGCGAGGAACGCCCAGAACATGATCTCCCGCCCCGGGAACTTCTTCTTCGCGAACGCGTACCCCGCCATCGACGCGAACAGCAGCACGCAGACGACCGACACCAGCGAGTAGAGCAGCGAGTTCACCGTCCATCGTGGGATGTCCGAGCTCGACAGCACGTGGGAGAAGTTCTCGAGCGTGAAGTTCGCCGGGTTCAGCGCGTCCGGGAACGTCTGTCCGCTCGGCGGCGCGAACGCGACCAGGACCATCGCGGCGAACGGCACGATCGTCACGATCGCGGTCAGCGTCAGCAAGGTCGGCAACGTCAAGCGGGCCGCCGTACGCCGGCCTGCCGTCGGGGCCTCCACGACCGGCCGCACCGGAGGCCGTTCGAGTACCTGAGCCATCAGTCGTCCCTCCCGACGAGCCGGCGCTGTACGAGCGAGACGATCAGCACGATCAGGAACAGCACCAGGCCGATCGCGCTGGCGTAGCCGAAGTCGAAGTACTTGAAGCCGCTGTCGTAGAGGAAGTACACGAGCGAGTAGCTGGACCGCACCGGGCCGCCGCCGGTCATCACGTACATCGCGTCGAAGACCTGGAACGCGCCGATGGTCTCGATCACCAGCACGAAGAACAGCACCGGCCGCAGCTGCGGCAGCGTCACGAACCTGAACCGCTGCCATGACCCGGCGCCGTCGATCATCGCCGCCTCGAGGTACGACTTCGGCACCGCCTGCAGACCCGCGAGCAGGATCAGCATCGAGTACCCGAAGCCCTTCCAGGCCGACGTCACCGCGATCGACGGCAGCACGGTGCTGGACTGGCTGAGGAAGTCGATCGGCCCGATGCTCACCAGCCCGAGTGCGGCGTTCAGCAGGCCGTCCTGTGCGTCGTAGATCCATTTCCAGATGACCGCGGCCAGCACGATGCTGGTGACGTACGGCAGGAAGAACACGCCCCGGAAGAACTCGCGCTTCCAGACGACCTGATGCAGCAGCATCGCGGTGCCGAGCGAGAGCAGGACCGTCAGCGGTACGAAGATCACCGTGTAGGTGACGGTGACCAGTAGCGCTTCGTGGAACACCTTGTCCGACAACAGTCGCGTGTAGTTGTCGAGGGCAATGAAATCCCATTTGCCGCTGATCCGGTAGTCGGTCAGCGACAGCAGGAACGCGCCGATCACCGGTAAGAACCGGAACACCAGGAACAGAACGAGCATGGGGGCGACGAACAGCAGGCCGACCCATGGCCGGCGGCGCGGCCCGAAGCGGGAACGCGAAACCGGCTGACCGGACACGGGTCCCGCCCGACCCGTGCCCGGCACCTGGCGTGCCTCCGTCAACGTTGTCTCGACAGGAGGTCGTTGGCCTGCTTCGCCGCGTCGTCGAGGGCCTGCTGGGGCTGCTTCTTACCGGTCAGCACCGCCTGGATCTCGGTGCTCAGCATCGACATGATCTGCCGCGCCGACGGGTTCGCCTCACCCGGGACGGCGTACTGCAGGGCGTCGTGGAACTTCGCCACGGTCGGGTCGGTCGACTCGGACTTCGCGTCGTTGCGCGGCGAGTAGAAACCCGACGCCTTGCTCAGACCGTCCAGCTGGGCCGACTGCTCCATGAAGGACAGGAACTTCTTCGATGCGTCGACGTTGTCCGACGCCGCGTTCAGCACCAGCCCACCCGGGATCCCGTACCCGACCTGCTTCTTGCCGGTCAGCGGCGAGCCGATCTCGACGTTCCCCGCGCCCCAGGTCTTCGTGACCGTGGCCACGTCGGCCGGCACGCTGGTCATCGCCATCGCGACCTGACCCTTGCCGAACGGCGAGTCGGCGACCACGTTGCCCGCGGTGAGCGCGGTCTTCGGGATCGCGCCCTCGTCCCACAGCGACTTCAGGAACGTCAGCGCCTCCACACCCGGAGCCTGGTTGAACGTGACGGACTTGCCGTCGTCGGCGAACACCTTGCCGCCGGCCTGCCACAGCAGCGGGTAGAAGTTCAGGTTCAGCGTCGCCTCCGGCGAGGCCGAGTAGTCCAGCGTCGAGAACCCGGCCGCCTTGAGCTTCGGCGCGGCCGCCTTGATCTCGTCCCAGGTCTCCGGCGGCTTGCTGATCCCGGCCTTGGTCAGGACGGTCTTGTTGTACATCGTCGTCGTGACCGTGTGGTAGATCGGGACGCCGTACACCTTGCCCTCGACGGTCAGGCCGGGGATCGCGGCCGGCAGGAACTTGTCCTTCTCCGGCGCGACCACGTCGTCGATCGGCTCCAGCGAGCCGCTCTTCACGTACTGCGGGATCTGGTCCGGGATCATCAGCAGCACGTCCGGGCCCTTCTTGCCCGAGAACGCGGCCGCGACCTTCTCCTCACGGTTCGCCCACGGCTGCGCCTCGATCTTGAGGTCGATCCCGGAGTTCGCCGCCTCGAAGTCGGTCTCGACCTTCTTCCAGTAGGCGTCGCTGGCCGCCTGGTCGGCGATCACCGGGTACATCCAGAGCGTGACGCTCTTCTTCGAGTCCGCGGAGCCCGAGTCGCCTCCGCCGCAGGAACTGAGCGCGGCGGCGAGAACAAGCGCCGTGAGTGGTGCCGCGATGCGGCGGACGGTGGAAATCATCGCACCCCCAGGGTGTCCGGAAGTCAGGGCCGGAAGTAGTTGCACCGAATAACGGTCAGGACCGAAAGTAGCCGGGGTGAATTTCCGCTGTCAACGGCTGATATCAATCCGGAACAGCTCGGAGCCGCTCGTCATCAGCAACTGGTGGTCTCCCCGGACCCCGAGCCGCCGGTGCGCGTGCTCGACGAACAGCGTCGGGACGGCCTTCTTCCCGGGCTCGATCCGGTAGATCTTGTTCAGGTCGATGCTCACGTAGACCGCCTCCCGGGTGGACACGATGTCCCCGCTGGAGGTCGTCGTACCGAGCGTGAAGGACTTCTTCAGCTTGCCGCTGTCCGGGGCCACCGCGAAGACCGTCTTGCCGGCCACGCCCCAGAGCAGGCCGTCCGGGCCCATCGTGACCGACGAGACCGTCGCCGCACCCGGCACCGGCACGGTCTCCCAGAGCTTCTTCTTCCTGGCCACGTCCCACGCGAATACTGTGCCCGCTTCCCGGGTCGGCGGTGTGGTGGTCAGCCCGCCGGCGATCGACGTGCCGCCGTACACGATGCCGCAGTCGGCGGTGAGCCCGAAGACCGACTCGTCCTGTACGACGTTGCGGTACTTCTCCGCCGTACCGGTCTTCGGGTCGTAGATCACCAGCGCGCCGCCGAGCCGGTCGCCGTCCGGGACGGTGCCGACCGCGATCTTGCCGTTCACCTCGGCCAGCGCGCGGGCGCGGGTCTGGAACAGGTCCGGTTTCAGGTTGAGCGCCTGGACCGGGTTGTCCGGCGTCCCGGGCGGGCCCGGGGAGTACTCCGGACTGCTCCACGGCTTCGACGTGTCATAGGAGTAGAGGCGGGCCTCCGGATAGGCGCCGACCCAGACCTTGCCGTCGGAGCCCTCCATCAGCGCCTCGACCTGGGAGAACCGGTTGAACGTCGCCGCACCGGTGTCCGGGTTGACGACGGACACGCCGCCGTTCAGGAAGCCGCCGGCGTAGATGTTGTTCTTGCCGCCGGCGACGGACAGGATCTCGATCGGCTCCCGCCGGACCTTGGTCTGGAAGATCTCGGACTTGCCGGTCTGCGGGTTGTACCGGAACTCCTCGCCGCGCCACAGGGTGCCGACCACGCTGGTCCCGGGGTAGTCGGGCAGGTCCAGGTCGGCGTACCCGATCGAGCGGGCGTTCTGGATCCGGCCGGTGAAGGTCAGGCCGGTCCCGGTCAGGGTCTTGGTGGCCGGGTCGTACTTCTTCAGCTCACTGGCCTGGATCATGTACAGCGATCCGTCGGCGCCGATCGGCGAGATGTCCAGGCCGTGCTCGTTCTGGATCTCGTCGACCCAGGTCCGCGACGCGATGTCCCAGACGTACATCGGGCCCGGGAACGCGGTGCTGACCCGGGTGTACACGCGGCCGCCGCGGACGTTGAGGTCGTAGACGACCTTGTCCTTCGGGTCGCCCATCGTGGGCGGCGCCGGGATCTCGGTGACCGCGCCGGTGGCCACGTCGACCTCCTGGAAGTACGCGTCCGGCTCGGTGCCGGTGTAGAGCTTGCCGTTCGCGTAGTCGATGCTCTTCACGTATCCCTGGCCGGCCTTGATCGTGCCGTAGTCGCGCACTGCGCCGGTCGCGTGGTCGTAGCTGAACACCCGGCCGTGCGGATACGTGCCGCCGTACACGTTGCCCTGCTCGTCGACGGTGATCCGCAGGATGAATGTCTCGGCTGCCAGGGGCCGGCCCAGGTCCTCCGCGGTGGTCGCGCCGGGCTTCAGCCGGTACAGGTGGCCGTTGTTGTAGGTGCCGGCGTAGATCGTGCCGTCCGGCGCGGCCGCGACCGCGTAGCTCCCGTCGGCGCCGGGCAGCGCCGCGGACAGCAGGCTGTCGCCGGTGGCCGGGTCGATGGCGTTCAGGTACGCCGGGCTGCCGCTGGACACGTTCCAGATCGCGGTCTTGCCGCCCGGGCCGGGCGCGACGGTGCCGCCGATCAGGAGTACGTCGGACAGCGGAACGCCCAACGAGGTCAGGGTCGCTGTCGGCGGATGGTGACCGGCCTGGGCGGTGGGAGTGGTCAGGGTGGTGACGAGTACGGCGGCGAGTGCCACCGCGATGAGCGAGCGGGCTGATCGCATGCAATGCCTCCGGGGTGCCGTATTTACGGTCCTGTCCGAAAGTGAAGCGCCGACGGCATCACGAAGTCAACGTCTCGGCACAATTTGCCACTTCTGGCAGCAGGAGCTCCGGTTTCGGCCTCGGCCGTTAAGCCTGCGGGATGACCGCGAGCAGGTTCTGCAGCTTGTCGCGGGTGGCGGCGAAGTAGCTGTTCTCGCGGTGCAGGGCGCGGTGGAAGGCGGCCAGCTCGGCCGCCGAGATGGTGTTCGAGAACGTGCTGATCTCGGTCAGGTCGAGCCGGCGGTTGAACAGGTGCACGGTGTCCCGCCAGCGGTGCAGCAGCCCGACCAGGTCGGCGTCGCGGTGCAGTCCGAGCGCGCCGGACACCAGCGCGAGATCGACCGCGGACACGACCAGCCGCGGATACACCTGCCGTGAGGTCGGCGCGTCGGGCGAGAACCGTTCGTCGTTGAGCAGTCTGGTGTTCTCCTGCAGCTCGTCCACGACAGCCCGCAGTACCTCGGTCCGGCGCTCTGCCTCGGCCGTGAGCCGCTCGACGAAGATGCCGGTCAGCCCGGCGACCAGCGTCAGCGAGTTGACTGCGGGCTCCCAGCGCGAGTTGCCCGGCCAGAAGAACCAGATCACACCCAGCACGAACGCCAGCCCGAGCAGCCCGTACGTCACTACGCTGACGACGGTCCGCCAGGTCGGACGGGTCATGTTGCCCAGATGTCGTCGGCGAGGCTGTGTGCGCTCTCGCCGGCCGCCTCCGGTGCGAGCAGCAGCAGCTCCAGCCCGAACGGGTTCGGGCGGCGGGTGTACCGGAACTGGGACTGGATCGCCTCGACCGGCGTCAGCTGGCAGGCCTCGGTGAGCCGCTTCAGCCGGGTGGTGGAGTACTTGCGGGTGGTGTAGAGCCGGATCGTGTCGCCGATCGGCAGCACCACCTCGGTGTGGTCCGGCAGCTCCATCCGGATCTCGGCGTCGGTGTCGTTCTGCCAGAGGATCTTGACCAGCAGCGCGTCCTCGTCCTCGACCTCGCCGATGAACTTGACCCGGTCGTTGTTGATCTTGAGGTCGGTGTTGTACCGCAGGGCGCTGGTCACGAACTCGGCGAACGCCCTGGTCTGGTGGTACTCGTCGGCTGCCGCGTCCGCACTCGCCTGGTCCAGCTGTGTCGTGCTGGCCACCTCGAGCAGCAGCCGGTCCTGTGGCCGCAGTACCCGGGTGAGGGTGCTGAGCAGCTCCTCGTCGCTCTCGAAGTTCGCCAGCGTATTGCCGGTGAGGGTGAACAGGATCGGGTCCTTGCCGACCAGCCGGGCCAGCATCTGCGCGAGCTCGTCCATGTTGTCGGCGATCGAGAAGTCCAGCTGCACCGGCAGCACCTGGGACACCGGGAACCGGGCGCCGCGGACGGGCTCCAGGGTGCCCATCCGCAGCATCTCCGAGCTCATGTCGACCGGGATGTAATACATGTCCCGGTTGTGCCGGCGCATGTCGCTGAGGATCGTGCGGTCCTTCACGCCGGTGCCGACCCCGAGACTGACCAGGTGGAAGCCGCCGTTCTCGACGTGCGGGCGGACCTTGCGCCAGTGCCGCAGGAACGACTCCGCGCCCGCTTTCATGACCAGGTAGAACGGGTCGTTGGTGGCGTTCGCCCAGGCGATGGTCGGCCCGATGCCCCAGTACGAGAAGCCGGACGTGATCTGCTTGCCGTCACCGGTCGTCGACACCGGACCGCGCAGGTCACCGGTCAGCGTCGCGAGCTTGTCGGTCTGATCCTCACCGACGAGCAGCAGCGACCAGGCGAAGTCGTCGTCGGCCAGCGCATGCTCGAGTTTGCGGATCACGGGTACCGGCTCTGTCACGTCTCAACCCCTCACACGGTGAGACGTCAGGTTATCGGTTGCCGGACCGGACCGCTGGCCTCAGATCGGGGTGACCGCGTCGGCCTCTCGGCCCTTCGGCCCCTCGACGATCTGGAACTCGACCGGCTGGCCGTCCTCGAGGGTCTTGTACCCGTCCGAGACGATCTTGCTCCAGTGCACGAACACGTCGTCGATGTCGTTGCTGTCGGCGTCGCCACCGGTCTCGACGGCAAGAAAACCGTAGCCCTTGTCGGCGTTGAACCACTTCACGGTGCCGCGCACCATCGGAACTCCTCGACCACGGGACCGCTTATCCAGGCCCCTCGCGATCCCCAAGCCTAACCGAGCCCGCCGCGACACAGAGCGCCGTGCCCACCAGCGCGGCGCTGACCCACAGCGGCTCGCGAAACCCGGCGGCCCCGATCGCGAGCCCGCCGAGCACCGGTCCGGCCGCGGCGCCGACGTTGAGCGAGGCGGTGGCGAGTCCACCGGTCAGGACAGGAGAGTCGGCCCCGGCGTACAAGGCGTAGGCGATCAGCGTCGAGCCGACCGCGAAGGACAACGCGCCCTGCAGGAACGCCAGAACAACGGTCGGTACGACGTGTGCCGCGGTCAGGGCGAACGCGCACCAGCCGAGCAGCAAGATGCCACCGGCAACCAGTGTGAGGAGGTGATTGCGGCGATCGGCCTACCGGCCGGCGACGGCCCGATCGTGGTCGGGCCGGTGCCGCGGGCCGGGATGGAGCGCAGGATCGCGATCAGCGCGGGCACCGAGCGAGCCCGGCGTGGAGCTTAGGAAACGGCGTACCCGCCGTCCACCGAGTTAGCCGCGGTGGGAGGCAGCGAGGCCGAGGAGGCCCGCGGTGACCAGGAGCAGGGCGCTGGTCAGGCCCAGGTCGTCGGTCTGCAGGGCGCCGTTCTCGGTCAGCATCCAGATCGTGGCGGCACCGGTCAGAACGGTGCCGGCCACCACACCGGGAACATCCGGCTTCGTCTTCCGTGGCTGCTGGCTCATCCGCGCTCCACCTTGATGCTGCCCAGCCTGAGGTCCAGGTCCAGGGTGACCTGCTGCGGACCGGCCTTGCCGTCCGAGCCGAGGTCGTTCAGGTTCAACACGGCATTATGGCCGCCCTGGTGCTGGTTGAGGAAGGCAACGTCTCCCATTTCGGTCGACAGCTTGCCGGTCACATCGACGTTCTCGGGCACCTTGACGATGACCTCGCCGGCGCCGCCGTGCACCTCGACCTTGGCGCCCGGGCCGAATGTCGCCTTGGTCAGGTCCAGATGCACCGACCCGGCGTCGAACTGGTAGCTCGTCCCGGTCGCGGTGATGGTCTGGCTGGCCGGCGCGACGTAGTCGGTGTCGGCGAAGTTGCGCGGCACGCTGGGGAACACCGTGCTGGCCACCGCACCGGCCGCGAGCAGGATGCCCAGCGGCAGCAGGGCCAGCGTGCGGCCGACGAATCCGCCGAGCAGCATGCCGGCGCCGAGCGTGGCCAGGCCGATGACCAGCATGGTCGCTGTGGAGGCGCCTGCCAGCGCGGCGATGCCGATCGCGAGACCGGTCAGGACGACGACGATCGACTTGATCCCGCGCATGCCCTTGGCGGGCGGTCCGGCGGGCTTGCCGCTGACCGGCGGGGCGCCGGCCGGCTCGTCGACGTACAGGCCGAGAGGGTCGTCCTCGGTCCACACAGCCTGGACCGGTTCGACGGTGCGGTCCTGGGGTCGCTGTGTGGCCGGGGACGACGGACCCGTCGGGGGAGCTGACGGGTCGTTCTGCGGCGGCACGTACGCCGAAGTGGTCTGCTGACCGGCGTCGGCCGCGGGCGTGGTGTCCTGCGGGCGGCCGGTCCAGTTCGTGGCCTCGCCGGTCCAGTTCGCGTTCGGGCCACCCGTCCACTGGCTCCGGCGGCCGCGGCCGCCGTTCTTGCGCTGCTTGGCGACCACCCAGATCACCGCGAGCACGATCAGCGGGCCGGGAACGAACCGGCCGAAGTCGAACGACGACATCATCGCGATCGCGGCGAAGATGCAGGCTCCGATCACGACCGGCCACAGCCACGGGTGGTCGGGCCGGACCCGGTCGCCGAGCAGACCCTGCGCCGCCGAGCGGTCGCTGCCCTCGTCGGGCATCAGCACCCAGGCGGCGATGTAGAAGATGATGCCCGGGCCGCTGAGGATCAGCACGGCCATCACCACGCGCACCAGCACGGGGTCGATGTTCAGCGCGCGGCCGATGCCGCCGCAGACACCGGCGACCCAGCGGTCCGACCTGCTGCGCCGCCAGGTCTGCGGGTTCTGCAGGCGGTTGCGGTCGAACCCACCGGGTCCACTCTGGTTCTGCTCCATGTCATCGATACTCACACCACAGACCTGTGCGGACCATCGGGATGCACCCTGACGGCCCCCGGAGTCCGGCGCCGGGCAGCGAGGGTTTCGGGGTTCTCCCCGAGCCGACCCTGAGCCACGCGGGCGGGCGCTGAGGAGGCGGCCCGGGACAAGCCTGCTGGTGTCGGGCCTGTCCACGTGTGACGATCGTGGTGATGAGCCAGCCAGCAGCCGCGCCGCCGGGCGGGACCTCCACGAACGGAGGCCGGCCCGAGCCGACTGCTGCCCAGTCTGCGCAGTCCGGGCAGTCCGGGCCGGAGCAGTGGCGCTACAAGGGCTGGGGCCCGGACGGCCCGGGCCAGTACCAAGGCCCGTACGCCGCTTACGCCGCACGGATGGCCGCGGAGCAAGCAGCAGGCCGGCACGCCGGTGGTCAGCAGCACGCCCCAGGTGGCGCGTGGACGCCGCCGCCGTACGGCCAGCCTGGACAGGCACCAGGCCCCGGCGCAGCGTTTCCCCCTCGGCAGCCCACGGACCCGCCGCGCCGGGCATACCGCCGTACGGAAGGTCGTGTGGTCGCTGGTGTCGCCGGTGGGATCGCGGACCACCTGGGTGTGTCGGACACTCTCGTGCGGCTGGTGCTGATCGCCACCACCGTGTTCGGCGGCTTCGGCGTACTGATCTATGCGGCGCTGTGGTTCCTGATGCCGCTGGCGCCGGACAACATGCCGGCCGCACCCGGCCTGGCCGCGCACACCCGCAGCGGAATGCGCTCCGACGAGCCGCCACCGCCGGTGGCCGAGGCGAAGCAGCGGAAGCGGGAGAAGAGCCGCGGCCAGCTGCCCGCATTGGTGGCCATCGGCATCGGTCTCTGCCTGCTCCTGCAGATCGCCGGGTTCGGGATCGCCGGCAAGCTGTTCTGGCCGCTGGTGTTCGCCGCGACCGGTCTGGCGCTGATCTGGCGGCAGGCGGACGAGAACCAGAAGGACAAGTGGACGCAGGACATCCGGGTCCCGATCCTCGGCCTGGTGCTCGGGAAGGGCGGCTGGAAGTCGCTGATCCGGATCGCCGTCGGCCTGATCCTGATCGGTACCGCGGTCACCCTGTTCCTGGTCCAGAACGGCCGGCTCTCGATGGTCGGCGACGTACTGATCGCGCTGTTGCTCGCCGTGGTCGGCATCGGTGTCATCGCCGGGCCGTGGGTGCACCGGCTGAGCCGCGACCTGAACTCGGAGCGTGCCGAGCGGGTCCGCTCCCAGGAGCGTGCCGACATGGCCGCGCACCTGCACGACTCGGTGCTGCAGACGCTGGCGCTGATCCAGAAGCAGGCCGACGACCCGAAGGCGGTGGCCCGGCTGGCGCGCTCGCAGGAGCGCGAGCTGCGGTCCTGGTTGTACGACGAGGACGACACGGCCGACCAGACCATCGCCAGCGCGGCGAAGCGGGCCGCGGCCGAGGTCGAGGACTCGCACGGCGTGCCGATCGAGGTGATCACGGTCGGCGACTGCGACCTGACCGAGCCGCTGTCGTCGATGGTGCGGGCCGCCCGCGAGTCGATGGTGAACGCGGCCAAGCACTCCGGCGCCGCGAAGATCGACGTGTTCGTCGAGGTCGACGGCGACCGGGTGGAGATGTTCGTCCGCGACCGCGGCAAGGGTTTCGCCGTCGACGAGGTGCCGGACGACCGGCTCGGCTTGCGGCACAGTGTGATGGGCAGGATGGAACGGCACGGCGGCCGCGCAACAGTGCGGTCCGATCCGGAGACAGGCACTGAAGTGCGACTGGAGATGGACAGATGAGCAGCAGGCGCGTTGTCGTCGTCGACGATCACGACATGTTCCGGGCCGGGGTACGCAGTGAGATCGGCGCCTCGGTCGACATCGTCGGGGAGGGATCCGACGTCGACACCGCGGTCAAGGCGATCGTCGGCACCGAGCCGGACGTCGTACTGCTCGACGTCCACCTGCCCGGCGGCGGTGGCACCGAGGTGATGAAGCAGGTGCACCAGCGGCACCCGGACATCAAGTTCCTCGCGCTGTCGGTGTCCGACGCGGCCGAGGACGTGATCGGCGTGATCCGGGCCGGCGCCCGCGGGTACGTGACCAAGAACATCTCCGGCACCGAGCTGATCGACGCGATCAACCGGGTCGCCGACGGTGACGCGGTCTTCTCGCCGCGGCTGGCCGGCTTCGTCCTGGACGCCTTCTCGGGCGCCATCGACATCGCCTCGGTGGACGAGGACCTCGACCGGCTGTCGCAGCGGGAGCGCGAGGTACTGCGCCTGATCGCGCGCGGCTACGCGTACAAGGAGGTCGCCCGCGAGCTGTTCATCTCGGTGAAGACGGTCGAGACCCACGTCTCCTCGGTACTGCGCAAGCTGCAGCTGTCCAACCGGCACGAACTGACCCGCTGGGCAACGGACCGCCGCCTGGTCTGACCTGAACGGCGGCCAACCTGCACCTCGACGAGCCGAAGGTTCAGCAGTTCAGCCGGTATGTGAAGGGCATCGTCGTCGGCCGCGACTTCGAGACGTCCGGCGTGGTCCAGCACTGCTCGGTGCCGTGCCTGGGATTCTCTTTCAAGAACGACCGCCCGGTGACCGGCACGCTGATGGCCAGGCTGCCGGTGACCGCCTCACTGGTCCTCGGGTACGGCGTACTCGTGCTGACCATCGGGGTGACCGCCGGCGCGATGGCGGCCAGACGCAGCGGTACGCCGGGAGACCGCCTACTGATGAGCGGCACCCTGCTGATCAGCTCGGTGCCGTACTACATCGTCGGCCTGATGGCGGCGCTCTACCTGACGATCCTCTACCCGATCCTGCCCCGGAGCGGCTGGGTGTCGCCGTTCGAGAGCCCGTGGCACTGGTTCACCGGCCTAGTGGCGCCGTGGGTGATCCTGAGCGTTTACGGGTGCACCGACTACGCCCGCTACTCCCGCGGGTCGATGGTGGAGACGCTGAACGAGGACTTCATCCGGACCGCTCGGGCCAAGGGCCTGTCGGACCGGGTCGTCACCTACAAGCACGCGCTCCGGGCCGGGCTGATCCCGGTGGTCACGATCTTCGGGCTCGACCTCGCCGGCAGCCTGTCCGGCGCGATCTTCACCGAGAAGATCTTCGACCTGCCGGGGCTCGGCGTGCTGGCACTCGACGCCGTCAGCGACTACGACCTGCCGGTGATCATGGGCACGGTCCTGCTCGGCTCGGTGATGCTGGTCGCGATGAACCTGATCGTCGACCTCGCCTACAGCGTGATCGACCCCCGGGTCCGGCTGCAGTAGCCGATCACCGATCAGCGGCCGGACGAGGTGTACGGCAGCAGGGCCATCTCGCGGGCGTTCTTGATCGCGCGGGCGACCTGTTTCTGCTGCTGCACCGACAGTCCGGTGACCCGGCGGGAGCGGATCTTGCCGCGGTCGGAGATGAACTTGCGCAGCAGCGCGGTGTCCTTGTAGTCGATGTAGGTGATGCCGTCGCGGTCCAGCGGATTCTGCTTCGGCTTGCGCTTGCCGGTCGGGGCCGGGCGTCGGGGCATGGCACCCCTCCTTTGTTGAATGTCGTTTTCAACAAGAGTAGCGCAAGTGTCCATCGGTGGCGCTTTCCGGCCAGGGCATGGATTCGCCACCCCGGTAGCGGCGGTCAGGGCTTGGTGGCTGTTATACCGTCGACTCTTATGGAGCGGAATCTCACAGCCGATCAGCTCGCGCTCTTCGAGAAGGAGTTCGCGTCGAACCCGCAGTACCGGGTGATGCAGAACGCCGTCACGCAGACGCCGGTCAACAACATTGCCCTCGACCGTCAGGTCGTCACCTCGATCGACCATTCGGTGTCGAACCTGCTCGACGACTGGAAGGTGACCAACCAGAAGAAGAGCGGGCGGTGCTGGATGTTCGCCGGCCTGAATCTGCTCCGGGTCGGCGCCGCGGGCAAGCTCGGGGTCAAGGACTTCGAGTTCTCCCAGAACTACGTGCTGTTCTGGGACAAGTTCGAGCGGGCCAACTTCTTCCTCGAAGCGATGATCGAGACCGCCGGCCGCGACGCCGACGACCGGACGGTGGCGCACCTGCTGTCCGACCCGATCAGCGACGGCGGCCAGTGGAACATGTTCATCGCGATCGTCCGCAAGCACGGCCTGGTGCCGAAGTCGGCGATGCCGGAGACCGAGAGCTCGTCCGCGACCGGCCAGCTGAACGACGCCCTGCGCAAGCTGCTCCGCCAGGGCGCGCGTGACCTGCGGGCGCTGGACAGCGACGAGGCCCGGCGCGACCGCAAGCGGGAGATCCTGACCACCGTGCACCGGGTGCTGAGCATCCACCTCGGTACGCCGCCGCAGAAGTTCCTGTGGCAGTGGAAGGACTCCGACAAGGCCTTCCACCGCGACGGCTGGACCACGCCGACCGAGTTCGCGGCGGCGTACGTGCAGCTGCCGGTCGACGACTACGTCTGCCTCGTGCACGACCCGCGGTCGACCAGCCCGGTCGGCAAGACCTTCACCGTGGACTACCTCGGCAACGTCATCGACGCCCCGCCGGTGGTGTACCTGAACGTCGAGATCGACCTGATGAAGCAGCTCACCCAGGACGCGATCATCGGCGGCGAGCCGGTCTGGTTCGGTTGCGACGTCGGCAAGCAGATGAACTCCGACCTCGGCTTCTGGGACGCCAAGCTGTACGACTACGGCTCGGTGTACGACACCGAGTTCACGCTCGACAAGGCCGACCGGCTGGTGCACCACGAGACGCTGATGACGCACGCGATGCTGTTCACCGGTGTCGACCTGGTCGACGGCAAGCCGCGGCGCTGGCGGGTCGAGAACAGCTGGGGCGACGAGAAGGCCGACAGCGGCTTCTGGACCATGAACGACTCGTGGTTCGGCGAGCACGTCTTCGAGATCGCCGTCCGCCGCTCCGCGCTGCCGGCCGAGCTCCAGGCCCGCCTGGACGACGAGCCGATCGTGCTCCCGGCCTGGGACCCGATGGGTGCCCTAGCCGATTAGTTCCAGCGCCTGTCCCGGACGCTCGAGGGTCGGCAGATGGCCGGCCCAGGGGAGGTGGATCCTCTCCACCGTCGGCAGGCGTTCGGCCAAGTAGTTCGCACAGTCGGTGAAGAACTGAAAATCATGCGCGCCCGTGATCAATCGCACGGGCGCGCTGATCTTTTCCGGCTCGACGGCGTACTCCTCGTTGTCGACGTCGCCCGCGGGGATCTGCAGTTCGTACGCGCGCTTCTGCATGGCCCGGAGCAGCTCGCGGGCCTCGTCGTCGGCGTCCGGGCCGATCCAGCTGCGCACCATCAGGTCGGTCGCACCGTCGACGTCGCCGGCCTCGATCAGCTCGTTCTCCTCGGCCCACACCGCGCGCAGGTCGTCGGTCGGCTGCACGTTGTCCGTCGGAGCGCAGAGCAGCACGAGCCGCGAGAAACGCTCCGGCGCCCGGCTGGCGATCTGCTGGACGACGTACCCGCCGAACGACGCCCCGACCGCGGTGACACTGTCCGCACCGAGCTCGTCGAGCAGGGCGAGCACGTCGCCGGCATCGGAGTACTTCGCTCCCGGCTCCAGCGGGGTCTCGCCGTACCCGCGGAGGTCCAGCGTGATCACGCGGTGGCTCGCCTTGAGCTCCTCCACCTGGCGGGCCCACATCCGCGCGTCGGCCACACCGGCGTGCACCAGCAACAGGTCCGGTCCATCGCCGGCAACCGCATGAGAAAGTGTCATGCCCGCACCCTGACCGCTGTGGCGACGAGCCGCAAATCGATTAGCGCATCCGGATGACCGTGAACGCCTCGGCGTAGTGGTTCGGTGGGAAGCCGGCGTCGGCGGCGACACGGGCGAAGTTGGCCCGGATCCCGGCGAGAAGGCCCTCGGGGTCGCGGTGCTGGCTGGTGTGGGACATCAGCGCGGCCAGCTTCTGGTCGAAGGTGTCGGTGATGTCGACGCGGTGATTGATGTCCGGGTGGTCCATCATCCAGAGCTCGCCGACGTCCCAGGCTTCCTCGGCCAGATCGGTGTATGCGTACGGGTTGCCAGCTGCCGGGTAGAACGCCCGTACGGTCGCCTCGGCCGCGGCCAGGTGATCCGGGTGGGAGACCTGGAGGCGGGCCCAGACGCGCTCCGGTGACTGTGTGAGCAGGCGCTGCGGGCGGACGGTCCGGATCACCCGGCTGATGTCGCGGACCAGCTCGGCCGTCGGCTCGACCGATCCGTCGGCGTACCCGAGGAAGTGCAGGTCGTGAACGCCGACATGGTCCGCGGCGGCGGTCTGCTCGGCCCGTCGTACGGCGGGGATCTCGGCGCGATCGCGCTCCGGCTCGAAGCCGCCCGCCTGTCCGTCGGTGACGATGCAGTAGTGCACCTCGATACCGGCCTTGGACCACAACGCGACCGTGCCGGCGCCGCCGAAGTCGATGTCGTCCGGGTGCGCGACGACGACCAGCACCCGCTCGATTTCACTGTCCGGCCGCGGATTCGCCTCAGGCACTGTCACGTTCACGACCCTAGCGGTTTGCCCTTGCGGGCACAGTTGAATTCATGGAGTTCGGTGGCACGTGCGATCCGCAGGACGCCGGCCTCGACCCGGACCGGCTGACACAAGCGATTGAGTTGATCGAGACCCGCGGAAGCGTCGCCCAGCTGTGCGTCGTGCGCAATGGTCAGGTGGTCGTCGATCGTTCCTTCGGCTGTGAACCGGACGCCTTGTTCTGGCTCTTCTCCGCAAGCAAGCCGTACCTCGCGATCGTGATCCACCAGCTCGTCGAGTCCGGACGGCTGCATCTCGACGACGCCGTCGCGGCGTACTGGCCGGAGTTCGGGGAGAACGGGAAGCGCGAGATCACCGTCCGGCACGTGCTGCGGCACCGGTCCGGTGTGTCGCACGCCGGCTCGTACGTCGGTGAGGCGCGCGCGATGACCGACTGGGAACGTTCGCTCCGCCGGATCGAGGAGGCCAAGCCTCGCTGGCCGGTCGGCACCGTCGCCTACAGCCCGCTCGCGTTCGGGTTCATCCTCGGCGAGGTCGCCCGTCGCTGCAGCGGAACCTCGATCGACGAGCTGGTACGGCGGTTCGTCCTGGAGCCGCTCGGGGTCGCCGACACGTACCTCGGGATGCCCGCCGGCCTCTGGGACCGGCATGTGCCGGTCCGCGCCACCGGTCCACTCGGGCCGTTCATCCAGTCCGTCGTGAATCGGCGCAGTACCCGCGAGGCCGTCGTACCGGCGGCCGGGATGTCGACGACGGCGCGGGATCTCGCGACGCTGTATCACGCCTTGCTGGGCGGACGGCTGCTGCGGCCGGAGACGCTCGCGGTCGCCTGCGAGCCAAGCAGCGAAGGTGACATGGACCGGACTGCGCGGGCGCCGATCCGTTGGTCGCAAGGGTTCCAGCTCGGCGGGCCGCGGTGGATCGAGGGCGCGCAGACGTCGCTCGGGTCGCTGAGCAGTCCGCGGACGTTCGGCCACAACGGGAGCAACTGCTGCATCGGGTGGGCCGACCCGGACCGTCAGATCGCGTACGCGTACCTGACCAACCGGGTCGGCCGTCCGACCGCCGACCTCACCCACCACGCCGCGGTCGCCGACAAGGTGCTCGCGTCGGTCGACTCAGGACACTAGGTGAGCAGGGGCAGCGGAACCCGTTCGGTGATGACGTGGTCGACGATGCCGTACGACTTGGCGCCTTCCGCGGTCAGCACGTGGTCCCGATCGGTGTCGTGCCGCAACTGCTCGATCGTCTGACCGGTGTGCCGCGCCAGGATCGACTCGACCTGGCCGCGGACCCGCACGACCTCGTCGGCCTGCAGGATCAGGTCCGGGATCGTGCCCCGGCCACTCGCCGCCGGCTGGTGCAGGACGATCCGCGCATGCGGCAGTACGGCGCGACGGTCCGGCGCACCACCCGCGAGCAGCACCGCCCCGGCCGAGATCGCCTGCCCGACGCAGAACGTCGCGACCGGCGACTGGATGTACTGCATGGTGTCGTAGATCGCGAGCATCGCGGTCATGTCGCCGCCCTCGCAGTTGATGTACAGGTTGATCTCCCGCTCCGGCGAGTCGACCTCGAGGTGCAGGAGCTGGGCGATCAACGCGTTCGCGACGCCGGCGTCGATCGCCGTACCGAGGTAGATGATCCGCTCGCTGAGCAGATGCGAGTAGACGTCCATGATCCGCTCACCCCGCGGTGAGCTGGCGATGACGTTGGGAATCATGTAGCTGCTCACGCTGCCACCTTCTTCTTGGGCATGACCTGGTCGAACGACTCGACGACGTGGTCGATGAAGCCGTACTCGCGGGCCTGGTCGGTGGTGTACCAGTGGTCGTGCAGCGAGTCCTCGTGCACGGTCTCGAACGGCTGGCCGGTGTCGTCGGCGATCAGCCCGAGCACGGTGTCGCGGATGTGCCGCAGGTCGTTGGCCTGGATCTCGATCTCCACCGCGGACCCGCCGATCCCGGCCGAGCCCTGGTGCATCAGGACGCGCGCGTGCCGCAGTGCGTAGCGCTTGCCCGGCGTACCGGCCGACAGCAGGAACTGCCCCGCGCTGCAGGCCAGCCCGATCGCCAGCGTCGACACGTCGCACGGGACCATCCGCATCACGTCGCGGATCGCGAGCATCGACGGCACCGAGCCGCCGGGCGAATGGATCCAGAACGCGATGTCGGTGTCCGGGTCCTCGGCCGCCAGCGTCATGATCTGGGTGGCCAGCAGGGTCCCGATGTCGTCGTCGAGGACTCTGTCCAGGACGACGATCCGCTGCCCGAGCAGCCGCTGCCGAGCGGTCTCGTTGAACATCGGCGCTTTCATGTCTTCTGCCATGCATCCACCCTGGCCCGGGCACACCGCCGTACCCCAGCTTTTCTGCTCACGGCAAGTCTGCCCAGAGCAAAGCTGATGATGTGGCAATCTCCTGCGGGTGATTTTGACTGATGATCTGTCCGAGCAGGAGCGGGTGCTGCTGGAGTTGACGGCGACCCCGGCGGCGACGCTGCTCGGCGCGGCGTCGATGATCCTGCGTACGACGCTGTTCAGCGAGGACCCGGCCGCCTGGGTGGACATGTGGCAGGCGCGCCCCGACCTGGCCCGGATCGAGTGGATGGACGGCCCGGAGCTCGCCGACGTCGTCGCCCACCTGGCCGCCAAGGACTACGAAGGCACGATCGAAGGCGTCCCGGGCCTGCGCATCACGTCGCACGACGACCACAACGCCAAGCTGCTCTGGCTCGGCGCAACCACGCCCGTGGTCCTGCAGCTCACCCGCCAGCTGTCCTGACTCGGCGGTTTTCGGAAAGTGTCCGGGGGAGCGCCTAAGGTGGTCGGTGATGACTACGCTGTTCTCGCCTGATGAGCTCCCAGTGCCGCTGGAGGAGCCGAAGACGTCCCGGACCGATCCGGATTCGCTGCTCGAGGGGCTGAATCCGCAGCAGCGTGCGGCCGTGGTGCATGCCGGCAAACCGCTGCTGGTGGTGGCCGGTGCGGGCTCGGGCAAGACCCGGGTGCTGACCCGGCGGATCGCCTACCTGCTGGCGGCCCGCGACGCGCATCCCGGCTCGATCCTGGCGATCACGTTCACCAACAAGGCCGCCGCGGAGATGCGCGAGCGGGTGGTGGAGCTGGTCGGGCCGCGGGCGAAGCTGATGTGGGTCTCGACGTTCCACTCCTCCTGCGTGCGGATCCTGCGCCGCGACATCAAGCGGTTCGGGATCAGCTCGACGTTCTCGATCTACGACGACACCGACTCGCGCCGGCTGATGACGCTGGTCTGCCGCGAGCTCGACCTCGACGTCAAGCGGTACAACCCGCGCGCCGTGCTGAACTGGATCAGCACCCAGAAGAACGAGCTGATCGACCACGAGACAGCGGCGGCGAAGGCCGAGAACCATCTCGAGGAGACCTACGCCGAGTGTTACCGGACCTACCAGGAGCGGCTGGCCCAGGCGAACGCGCTGGACTTCGACGACCTGCTGATGACCACGGTCAACCTGCTGCAGGCCTTCCCCGAAGTCCGTGAGTACTATCGCCGCCGCTTCCGCCACGTGCTCGTCGACGAGTACCAGGACACCAACCACGCGCAGTACTCGCTGATCCGCGAGCTCTGCGGGGAGGACCCGGCAGACCAGAACGGCCCGACCGCGCCGCCGGCCGAGCTGATGGTGGTCGGCGACTCCGACCAGTCGATCTACGCGTTCCGCGGCGCCACGATCCGCAACATCCTCGCCTTCGAGGAGGACTTCACCGGCGCCGAGACGATCCTGCTCGAGCAGAACTACCGCTCCACCCAGACGATCCTGACCGCGGCGAACGCGGTGATCGCCCGCAACGAGGGGCGGATGGCGAAGAACCTCTGGTCCGACCAGGGCCAGGGCGAGCAGATCGCGGTGTATGTCGCCGACAACGAGCACGACGAGGCGCAGTTCGTCGCGGACGAGATCGACCGGCTCACCGACGCCGACGGGATCAAGCCGTCCGACGTGGCGGTGTTCTACCGGACCAACGCGCAGTCCCGGGTCTTCGAGGAAGTCTTCATCCGCACCGGCCATCCGTACAAGGTGGTCGGCGGCGTCCGGTTCTACGAGCGCAAGGAGGTCCGCGACGCGCTCGCGTACCTGCGCGTGCTGACGAACCCGGAGGACACCGTCTCGCTGCGCCGGATCATGAACGAGCCGAAGCGCGGGATCGGCGACCGGGCCGAGGCGGCGATCGAGGCGCTGGCGGCGCGGGACCGGATCTCGTTCGCGGCCGCGATGCGTCGGGCCGAGGACGCGCCGGCGATGGCGTCGCGCTCCGTGAACGCCGTCCAGGCCTTCGTGGACATCCTCGACGAGCTGACCGCGATGGTCGACTCGGGAGCGCCGCCGGACGACATCCTGGACGTCGCGCTGCACCGCTCGGGGTACTACGAGACGCTGCAGAAGTCCCCGGATCCGCAGGACGAGACCCGCCTGGAGAACCTGGACGAGTTCATCTCGGTCGCCCGCGAATTCGTCGAGGAGCGGACCGCGGCCGGTGAAGCCGCCGATCTGCAGGCGTTCCTGGAGCGGGTCGCGCTGGTCGCCGACGCGGACCAGATCCCGGATGCGGCCACCGACGGCGTGGTCACGCTGATGACGCTGCACACCGCGAAGGGCCTCGAGTTCCCGGTGGTGTTCCTGACCGGCATGGAGGACGGCGTCTTCCCGCACTCCCGGTCGCTGACCGACCTGAAGGAGCTCGAGGAGGAGCGCCGGCTCGCGTACGTCGGCATCACCCGGGCCCGGCAGCGGCTGGCGATCTCGCGGGCCGCGGTGCGCTCGGCGTACGGCGCTCCGCAGCACAACCCGCCGTCGCGGTTCCTGGAGGAGATCCCGGCCGAGCTGCTCGACTGGCGGCGCGACGAGTCCGCGATCACCCGCTGGTCCGGCACCGGGACGGCCCGTGGCAGCGGCATCCCGAGCCGGTACGAGCCGGCCCGGCGGACGGCCTCCGACAAGCCCGTGATCAGTCTCAACCCCGGCGACAGGGTCGTGCACGACAGCTTCGGGATGGGCACCGTCGTGGTGGTCCGCGGCGAGGGTCAGCAAGCCCAGGCCGACATCGACTTCGGATCCGAAGGCGTCAAACGACTGCTGCTCCGCTACGCACCGGTGGAGAAGATCTGACCCCAGCGGTGGGCGGGACGGCCGGGGCCGGGACCGCCGGCGCGGCAAAGATATGTCAACTCTTGGACGTTTGACGTTGCTTCTGTCCGGGAGATTGAGACAATCAAGGCTCTTCGGCCCCCTCCCGGAAGCGTCTTCCCTCATGTCCAAGTCGTCTGGCAGCAACCGCCGGATCATCCTGGCGGGGGCCAACCCTGGGCTGCGGCTGTTCGACGAGAACGGCAAGGTGACGGCGTACGCGTCGATCTGGATGGTCGACTGGTCGATCTGTGGCTCGGGTACGGCGGTCGTGCTCTGGTTCGACGGGATCGTCCGGGTGGTCTCCGAGGACGTCGACCTCGCCTCCTGGCTGGAGCGGTACTTCGTCCGCTCGTTCCTTGAGGTCCAAGGGCTGCCGTGGCACGAGCCGGCCGTCGAGCGGGACCTGGTCCAGGTCTCGATGAACCTCGCCGACGGGCTGAGCGCGAAGGCGGCCGACATCCAGATCGAGATGGGCGGCGTACTCGACCGGCGGCTGTTCGCGACCGACAACTTCCAGCTCGCCGAGGGCAATCACAGCCTCAGCCTGGTGATCGCCCCGGTCCGGTCGGCAACGGTGTCGATCGGCGGCGCCTCCGTCCCCGGTTTCGTCCAGGTCGACGGCTCGCCGGACCGGCCGGGCTCGTCCGCGTTCCTCACCACCGCCGAGGTCTGGCAGCGCTGACCCCTTACGCTGTACGAATCCAGCTCTGAAAGGGGATTCAGGCGTGGCGAGTCAAGCGCCGGTGCCGCGCGCGCCGCTGAGCCGGGACCGGGTACTGCGGGCCGCGGTCGAGATCGCCGACGCCGACGGCCTCGAGGCCGTCACCATGCGCCGGATCGGTGAGGCGCTCGGCGCCGAGGCGATGTCGCTGTACTACCACGTCGCGAACAAGAACGACCTCCTCGACGGCATCGTCGACGTACTGATGGCCGAGCTCAACGAAGCCGTCGATCGCCTGACCGTGGTGAAGGACTGGAAGGCCGCCCTGCGGCACCGCATCCTCACCGCGCGGGCCGTGCTCCTGCGGCACCCGTGGGCGCCGCGGCTGCTGGAGAGCCGTACGACGATGCGCCCCGCAGTCGTGATCTACCACGACCGGATCGTCGGCCTGATGCGGTCGGGCGGGTTCTCGTACGACCTCGCCCATCACGCCCTGCACGCACTCGGCAGCCGGGCCCTCGGCTTCAGCCAGGAGCTCTTCGACCCGGCGAACGCGACCCCGAACCCGGACGCCGACGCCCGGATGCTCGCCGACCTGGCCGAGCAGGTGCCGAACCTGGCCGGCATGCTCGCCGAGGTCGCGCACGACGACCCCGACTCGACGATCGGCTGGTGCGACGACCAGGAAGAGTTCGAGTTCGCCCTCGACCTGATCCTCGACGGCCTCGACCGGCTCGCCGCCCGCTAGAACCCCACCTGCCCCCGCCCTTGACGTTTCTTACGCCGCAAGTCAGCCTTACGACGTAAGAGGGACTTACAACGTAAGGGGCGGGACCATGAAGGCCATCATCCAGGACCGGTACGGCTCACCCGATGTACTCCGTTTCGCCGACGTCGACGCCCCCGCGCCGGCCGGCGACCAAGTTCTCGTCCGCGTCCACGCGGCCGCACTCAACGCCCGCGACTGGCACGTCCTGCGCGGCGATCCCTACATCGCCCGCCCGTCCGCCGACCTCGGCCTCCGCCGGCCGAACGAGCGCACCCGCGGCACGGACTTCGCGGGCACGGTCGAGGCCGTGGGCCCGGCGGCAACGGGCTTCCACCCCGGCGATGAGGTGTACGGCGACTCCAGCGGCGCCTTCGCGGAGTACGTCTGCGCCCCCGAGCACCGGATCGCAGCCAAACCCGCCAACCTCAGCTTCGAGCAGGCGGCCGCGATCCCCCTGGCCGGCCAGACCGCGCTGATCGGCGTCCGCGACGTCGCCGGGATCCGCCCCGGTCAACGGTTGCTGATCAACGGCGCCTCGGGCGGCGTCGGCACCTTCGCGGTCCAATTGGCCAAGGCGTACGGCGCGACCGTCACCGGCGTGTGCAGCGCGCGCAACCTGGACCTGGTCCGCTCCGCCGGCGCCGACGAGGTCATCGACTACACGACGACCGACTTCGCCCGCTCAGACAACCGGTACGACGTCGTCCTCGACCTGGTCGGCAACCGGTCTCTGCGCGATCTGCGTCGAGTGCTGACGCCGGGCGGCCTGCTGATCCTCTCCGGCGGCGGAGTGTTCAAGGGCGGCAGTGTCTTCGGCCCGTTGGGTCTGATGATCCGCGGCCGCTTGCTTTCCCCGTTCGTCGGGCGGCGCATCGTGCTGCTGACCGTGAAGCCGGGCGCCGAGCACCTGGAGACGCTCCGGGAGCTCGCCGAGGCCGGCAAGCTCACGCCGATCATCGACCGGACGTACCCGCTGGCCGCGGCGGCCGAAGCGATGCGTTACCTGGAAGGCGAACACGCACGCGCGAAGGTCGTCATCACGGTCTGAGCGCCCACCAGTTGTCCATCCGGTCCACCACCCGCTGATCGCCGCTCAGCACCCGCTGGAGCCGGAACAGGTACGCCGCGATGCCGGCCGCGCCCTGCATCCAGCCGACCCCGGGCGGCAGCAGCGGATCGCCATTGCGGTGCTCGATGAATCGCCAGTACGCGTGGGTGCCCTCGTGGTGGGCGTGGTCGAGCAGCGTGTCGCCCATCCGAACGGCGAACTCCAGGTCGCGGTCGTCGCCGGTGTCCAGGAACGCGTCGCCGACTCCCGCAGTACCGCAGCAGCGACCGTCGTTGTCCCAGAAGCCGGGGTGCAGTCGCTCCGGGATGCCGGAGTACCGGACGCTGTCCAGACAGCGCCGGTGCCACGTCTCCGGCGGTTCGTCGGCCACCTGTTTCACGTCGGCGTACTCGAGTGCGCTGAACAGCAAGGCCGTCCCCGCGCCGCCGTGGCACCAGTTGAAGGTGAACTCGTCGCCGTGCCGCTCGGCCCAAGGAATGATCCGCGCGACCCGGAACCCCTTGTCGTCGTTGATCCCGATCGTGATCAGGTGTTCGGCCCCACGCCGTGCGGCTTCGATGAGCTCGGGCTGTCCCAACTCGACACCGGCCACCGCCAGCGCGGCGGCGATGCCGGCCAGGCCGTGGGTGAAGTTCGGCATCTCGGCCGGCTCGCTGCTCAGGAAGCGCCGCGACACGAACTGCCAGTTCAGGCCGGTGGGCAGCTCCTCCTTCTCGCCCATGAGCAGCTCCGCTGCCTGACGAGCCGGCGCGGACGCGTCCTGACCACGGCGCATCGCCCAGAGCGCGCCCAGCAGGATCGCACCGGTGCCAAGGGTGACGTCGTTCCCGAATGCGCCCGGCTCGTACGTCGGTCGAGCGAAGGTGCTCTCCGGCCAGCCGTCGTCTGTCGCGAGGTCCTGGATCCGTTGCAGCGCGGCGTCCGTACCCGGCTCGTCGAGGGCCTCGAGGATCCCGATCGAGCTGACCAGACCCTCGAAGAACGTGGTCGAGGTGCTCACCGGGACGATGGCGCGGACGTGGTCGCCGATCGCCGTCGCCAGCTCCTGTTCGCTGGCCGTCCACGGACGGGTCAGACGGATCTCGGCCAGCGTGTACGCGAGCCCGCCGATGCCGCTGTGCATGCCGTCGCCGTACTCATCGGGTTTCTCGCCACCGCCGTACTCCGGGATCCATGGCCGGCCGTCCTCCCAGCGGACCTGCTGGCGTACCCAGGCCCAGGCCGCCTCGGCCACGTCGCCGTACGTCATGGCTTGGCGTTGCGGAGCCGGATGCCGCTCCACTCGAGGGTGCTGGCGACGGTCTCGGTCCAGAAGTCGTGCAGCCGGTGCAACACCCGCAACTGGATCCCTGCCTGCTCGTGCAGCCGGAACAGGTCGCCGACCCGGTCGGGCGGACCGAGCGGCTGGACCTCGGTCGTGGCGACGACCGCGGCATCGTGCGCGACGAACTTGTCGGCCGGGAGCCGGTACGCGTACAGCTCGACCGAGCGGATCGCGTCCAGCCAGCCGTACTCGACGGCGTGCACGCGGGTGCCGGAGCCGGCGCCGATGATCCGGTCGCGGTCCTCGGAAGTCGTCGCGGGGCCCACCCACGCCATCGCGCGGGGGGACTGCCGCGGGAACCAGTAGTCGGGGGAGCGGTCGTGGCCGACGGCCCAGACGTACGGGGTGACCTTGCCGTTCGTCCTCGCGACGTGCGGACGGAAGGTCGTGATCGTCGGATCTTCGGAGAAGTGCAGAACCTCACCAGCTGCCGGACGCATGCGCCGCAGCTTAGCCGTGCGGCCAAGTCACTGCTCGGGGAATTACTAGCCGGCGGTGTACGGGTTGAGGCCGCAGTGGTTGCGGAGCCACGGATCCGGGTCGATCGCCGCGCCGCCGTCGGGGTGCACCTCGAAGTGCATGTGCGGGCCGGTGGTGTTGCCGGTCATCCCGACCTCGCCGACCTCGTCACCGGCGTACACGGTCTCGCCGACCGACACGCTGAACTTCGACATGTGGTTGTACCAGGTGACGGTGCCGTCCTCGTGCCGGACCTGGACCTGGCGCCCGTACGGGCCGGCCCAGTTCGCGAAGATCACGACGCCCTTCATCACACTGCGGACCTGGGTGCCGATCGGGGCGGCGAAGTCGAGGCCGGTGTGGTTGTGGGCCCAGCGGTTGCCGCCCTGACCGAAGGTCGCGGTGATGTGGTACCCGGTCACCATGATCTCGCAGCGGGTGGCCGACTCGCGGGCCGTCTTCGCGGCCGCCTCGGCCTTGGCCTTCGCGAGCGCCAGCGCGTTCGCGCGCTTGGCGGTCAGGGCCTGGGTGGCGGTCAGCTTCGCGGCGCGGGCCTTGGCCAGCTGCGCGGCGGCGGACTGCTTCTTCGTCGTGTCGGCCAGCTGGACCCGGGAGGAGTCACGGGTGGCGAGCTGGCGCGCCTGGATGCGTGCCGTGGTGATGCCGGACAGCTGCTGACCGCTGTCCAGGCTCAGCGCGGCAAGGTTCACCGCGGAGTTGGCCTGGGTCGGTGACGCCAGTGAGCTGTGGCTGAAGCCGACAGCTCCGGCGGCCGCGGCGAGCGCGGCGGTCAGTCCGACGATCTGGCTACTACTGGGGGTGTTACGCCTGGCGACGCGATGCTTGGCACTATGACGTCCTGCGCCGGGTTTGCGCGCAGCGTTGCCGGGCGTGACGCGGTCTCCCGCGGCACGGTGCTGGGACACAACGTGGCCTTTCGGTCACAGGGGAGGGGCTTCTTGCGTCCTCTCGGGCGTTTATTCCCGTGGGGACCTGACGCACGATAACGGATCAGTCACGGGGCCACAAACCCTGTCCCGGCGTTTTCCGCCTCTCCTTCACGAAACCTTTGCATGCGCGCCTGCACGTGCATCCGCCGCGAGCAACCAGAACGCTTCCTGGTCAGGCAGTTTTCGGCTGCTCGTCGAGATGCGCCAGCATTCCGGTGATCTGGTGCACGACCTCGCCGTGGAACGGCAGCGACAGGTGGCCCACCCCGTGCACGCGGACATTGCTCGCCAGCAGGTCGGCGTGCCGGATCCGCGCCCGCCGCTGCGGCACGATCAGCTGGTCGACATCGCTGTAGAACGCGACGAACCGCGTCCCGCAGTCCGGCGCCGGCTCGGCCAGCTCGGCCATCAGGTCACTGTCCGGCCTGACCTGCTTCACGAGCGGCCACGGCAGCAGCTTGGCCGCGATGGTGCCCTGGTGCGGCGTCCCGAGCGTGACGCAGGTGTGCACCCGCTGATGCCCGCCGAGCCGCTGGATGTAGTAACGCGCGATCAGTCCGCCCAGGCTGTGCCCGATGACATGGATCTGGTCCGACCCGGACTCCTCGCAGATCGCCTCGATCTCCCGGCCCATCCGCTCCGCGGTACTGCGGACGTCGAGCGTCAGCGGCGAGTACGAGAACGTGTGGAGGCCGCTGAATCCGCGGCGGACCAGATGCCGGCGCATCAGCGCGAAGATCGTGTGGTTGTCGATGATCCCGTGCGCCAGCAGGATCGGCGTACCGGCGGCCCGGACGTCGCTGACCAGCAGGCCGCGCTGTGCCGGACCGAGGCCGGCCAGGTTCAACCGGGACGGGAGTGCGCGGGACGGGCCGCCGGCCATGCCGATCACGCCGAGCGGATACATCGCCAGGTGGGTGGTGAGCCAGCCGAGCTCGACGGCGGCACCCTGCAGCACGCTGGGCGAGAGTGCGGAGCGGGCGCCGTACGCGAGTCCGTCCAGCGCGCCGCGGAGGTCGTCCTGCCAGGAACCCATGGGCGACTCCTCACAAAAACCAGACCCCCCGATTGGTCCGATCTCTTTCTACGGTAACCGGTTCCCATCGTGCGTGGCGGGGAACACACGGCTCCGTGTCTTATCCGTGAGGTTCTCACCGGTTAGCCTGCGAGCATGCCTGCTACGAGTCCGTTGCGCGTCGTCGTCGCCAAGCCCGGTCTGGACGGTCACGACCGCGGCGCCAAGGTCGTGGCCCGCGCGCTGCGCGATGCCGGCATGGAGGTCATCTACACCGGACTGCACCAGACACCGGAGCAGATCGTCGAGACCGCGATCGCCGAGGACGCGGACGCGATCGGGCTGTCGGTGCTGTCCGGCGCGCACATGACGCTGTTCAAGCGCGTGCGCGAGCTGCTGGCCGAGCGGGACGCCGAGGACATCGTGGTGTTCGGCGGCGGCATCATCCCGGACGCGGACCTGCAGCCGCTGGCCGAGCTCGGCGTCCACAAGATCTTCACCCCCGGCGCGACCACGACCGAGATCGTCGAGTGGGTCCGGGGCAATGTCGGCGACGCGTCGGCATCGCCTGCCTGAGGTTCTACCGGAGTTGCGAATCCGCTCCGGAGCGTGATGACGACTGCCCGGAGTCGTTCTGAACAGTCATGCCCGTTTCAGCCAGGTTACTAATCGGTAATACCGAATCGTTAGGAAATGCCCGGTTGTGCGGGCTTCCCAAACGCGGTCGCATACAGCCATGCGGCTGTCCGTTTCAGAGACCGTCGACGGGACTGTGTGTGGCTCAGAACACATCGGCCCTGTTCTCGGTTACTGTCCGGACATGGCGGATCGCAGTGCGGTGGGGGTCTGCGATCAACCGGGCCGGACCAAGCGATACGTCCCATCGGGAGAGGGCAGGTAAACGATGAGGTTTGAACGATCACACGCACGCAGGACGGCCTTCGTGGCCGTGGCAAGCAGCCTCGCGCTGCTGGCCACCGCGTGTGGTAGTGGCGATGACGGAAGCAGCAGCGGCGGGGGCAGCTCGGCCGGCGCGCTCGAGGGCCGAGGACCGATCACACTTGCCAGCGGCAAGGACACGTCCGGAAACCTGCAGAACCAGCTCAACGCTTGGAACGCGTCGCACCCGAACGAGAAGGTGGAGCTCAAGGAGCTCCCCGACGACGCGGACGCGCAGCGCCAGCAGATGGTCCAGAACGCGCAGAACCAGTCCGACGCGTACAGCGTGCTGGTGATGGACGTCGTCTGGACGTCGGAGTTCGCGGCGAACCAGTGGATCACCCAGATCCCCGAGGACAAGGTGCCCGACCTGGGCAAGCTGGTCCCGGCGACGGTGGAGACCGCGAAGTACCGCGACAAGCTGTACGGCGTGCCGATCACCTCCGACGGTGGTCTGCTCTACTACCGCAAGGACCTGCTGACGGCGGCCGGTGTCACCGACGCGCCGAAGACCTGGGACGAGCTGCTGGCCGACTGCCAGAAGGTCGCGGCGACGCCGGGCGGCAAGGGCATGAACTGCTACGCGGGCCAGTTCGAGAAGTACGAGGGCCTGACGGTCAACTTCTCCGAGGCGGTCAACTCCGCGGGCGGCTCGATCGTCGACAAGGACGGCAAGCCGGACGTCGACACCCCGGAGGCGCTGGCCGGGCTGCAGGAGCTGCAGAACGGCTTCAAGACCGGAGCCATCCCGAAGGCCGCGATCACCTACAAGGAAGAGGAAAGCCGGCGCGCGTTCCAGGACGGCAAGCTGCTGTTCCTGCGCAACTGGCCGTACGTCTACTCGCTGGCGAACAAGACCGACGGTTCGTCGAAGATCGCCGGCAAGTTCGCGGTCGCGCCGCTGCCGGGCAAGGACGGCCCGGGCGTCTCGTCGCTGGGTGGCCACGACTACGCGATCAGCTCGTTCGCCAAGAACAAGGCGACCGCGGTGGACTTCATCAACTTCATGGCCAGCGAAGCCCAGCAGAAGGACAACCTGTCCAAGACGTCGCTGGCGCCGACCTGGGCCTCGCTGTACGACGACCCGACGCTGATCAAGCAGTTCCCGTACCTGCCCCAGCTGAAGGCCTCCATCGCGTCCGCCCAGCCGCGGCCGCGAGTGGTCAAGTACGGCGACGTGACGGCGGCGATCCAGCAGGCGGCGTACGACGCGCTGAGTAAGGGGTCCGACCCCAAGGCGACACTCACGGCGCTGCAGACCAAGCTGCAATCGCTCATCACGCAATGACCGATGTGCCGGGGCCGGTGCGCGGTGAGACAGTGACCGCGCACCGGCCCCGGCCAGTCCCTGCCCGGGTTCGCCCGGGAAGCAAAAGGAGGCGCAGGTGACTGCAACGGCGCCGGTCGCGGAACGGCCGGCCAAGGAACCGAAGCAACCGAAGCGACCGCAACGGTTCAACGAGGGCACCGGCCGGCTTGCCGCGCTGCTGCTCTCTCCGACGCTGCTCGTACTCGGGCTCGTCGTACTGTTCCCGATCATCTCGGCATTGCGTGAGTCGCTGTTCACGAGCGGCACGACGCTCGACTCGAACGGCTTCATCGTGAAGGGCTCGACGTTCGTCGGGCTGGACAACTATCTGGACATCTTCAAGGGCGACACCGGCCGCCGGTTCTGGAACGCGTTCTACAACACGACGTTCTTCACCGTGGTCTGCGTCGTACTGGAGACCGTGCTCGGCGTCGCGATGGCGCTGATCATGCACAAGGCCTTCAAGGGCCGCGGTATCGTCCGGGCCAGCATCCTGGTCCCGTGGGCGATCCCGACCGTCGTCTCGGCGCTGCTGTGGAAGTGGATCTTCCAGGCCGACGGCATCGCCAACCAACTGATCGGCACCCAGGTGCTGTGGTCCACCGAGGGCTGGCAGTCCAAGATGTCGGTGATCATCGCCGACACCTGGAAGACCGCACCGTTCATCGGCCTGCTGGTCCTCGCAGGACTACAGACCATCCCGGCCGAGGTGTACGAGGCGGCGAAGGTCGACGGCGCGAGCGTCTGGAAGACCTTCACCCGGATCACGCTGCCGCTGGTGAAGCCCGCGCTGCTGGTGGCAGTGCTGTTCCGGATCCTCGACACGCTGCGGATCTTCGACCTGCCGTTCGTGCTGGTCGGCCCGCACAAGGACTCGGTGGAGACCTTGTCGATGCTCGCGTACGACGAAGCGTTCAATACCAGATACGGCCCGGCGGCCGCTTATGCGACGGTGCTGTTCGTCTACGTCGCCGTGGTCGCCTATGCCTTCGTGAAGATTCTCGGAGCCGATGTGATCGGTGAGGCCCGGGCCAAGAAGCCCGGTGGTGGCGCCGGCGGCAAGCGCTGGCGGAAGAAGAACGCGGCCAAGGGAACCTCTGACGCCGCGGTCGGTGCCGTCACCGTGGGAGGTGGAAGGTAATGGCTGCTGTAGCTCCCCAGCCGGCCGAGGCCGGTCCGCTGCGCCGGTGGGCGCCGCTGGCAGGCGTCGCGGTGATCGTGATCTACTGCCTGGCGCCGTTCTACTGGATGGCGGTCTCGGCGTTCCGCCGGCCGTCCGACCAGTTCTCCAACAAGATCATTCCGGCGCCGTTCTCGATCCAGAACTTCAAGGATGTCTTCGCCGGCTCGAACGGTTTCGGCCGGGGCCTGCTGAACAGCCTGATCGTGGCCGGCACCGTGACGATCCTGACGCTGATCATCGGCATGGTCGCCGCGTACACGCTGGCCAGGCTCGACTTCAAGCTCAAGAACGTCGTCCTGGCGATCATCATCACCACGTCGATGTTCCCGGGGATCTCGCTGGTGATCCCGCTGCTGAAGCTGTTCATCGACATCAAGTGGATCAACACCTACCAGGCGATGATCGTGCCCAGCCTGTCGTTCGCACTGCCACTGGCGGTGTGGAACCTGACCTCGTTCTTCCGGCAGATGCCGCAGGAACTGGAGCAGGCGGCGATGGTGGACGGCTGCACCCCGGCGCAGGCGTTCCGCAAGGTCATCATCCCGTTGGCCGCGCCCGGCGTGTTCACGACCGCGATCATCACCTTCATCGCGGCCTGGAACGAGTTCCTGATCGCGCTGAGCATGACCAACAAGAAGTCGATCCAGACGGCGAACGTGATCATCTCGCAGTTCACCGGTACGACCGGCCGCGACCAGCCGTTCGGCAGCCAGATGGCCGCCGGTGTGGTGGTCACGATCCCGCTCGTCATCGCCGTACTGCTGTTCCAGCGCCGTATCGTCGCCGGCCTGACGGCAGGTGGCGTGAAGTGAGCGCCGACCGGGACCGCCGCGATCGCGAGGATCGTGACCGGCGGGATCGCGACGACCGGGACCGCCGCGATCGCGAGGATCGTGACCGGCGGGACCGGGACGAACGCGACCGCCGCGCTCGTCTGCGCTAGGGCCAGAACAGAGAAACGGCCGGAGCTCATGCTCCGGCCGTTTCTCGTTGGTTCAGACCTCGAGCCAGACGGTGGTGTCCACCGGGAGTACGCCGTCGGTCAGGGGCTCGCTGGCGAGGAGCACCTGCTGGTGGGGCGGCAGGGCGACCGGGGCGTCGCTGATGTTGACCACGCAGCGGAAGCCCGGCTCGCGGGTGAAGGAGAGGACGCCGGCCGGGATGTCGGTATCCCAGACCAGGCGGCCTTCGCCGAGGGCCGGGTGGTCGCGACGGATCCGGAGCGCCGCCTTGTAGAGGCTCAGGTGGCTGTCAGGGTCGCCGGCCTCCGCCTCGGCGGTCAGACCGGACCAGTCCGCGGGCTGCGGGAGCCATGGCTGGCCGGTACCTGGACCGAAGCCGTACGGCGGCTCCGAGCCGGACCACGGGATCGGGACGCGGCAGCCGTCGCGGCCTCGAACGGTGTGGCCGGAACGCTCCCAGGTGGGGTCGTCGAGCACCTCCTCCGGCAGGTCCTCGACCTCGGGCAGTCCGAGCTCGTCGCCTTGGTAGATGTACGCGCCACCAGGAAGCGCCAACTCCAGCAGCGCAGCGGCCCGCGCCCGGCGCAGTCCGAGGTGCAGATCGGTCGGTACGGCGCCCGCACCCTCGAGCGCGTCCCGCTTGTCGCGGCCGAACCGGGTGCGGTGCCGGATCGTGTCGTGGTTGCTCAGCACCCAGGTGGCCGGTGCCCCGACCGCCCACAGGTTCTCGGTGCTGTGGTCGATCACCTCACGCAGCTCCTTCGCGTCCCACGCGGCGCGCAGGGCGTCGAAGTTGAAGGCGGAGTGCAGCTCGTTCGGCCGGACGTACTGCGCGAGCCGCTCCGCCGGCGACAGCCACGCCTCGGCCACGAAGACCCGGGGACCCTGCGGCGTATCGGCGTACTCGTCGGCGATCGCTCGCCAGCGCTGGTGGATGGTGTGCACGCCGGGCTGGTCGTAGAACGGGTTCCCGACGTACTTGTCCCGCGTCGGCTCCCCGTTGTGCAGCGGTACGTCGGGCAGGGTCGCGTCCTTGGCCATCGAGTCGGCCACGTCGATCCGGAAGCCGTCGACGCCCCGGTCGAACCAGAACCGCAGGATCGCGTCGAACTCCTCGATCACCTTCGGGTTGTCCCAGTTCCAGTCCGGCTGCGAGATGTCGAACAGGTGCAGGTACCACTGGCCGTCGTCGATCTGCTGCCAGGCGCCGCCGCCGAACGCGGCCGGCCAGTTGGTCGGCGGGCCGCCGTCCTCGGAGTCCCGGAACCAGAACAGGTCGCGCTCCGGAGCGCCCTTGCCTGCCGCCAGCGCGGCCTTGAACCACGGGTGCTCCCAGGAGCAGTGGTTCGGCACCAGGTCGATCAGGATCCGCAGGCCCAGCGCGTGTGCCTCGGCGATCAGCGCGTCGGCGTCGGCCAGGGTGCCGAACTCCGGGTTGATGTCGCGGTAGTCGGCGACGTCGTACCCGCCGTCGAGCAGCGGGGACGGGTACCACGGGCTGATCCAGATGGCGTCGATCCCGAGGTCGGCGAGGTACGGCAGCCGGGCCCGGATGCCGTTCACGTCGCCGGTGCCGTCACCGGTGGCGTCGGCGAACGAGCGCGGGTACACCTGGTAGACGACGGCGCTACGCCACCAGTCGTCAGCTGGTCTGATCTCAGCATCGGTCATGTGATCTAGCCTGACATGGGGCTGCAGGGAGGCTGTGACGGTCGTCTCAGCACTGACCCCGGCTGTTGTCCTGATCACCAGGGTGGCTAGTGTCAGGATCCCGTACAGGCGAGAGAGGGACCACACTCGTGGATCTGATGGAGTTCCAGGCGAAGACGGTCTTCGCCAAGCACGGAGTGCGGACGACCGTGGGTGCGGTCGTCACGACTCCGGAGGAAGCCCGCGCGGCGGCCGAGAAGATCGGCGGCCGGGTGGTCGTGAAGGCCCAGGTCAAGACCGGTGGGCGCGGCAAGGCCGGCGGCGTCAAGCTGGCCTCGAGCCCGGACGAGGCGGAGGAGAAGGCCCGCGAGATCCTCGGGCTGGACATCAAGGGTCACGTCGTCAAGATCCTGAACATCGTCCCGGCCGCGGCGATCGCGGAGGAGTACTACTTCTCCTTCCTGGTCGACCGGGCCAACCGCAACTACCTCTGCATCGCCTCCGCCGCCGGCGGCATGGAGATCGAGGAGATCGCGCACACCGACCCGGACGCGATCGCGCAGATCTCGATCGACCCGGCCAAGGGTGTCGACGACGCCAAGGCGCGCGAGATCGCCGTGGCCGCGAAGTACCCGGCCGACGTGATCGACGCCGTCGTGCCGGAGATCGTCAAGCTGTACGACGTCTTCATCGCCGAGGACGCCTCGCTGGTCGAGGTGAACCCGCTGGTCAAGCTCGAGGACGGGAACGTCGAGGCGCTCGACGGCAAGGTCACCCTGGACGAGAACGCGGACTTCCGGCACCCGGACCACGCCGAGTTCGAGGACGTCTCGGCGGCCGACCCGCTGGAGGCGGCGGCCAAGGCCAAGGGCCTGAACTACGTGAAGCTGGACGGCTCGGTCGGCATCATCGGCAACGGCGCGGGTCTGGTCATGAGCACCCTCGACGTCGTCGCGTACGCCGGTGAGGAGTTCGGCGGCCAGAAGCCGGCCAACTTCCTCGACATCGGCGGTGGCGCGTCGGCCGAGGTGATGGCCAACGGCCTGGAGATCATCATCTCCGACCCGCAGGTGGAGAGCGTGTTCGTCAACGTCTTCGGCGGCATCACCGCGTGCGACGCGGTGGCCAACGGCATCGTGCAGGCGTTCGAGCTGCTCGCCAGCCGCGGCGAGGCCGTCACCAAGCCGCTGGTCGTCCGGCTGGACGGCAACAACGCCGAGGAGGGCCGCCGGATCCTCGACGAGGCCGGCCTGGCCGGTCTGGAGCGGGTCGACACGATGGACGGCGCCGCCAAGCGCGCCGCCGAGCTGGCTGCGAAGTAAGGGATCGCCGAACAATGTCTATCTTCCTGACCAAGGACAGCAAGGTCATCGTCCAGGGCATGACCGGCTCCGAGGGCACCAAGCACACCACCCGGATGCTTGCCTCGGGCACCAACATCGTCGGCGGCGTGAACCCGCGCAAGGCGGGCCAGAGCCAGGACTTCGACGGCAAGTCGGTCGCGGTGTTCGGCACCGTCGCGGACGCGGTCAAGGAGACCGGCGCGAACGTGTCGGTCATCTTCGTCCCGCCGAAGTTCACCAAGGACGCCGTACTGGAGGCCGTCGAGGCCGAGGTGCCGCTGGTCGTGGTGATCACCGAGGGCGTGCCGGTGCACGACACCGCCGCGTTCTTCGCCGCCGCGCAGGCGTCCGGCAAGACCCGGATCATCGGCCCGAACTGCCCCGGCATCATCACCCCGGGCGAGTCGAACGCCGGCATCATCCCGGCCGACATCGCCGGCCAGGGCCGGATCGGTCTGGTGTCGAAGTCGGGCACGCTGACGTACCAGATGATGTACGAGCTGCGGGACTTCGGGTTCTCCAGCGCGATCGGGATCGGTGGCGACCCGATCATCGGGACGACGCACATCGACGCGCTGCAGGCGTTCCAGGACGACCCGGACACCGACGCGATCGTGATGATCGGTGAGATCGGCGGCGACGCCGAGGAGCGGGCGGCCGCGTTCATCAAGGAGAACGTGACCAAGCCGGTCGTCGGGTACGTCGCCGGGTTCACCGCGCCCGAGGGCAAGACCATGGGACACGCGGGCGCGATCGTGTCCGGCTCGTCGGGTACGGCGGCCGCGAAGCAGGAGGCCCTCGAGGCCGTCGGCGTGAAGGTGGGCAAGACGCCGACCGAGACCGCCAACCTGATGCGCGAGATCATGCAGGGGCTGAGCAAGTAGCTGCTGAACAGAGCGGGACCTGTCCCTTCGGGGGCAGGTCCCGTCGTTATTTGTAGGCGGCCGAGCGGTCGACCGCGCGGGTCACGGTGTCGTTGAACATCGTGTCGGAGATGTCGAGCTCCTTCAGTACCGGGAACAGCACGTAGACGGCCCGGTCCCCGGACCCGGCGATCCCGATCCGGTAGACGAACTTCTTCCCGTCGCCGGTGTCGTACGTCGCCTTCCAGCTCTTGCCCTTGATCGTGCTGGTCTGGATGGTGCCGGTCGACTCGACCTTCGCGTTCGAGACGTTCTTCTCGCAGGCGTCGACGTTCTTGCGGATCTGGCTGACGAAGTTCGCCGCCGCGGTCGTGGTGGCGAACTTCGCGACGGTGTCGTCCAGACCGAACTCGGTCGGCACCTTCGCCTCCGGCGTCACGTACGTGACCGTGCCGAACTTCGTCGGCTTGGTCTTCTTGAAGTCGATCTTCTCGCAGCCGGTGCCGCCGGGGCTGCCCTTCGCGGCCGGGGCGCTCACCCACGGCTTGTCGATCTCGGGCAGCAGCGGCAGGTCGACCGAGGCCATGAAGCCGGGAGCGTCGACGTTCGGCAGCAGGGCCGGCTTGGCGACCGGAGCGCCGGTGCCGCAGCCGCCGGACTGGTCGCAGATCTTCTTCGCCGCGGCGTTCGCCGTGGCCAGGACGGCGTCGGGTTTGGGCGGCAGGGCGGCGACGGTGTCGTGCTCGACCACGATGGTGGCCTGACCGGCCAGCGTGACCGCGACGGTCTTGTACTTCGTCTTGGACCCGGGCACCTGACCGAACACGGCGATCACGCCGCGCTCGCCGACGCCGGTGGTCACGTAACCGGACGACAGCCGCGTCTGCGGGGCGGTGCACTGGCTCAGCCAATGGACGACGGAGGTGTAGGTCGCGGCCGCGGCGGTCTTGTCGTGCGACACCTCGACGTACTGAACGGCGGTGTCCTTGGTCGTCGCGTTCTGGAAGGTGCGGACCCAGGTCCGCAGGCCGGCCGGGTCTGCGAACCGCTGCGCCTGGCAGGCGAACGAAGTGGCCGGTGCCGAGTCGCCGTCGGCGGTCTTGGTGACCGCCCAGGCGCCGGTCGCCCCGAGCGACTTCGCGCCCACGGCGTCGAGCAGCGCCTTGTCGTCGGCCAGCACGTTGGAGTTGGCCGGCTTGTCGTCGGACGCGCTGCTGCCGGCCTTCGGGTCGGGCGTCTTGTCACCGCCGAAGGCGTTCAGCGCGGCGACACCGCCGCCGCCGACCAGCACTACGACCGCTACGCCGGCCGCGATCGTCTGGTTCCTTTTGCGCGCCTGTTGGCGACGCGCTTCCCGGGCAGCGGCGCGACCGCCGCCGCGTGATGCACGGTGGGAACCGGCCAAAGCTCGACCTCCTGACTGATTCCACCCGACAGTACCGGGTAGACCAACGTCGCTCCCACTCCGCTACCACCAAGCGAACACGTCGGAACTGAGGGTGAGCAAGCGGGCTGAAGTGTCCCACATCCGGCGTGTCAGGACGAGTGGCGTCCGTGCCCGGGGAGACGATGGGAGTCAGATGACCGACATGCTGAGCCGCCCGGGCGCCCGGGACGGCGAATCGAGCGCTACGCCCACGTCGGAGATCGCCGCCCAGACCAAGCCGTTGGTCGTGTCGGCCGTGATCTCGGCCGGCGCCTGCCTGCTCACTGGTCTGCTCACGTGCGCCGCGGTCGCGGTGATCGGCTGGCTGGGCGCGACGTTCGGCGGCGCGTCCGGCGCGGTCCGGGCCGGCGCCTCGGCCTGGCTGGTCGCGCACAAGGCCGCCGTCACAATCGGCGCCGGCCGGATCAGCATCGCGCCGCTCGGACTGACCCTGTTCTTCGCCTGGTGCCTGTACCGCGGCGGCAAGTCCGCGGCCCGCTCCAGCGCCGCCGACCGGACCAAGGACCTGATCTCGCTGGCCGGAGCGTTCGCGCTCGTCTACGGCCTGGGCGGGCTGGTGGTGGGGTTGCTCACGGCGGACGGCGCGCTGAAGGTGTCACCACTGTCCGCGTTCCTCGGCGCGTTCTCGCTGGCGCTGGTCGCCGGCACCGCCGGAATTCTGGTCGAGTCCGGTGCCGCGGAGGACTTCGCCGACGCAACCCCGGCCGGTCTGCGAGACACAGTTCCCGCCGCGATCGCCGCCGTACTGACCGTGCTCGCGATCGCCACACTGCTGTACGCCGTACTGCTCGCGATCCACTTCTCCCGGATCACCGGCATGCTCGAGCTCCTGGACGCCGGTGTGATCGGCTCCATCGTGCTGTTCGCGATCTGCCTGATGCTGATGCCGAACATGGTGCTGTACGTCGTGGCGTTCCTCGCCGGGCCCGGATTCCAGTTGGGGACCGGCACCACGATCGCGCCGACCGGCGTGGACGTCGGCAACCTGCCCGCGTTCCCGCTGCTGGCCGCCGTACCTGCCGACGGCGCGACTCCGTCGTACCTGCTGGTGCTGACCGCGCTGGTGCCGCTGGTGGCCGGGGCGGTCGCCGGGCTGGTCGTCGTACGGCGTGGGCGGGTCGAGCGGGACTCTGACGTGCTGGGTTGGGACGCGTTCGCGCTGCGGGGCGCGATGGCGGCGCTGCTCGCGGGGATCATCGTGTTCGTGCTGCTGGCGATGTCGGGCGGATCGGCCGGGCCGGGGCGGATGGCGGCGATCGGGGTTCCCGGGGCGCTGCCGGCGGCCGGCGTACTGACCGCGGGGATGGCGATCGGGGCCGCGATCACGGCCGCCGTGGCCGCCTCCCGCCGACCGGCTGCGGAAGAGGCCGACGCGGAGCGATAGGCTGCCCGCCGTGACTTCTGCTTCTGATTCCGGTTCTGCTGCGCGCCTCGTCGTGCTCGTGTCGGGATCGGGATCGAACCTGCAGGCCCTGCTGGACGCCTGCGCGGACCCGGCGTACGGCGCTCAGGTGGTCGCCGTCGGCGCGGACCGCGACGGGATCGCCGGCCTGGACCGGGCCGCGGCCGCCGGCGTGCCGACGTTCGTGCACAAGGTGAAGGCCTACCCGGAGCGGGCGGACTGGGACCAGGCGCTGACCGCGTCGGTCCTGGAGCACAAGCCCGACCTGGTCGTTTCCGCGGGCTTCCTCAAGCTCGTCGGCGACGACTTCCTCGCGGCGTTCGGCGACCGGTACATCAACACCCACAACGCGCTGCTGCCCGCGTTCCCCGGCATCCACGGTCCGCGGGACGCGCTGGAGTACGGCGTGAAGGTCGCCGGCGCGACGCTGTTCTTCGTGGACGGCGGCGTCGACACCGGGCCGATCATCGCGCAGGTCGTCGTACCGGTTCTCGATGACGACAGTGAAGAAGACCTGACCGAGCGGATCAAGGAGGTCGAACGCCGCCAGCTGGTGGAGTGGGTCGGCCGCCTGGTGCGCGACGGCTGGACCATCACCGGACGAAAGGTTCGACTGAAGTGAGCACCGACCGCAGGCCGATCCGCCGGGCGCTGATCAGCGTCTACGACAAGACCGGTCTGGAGGAGCTGGCGTCGGCGCTGTCCAAGGCCGGTGTGCAGATCGTTTCCACCGGTTCGACCGCGGCCCGGATCGCGGCAGCCGGCGTACCGGTGACGAAGGTCGAGGAGCTGACCGGATTCCCCGAGTGCCTGGACGGGCGGGTCAAGACGCTGCACCCGATGGTGCACGCGGGTCTGCTGGCCGACGTCCGTCGGGACGAGCATGTCGAGCAGCTGCGCGAGATGCGGGTCGAGCCGTTCGACCTGCTGGTGAGCAACCTGTACCCGTTCACCGAGACGGTCGCTTCCGGTGCGTCGGTCGACGAGTGCATCGAGCAGATCGACATCGGCGGGCCGTCGATGGTCCGCGGCGCGGCGAAGAACCACGCGAACGTGGCGGTCGTGACGTCGGCCGCGCAGTACCCGTCGCTGTTCACCGCGCTCGAGGAGGGCGGGTTCTCGCTGGAGGAGCGGAAGAAGCTCGCTGCGGCGGCGTTCGTGCACACGGCGGACTACGACATCGCGGTCGCGTCGTGGATGGGCAGCGTGCTCACCGACACCAGCGACGGTTCGAACTTCCCGGCGTGGGTGGGGTCCTCGTGGGAGAAGTCCGCCGTACTGCGGTACGGCGAGAACCCGCACCAGCCGGCGGCGCTGTACCTCAACGGCCGCGGCGGGTTGGCCGGGGCGGAGCAGCTGCACGGCAAGGAGATGTCGTACAACAACTACGTCGACGCGGATGCGGCTCGGCGTACCGCTTATGACTTCAGCGAGCCGGCCGTGGCGATCATCAAGCACGCGAACCCGTGCGGGATTGCCGTGGGCAAGGACATCGCCGAGGCGCACCGGCGGGCGCACGAGTGCGACCCGGTGTCGGCGTACGGCGGTGTGATCGCGACGAACCGCCCGGTGTCGGTGGATCTGGCCAAGCAGGTCGCGGAGATCTTCACCGAGGTCCTCGTTGCTCCGGCTTTCGAGGACGGCGCCGTCGAGATCCTGCAGGGCAAGAAGAACATCCGCCTGCTGGTGGCGCCGGCCGTCTCCGCGGACGAGACGGTCGAGATGCGTGCGATCAGCGGCGGGCTGTTGCTGCAGCACCGCGACCGCTTCCAGGCTCCCGGCGACGACCCTGCCGCGTGGACGCTGGCTGCCGGGTCGCCTGCCTCCGACGAGGTGCTGGCCGATCTCGCGTTCGCCTGGAAGGCGTGCCGCGCGGTCAAGTCCAACGCGATCCTGCTGGCCACCGACGGCGCCTCGGTCGGCGTCGGCATGGGCCAGGTCAACCGAGTCGACTCCTGCCGCCTGGCCGTCTCCCGCGCCGGCGAGCGCGCCACCGGCTCGGTAGCCGCCTCGGACGCCTTCTTCCCCTTCCCCGACGGCCTCGAGGTCCTGATCGAAGGCGGCGTCAAGGCAGTAGTCCAACCAGGCGGCTCCATCCGGGACGAAGCCGCCATCGAAGCCGCCACCAAGGCCGGCATCACCATGTACTTCACCAACACCCGCCACTTCTTCCACTAGCCATGTAGCCCCCGCGGCGGACTGTGCTTGTCGGAGGCGACATGGTGGCGAGGACTGTGACGTAACCCTCCGTGCCGGCGACTGAAGATACCTAGGGAAGGTCTCGTGCAGGGCGTGAGTTGATGGCAGTCAGCCGAGGACCAGGCGTTCGTCTCCGAAGTCGGCGATGATCTCGAGCTTGCCGCCGAGCGCCTCGACGTACTTGCGGATGGTGCTCAGCTCCGAGCGAGCCAGGTCGCCACGCTCGATCTTGGACACCGCGGTCTGGGTGATGTGGAGTCTGTCCGCGAGGTCGTTCTGGGTCAGGCCGTACTGCTGCCGCACATCGGCCAGCCGGTGTGCGCGGACCTCCGCCAAAGCCTCGTGCTTGAACCCGGCGACCTCGGCCTCGTCCTGCGGGGTCTTGATGAACTCGTCCCGCACCTCTTGATGCGTCCTGTACTTCACTGCCATCTCCTCCACCAGTTCATGTTTCCTGGCCACCTTTCTTCAGGTCGATCAACCACTCGTCGTAGAGCTCATCGGCGATCGGGATGTTCTCGCGGTACCACGCCTCCCATCGATCCACCTTGTCGCCACCGATCAGCAACACTGCCTGCCTGCCTGATCGGGTCGAAGGCGAACAGCACCCGCATGGTCCCGCTCCGCAACTCCTTCATATTCGCGTGACGTGATCCCTTGATCGTCTCCACGACGGGCCTGCCGAGCCCTGGCCCTTGCTCAGCGACAAGATCGACGCGAGCGAGCAGCCGGATCCGATCGCGGGCAGGCAGGTCGTGCAGCCACTCGTAGCAGCCGTCGGTGTAGACGATCGTGAATGCCATCCACCAAGCATAGTACCTCTAGGTTCTAGAACCTGTAAGTGCTACTTCTCACCTGAACCGGCCGCGGTGGGCGGGTGCGGCGATAGGGTCGGCAGCGGCGTGGGCTCGTCGGTGCATGTCTTGTCGTTCCGTGACCTGAGGGGTTGAGGTAGTTGTCTGAGCGGGTTGATAGTCCGCGGTTGCGGGGGCTTGATTCGGGGCGGGTTGAGGAGTTTTGGGGTGAAGTTGCCGAGCGGGGCGCACCGCTGGTTGAGGGTGTCGCGGATGATGAGCGGGATGTTTGGCTGACGTTTTTGCACCGGGCGGGTGAGGCGGTCAAGAGTGTTGCGGTCTTCGGTGGGCCTGCGGGGTGGGATGCGCCGGGCAACCTGATGCGTCGGCTCGACGGGACCGACGTCTGGTATCTCACCTTCCGGGTACGCGCCGACCTGCGCTGCACCTACCGGCTGGCGGTCGACGACAGTGATGGCTCAGCGGCCGAGGCCGAGGACTGGCAGGAGCGTACGGCGGACTGGTTCACCGATCCGTTCAACCCGGCGACGTTCACCTATCCCGCGGACGAGTTCCTCAGCTCGGACGAGACCGTGGTGTCGCTGATCGAGCTGCCTTCCGCGCCCGCGCAGCCGTGGCTGGCTCAGCGTGCGGACGGCAAGCAAGGCGAGCTCGTCCAGACTCTGCACCGCAGCGAGATCCTCGACAACGAGCGCCGCATCTGGATCTACACCCCGCCCGGCTATCAACCGGACGACGAGCCGTATCCGCTGCTCGTGTTGTTCGACGGCGACACCGTCCGCGGTCCGATGCCGTTCCCGACCATCCTGGACAACCTGATCGACGCCGGCCGCATCCCGCCGATGGTGGCCGTTCTCGTCGACAGCCTGACCCAGGAGGTCCGCAACCGCGAACTCCCTTGTGGTGCGCCGTTCCTGGAGTACCTCACCGACGAGCTGCTCCCGTGGGCGCGCTCGCAGTACCGGATCACGACCGATCCGGCGCGTACGATCGTCGCCGGCCAGAGCCATGGCGGTCAGGCGGCCGCGTTCGCGGGACTCCGGCGCCCGGACGTGTTCGGTAACGTGATCACGCAGTCGGGTTCGTTCTGGTGGAGTCCCGAGGACGATCCGGAGCACGAGTGGCTGAACCGCCAGTACGCCGAGTCCGAGCGTCAGCCGGTGCGCTTCTACATCGAGGCCGGCCTCCTGGAGCGCGGGCAGACCCCCGAGCACGGCCCGTCCATCCTGGTCACGAACCGCCACCTACGGACCATCCTCCGCAGCAAGGGCTACGAGGTGGAGTACGCCGAGTACAACGGCGGCCACGACTACGCCTGCTGGCGCGGCTCGCTGGCCGACGCCCTGATCACGCTCGCTGCGCGTTGAGCCGGTGGCGGTAGGACACCTGGGGGCGTCGCTGACCACGATGGGCGGCATCAGGTCGCCGAAGCCCTCGTTCCACGAGTCGACGTAGATCTGGACGACGCGTGCGGCGTCGGCTGGTCTAGTTCGGGATGATCAAGCCCAGCAGGGCGATGGCTGCTGCGGTGAGGAACAGGAACGTCGTGTCGAACATCCGGCTGCGGACGTGGAGCAGTCCGGCGGCGGTGTCGGTGAGGGCGGCGCGGAGCAGGCCGGCCAGGCCGACGCTGCCGGCGAAGATCAGTACGCCGTTCCGCCAGTCGTAGAACCAGAGCACGACCAGCCCGGTGAGCGCGGCCAGGAGCGACAACGCGAGCGGCCATTGGCTGCGGCGCTGAGCCTCTCCTGCCATCAGCACGTCACTCTCACCTTCAGAACAGGTCCTGTGGTCACTGGGGCAGGCTCGATTCGGCGGCCTCGACGACGTTGGTGAGCAGCATGGCTCGCGTCATCGGGCCGATCCCGCCGGGCATCGGCGCGATCCAGGCGGCCTGCTCGCGGGCGGCGGGCTCGATGTCGCCGACGATCTTGCCCTCGGCGCTGCGGCTGGTGCCGACGTCGAGCAGTACGGCGCCGGGCTTGACCATGTCGGCGGTGATCAGGCCGGCCGAACCGGCCGCGGCGATCACGATGTCGCCGGTGCGGACCACCGCCGCGAGATCCTTCGTGCCGGTGTGGCACTGGGTGACGGTCGCGTTCTCGCTCCGCCGGGTGAAGAGCAGCCCCATCGGCCGGCCAGCGGTCACCCCGCGCCCGACGACGACCACGTGCGCCCCGGCGATCGGTACGTCGTACCGCCGGAGGATCTCGACGCAGCCCTTCGGGGTGCACGGCAGCGGACCGTCCTGGCCGAGGACGAGCTTGCCGAGGCTCATCGGGTGCAGCCCGTCGGCGTCCTTCGCCGGGTCGATGAGCCCGAGGATCGTGTTCGTGTCGACGTGCTTCGGGAGTGGGAGCTGGACGATGAAGCCGGTGCAGTCCGGGTTCTCGTTGAGCTCGCGGACCTTCGCGGCGATCTCGTCCTGGGTCGCGGTCTCCGGCAGCTCGACCTGGATCGAGGAGATCCCGACCGCCGCGCAGTCGCGGTGCTTGCCGGCCACGTACGCCCGGCTGCCCGGGTCGTCGCCGACCAGAATCGTGCCGAGCCCGGGCACCACGCCCTGCTCGGCCAGCTTCGCGACCCGGACCTTCAACTCGTCCTTGATCGCCGCCGCCGTCGCCTTACCGTCCAGAATCTGCGCCGTCACGCCACCAGAGTCTGCCATGCGCCACCGGGCACCGGACCTCCGCCACTGACCAAGCCCGCTCCCGCGCGTGGCGCCGGGCGTGAATGTGCTGGTCGACGCGGCGGCTGCGGGCTCGGTCAGTGGGGAGGTCCGGATCGCCAGGCCATCACAATCGGTGCCTCGGCCGCCGGTCAGGCGGTGGGCGGGCTGGGCCGGGTGATTGTGATGGCCTGGGGATCCTCAGGTCGTGAGCTTGTACACCGTGGTGCTCCCGACGGTCGTGGCGGTGTAGTTGGCGGTGACCCAGGCCTGGATCTCGGACGCGGCGGACGAGTTGCCGCCGCCACCGCCCTGACCGCCGGAGATGTAGTAGGCGATCTTGCCTTCGGCTACCCACTGCTTGAACTGCGCGAGGGTTGGCGCGTCGTCGGTGCCGCTGAAGCCGCCGATGGCGATGACGGACTTGCCGGTCGCGAGCTCGAGCGACGCCGCCGACTGGGACCCGCTGGTCGCGGCAGCCCAGGTCGTGGTCGTCTTCTCCAACAAAGCAGTCAACTCACTGCTGGCAGATGCATCTCCGCCCATCCCACCAGCACCCTGTGCCCCCGCTTCAGCCGAACCGGAAGCGCCGGTCGTGCCGGAGGTGCCGGAGCGGCTGGGGGGTGTGCCGGTGGTTCCGCCTGGGCCGCCGGTGCGGCTTGGTGCGCCGCCGCCCCCGCCCATCCCGCCGCCCATCCCGCCGCCCATCCCGCCGCCCATGGCGGTGGTGGTCGGGCCTGAGGTTGGGATGGATCCGTTGTGGGTTTGCGACGCGGTCGACACCGCGTACGCCGTGCTCCCGAGCCCGAGCGACACCACCAGCGCGAGAACCACCGCAGGCATTGCCCGGCGAACCAGCCGCCCGGCGACGAGGAGCACCGCGCCGATCACCCCGGCCGCGACGACGACGTACTTCGCCCACGGTACGAACTCCGGCGTACGGGTCAGCAGCACGTAGTCCCAAACCCCAGTAGCCAAAACCATGGCCGCGAGCAACCACCGTGCCCGGCGCCCGATCACCACGCCCAGAGCGACCAGCCCAGCAATCGCCGGGGCAAGTGCGACGGCGTAGTACGGGTGGATCGTCCCGCTCATGAAGCTGAAGACGCCCGCGGTCACGAGCAGCCAACCGCCCCACAACACCAACCCGACCCGGACCAGGTCGGTCCGCGGCGCACGCCGCGTCACCCACAGTCCACCGACCAGTGCGATCAATGCCGCAGGCAACAACCACGAGATCTCGGTGCCGAAGGCGGATCCGAACATCCGGGTGATCCCAGTGCTTCCGCCAAACCCGGTGTTGCCTCCACCGCCACCTCCACCACCACCGTTGCCCGAACCACCCAGCAGCCGACCGAGACCGTTGTAGCCAAGGGCAAGCTCCCGCAGCGAATTGTTGGTCGACCCACCGATGTACGGCCGGCTCGACGCCGGCCACAGCTCCACCAGCGCGACGTACCACCCGGCACTCACGATGAGCGCACCGAGCGCGCCGAGCAGATGCAGCAACCGCCGCCGCAACGACGTCGGCGCCGCGTTCAGGTACACCAGCGTGAACGCCGGCAGCACCAGCAGCGCCTGTCCCATCTTGGTCAGGAACGCGAACCCGATCGCGACCCCGGCCAGCGCCAGCCACCGCGCCGACGCCTTCTCGAGCGACCGTACGACGAAGTACGCCGCCGCCACCATCAGCAGCACGAGCAACGCGTCCGGGTTGTTGAACCGGAACATCAGTACGGCGACCGGCGTCAGGGCCAGCGCACTGCCGGCCACCAACCCCGCCACCGGACCGGCCAACCGCTTCAACGTCAGATACAGGAGCCCGACCGCTGCGATCCCCATGAACGCCTGCGGGGCCAGCACGGTGAAGCTGTTGAACCCGAACACCCGCGCGAACGCGGTCGCCACCCAGAGCGCGCCCGGCGGCTTGTCGACCGTGATCGCGTTCCCCGCGTCGAGCGATCCGAACAGCCAGGCCTTCCAGCTCTGCGTCCCGGCCAGCTCCGCGGCGGCGTAGAAGCTGTTCCCGTACCCCGAGGCTGTCAGGTTCCACAGGTACAGGAACGCGGTGCCGACGAGCATCGCGAGCGCGGCCGGCCGGACGTACGCCGCCTGCCCGGCCGGCCCGCGCACGAGCCGCCGCAGCCTGCCGGGCGGATGTACCGGCGGTTCGGCGGACGGGTCGAGGGTTTCACGGGGTCGGTCGAGCAGCGTCGTCATGATCGTCTCCAGTTCGCGGATGGGTTCCACTGGCGACGATGACAACTGGGACTTCGGCGTCCCTGGACGTCGGCTGGGAGGTTCCTGTGAGCCGGGAATGCCCGCGCTCTTGCTGTGGTTCGGGCAGATAGTTTATTCTTGAACTATCAACCAGCGAGGAGCGCCACCATGCCCGCCGTGACCGTCAGCGACATCACCGTCCTGCCCCGCATCAACCCGCCGGAGCCGGGGGTCGCGCACGAGCGCGGAGTGAAGTCGGTGACGTCGGCTCCGAGCGGCTACGAGGGCGAGGGCTTCCCGGTACGGCGTGCCTTCGCGGGCGTCGACCTCCGCGACCTGGACCCGTTCATCCACATGGACCAGATGGGCGAGGTCGAGTACGCGCCGGGTGAGCCGAAGGGCACGCCGTGGCACCCGCACCGCGGCTTCGAGACCGTCACGTACATGCTCGACGGGATCATGGAGCACCAGGACTCCAACGGCGGTGGCGGCATCATCTCCAACGGCGACACCCAGTGGATGACCGCCGGGTCGGGGCTCCTGCACATCGAGACGCCGCCGGAGCACCTGGTGCTGAGCGGCGGCCTGTTCCACGGCATCCAGCTCTGGGTGAACCTGCCGAAGGCGCTCAAGTGGGCGCCCCCGCGCTACCAGGACATCCGCGGCGGCGACGCCGCGCTGCTCTCCACGCAGGACGGCGGTGCGCTGATCCGCGTGATTGCCGGCTCCGTCGACGGTCATGACGGCCCCGGCTCGACCCACACCCCGATCACGCTGGTGCACGCGACGGTCAGCCCGGGCGCGGAGCTGGTGCTGCCGTGGCAGCCGGAGTACAACGCGCTCGTCTACGTGCTCGCCGGCGAAGGTACGGTCGGCGCCGACCGGCGGCCGATCCGCAAGGGTCAGCTCGCCGTCTTCGGCCCGGGTGACACGATCCGCACCCAGGCCGGTACGTCGCAGCCGCAGGCGGAGCCGAACCTCGACGTGCTCGTCATCGGCGGCCGCCCGATCCGCGAGCCGATCGCGATGGCCGGACCGTTCGTGATGAACACCCGGGCCGAGGTCGTGCAGGCCTTCGAGGACTTCCAGGCCGGCAAGCTCGGCAGCATCCCCGCGGTCCACGGCGCCCCGACGGAGCTCCGCAGTACCGACTGATCCTCGGGCGACAGCGGCCTCAGGGCATGTAGTCGCCGCTGTCGTCGAGGGTGCCGTAGTGCTTGATCCGCGGGTCGTCCGGATCGCCGCCGTACAGCTCGACGAAGCGCCGGGCTGCCGGCGGGCCGCCGTACTGCGGGTTGAGGTCGCCGCGGAGGCTCTTGAACATCAGGGCGAGGTCCAGGTACCGATCGCCGGCGCCGAGGCGACCGAGGTCGAGGAGGCCGGCGAAGCGCAGCGTCTCCGGGTCGACGAAGACGTTGGGGGCCGCGTAGTCCCCGTGCGTGACCGCGTCGCCGGCGCCGGGGAACGGCGACGGGAACGGGCAGCCGGACAGCTCGTCCAGGGCGCGGAGGCCGTCGGCGATCGCGGCGAGTACTGCGGGACGGTCGGCGGCCGGCCAGTCCTGTGATGCGTCGCGCCCGGGCAACTCGGTGGTCAGCAGCCAATTGTTGCCGCGATCAACGACCTGCGGACAGGGGAAGCCGGTCGAGCCGAGCCAGGCCAGCCGGTCCGCCTCGTCGGAGACCCCGGGACCCGCCTTGTAGTAAAGGCGTTCCGGCCCGCGATCGAGCCGGACGACCGTCGCCCCGGAGCAACCGACGTGGACCGGTTCGGCATGAGCTGCGCCGAACCGGTCCTGGAGTGCCTTCAGATCCACTCAGCGAAGATTACGGTGCAACGCCGAGATCAGCTCCCCATTTGTTGTGTCGCCGTCGAGTGACCAGATCATCGCGCCGCCCAGATCGCGGTGCGAGATGTACTGCGCCTTGCGGGTCATCTCGACCGGGTCGTCCCAGGTCCAGAACGTCGTACCGTCGAAGAGCCAGGCGAACCCGGCCTTGTTGTCGCGATAGACGGTGTAGTCGGGCAAATGTGCCTTGAGCAGGCGGTAGTCCTCGGTGCCCGCCTCGTACGTCGCCGGCGCCGCGCCAGTCGACGGCTGGAACAGACCGTGGTTGGCGTTCGTCACGCCGGTCCAGCCGTGTGAGTAGAACGGCACGCCCATCACCAGTTGGTCGCGTGGTGCGCCGCGGGACAGGTACGCGTCGATCGTGACCTGCGAGCTGAACTCCGGTGTGGTCGGGTCACCCTTGGGTCCGTCGATCGCGGACTGCTGGTTGGTGAGTGTCTCCCAGGGACCGTGGTAGTCGTAGCCCTGCGTCGTACCGAAAGTCAGGTCCTTGAACAGCTTGCGGACCTCGAACCCCTTGGCGATCATCGTCGGGTTCGCGGGCAGGAACGCGGTCAGGTTGTAGCGGCCGGGCCGCCCGGACAGCCGGTCCAGCTGCTTGCGGTACTCGTGCACCAGGGCGGTGAAGTTCTGCTTGTCCTCGGGCCGGATCACGTTGCCCGGGTTGCCTTCGCTGGCCGGCCACTCCCAGTCGAGGTCGACGCCGTCGAAGATGCCCTTCGCGGCGCCGGCGGGGAGGCCGGGCAGGTTGCCCTTCAGCCACATGTCCAGGCACGACTTCACATGCGCGGCCCGGGAGGCCGGCGTGAGCGCCGCGTCGGAGAAGTGCGCCGAGCCGGTCCAGCCGCCGAGCGAGATGCTGATCCGGAGCTTCGGGTACTTCTTCTTCAGCTCCTTGAACTGGTTGAGGTTGCCGTTGAGCACCTGTCCGGGCTCGTCGGCCTTGCCGTTCACACTCTGCTCGGCGCTGAACGGTCGCTGGTAGTCGGCCCACGGGTCGCTGCTGATGCAGTTCCCCTGAGCGTCGACGAAGCCGAACGCGTAGTTGATCTGGGTCAGCCGGGCCGCGGACCCGTTCTTCACCAGATCGCTGACCAGGAAGTTCCGGTCGTACCCACTCCAGTTGGTGTAGTACCCCACCACTCGCTTGTCGCTGCCGTGCGCTTCGGCCGGCACCGCGACGGTCACCGGAACGACCATCGCCGCCGCCAGCAGCAGCCCCATACTCCGACGTTTCATTGCACCCCCATCGGATGGTTGATGCGCACACAGTAGGACCGCCCCCCCGACTTACACAATGTCTCTACAAAAATTCGTTGGTTGGCCCCGCAATGCCGCATCCTTCGACCATGGCCGTCGATCACTGTCCCGTCTGCGCGCGACCCCTGGCGGCTGATCCCCGCTACGTCACCTGGTGCCAGTCCTGCGGCTGGAATCTGAACGCCACGCCCGTCGTCAGCGAGCCTGCACGGCAGGTCGAACGGGAGCAGAAGCTCGCCGATGCGCTTGCCGCCGGACGGACCCCCGGGCCGGAGAGATCGCTGGGCGCGTTCCTGCTGTCGTTGCCGGTGTTGTTGGTGCCGTTGCCGCTCTTCCTCGGCGGAGTGGCGCTGCTGGTGTTCTACCGCCCGCTCTTGTTCGCCGCACCGTTCGCGGCGATCGCCTTCATCTTCACGGCGATCTTCCGGCCCCGCATCAAGCGGCTTCCCAGCGCAGCTCCGGCGGTGACCAGAGAACGAGCTCCCCAGCTGTACGACGTACTCGATCGTCTGGCCGCGCAGACCGGCACGCCGAAGCTGGACAGCGTCGTGGTGACCACCGATACCTGGATCGCCGTCGACCGGATCGGCTGGCGGTACCGCCGTGTGCTGCGACTCGGTCTGCCGGCCTGGGCCGTGCTCAGCCCTCAGGAGCGGTACGCCGTCCTCGCCCACACCCTGTACGACGACCAGCGCGGCGCCCACGATCGGGTGCTCGGCGCGGCGGAGCACATCCTCGACGAGCTGGCCGCGACCGTGCAGCCCGGGGCGCTCGACTCGGCCGGCAACGGGAAGCTCAAGTCTTCGGAGGGTGTGGTCGTCCTGGTCGGGCAGGGGAGTGACGACCAGGTCCTGCACAGCCGCCTCGTCCGGATCGCGAGTGCCGTCTTCGGACCGCCGATCCGTGGGTACCGGCTGCTGCTGCGCAGGCTGGACCTCACCGGCCGGCAACGGCGCGAGTACCGGATCGACCGGCGGGTCTCGGAGCACGTCGGCTCGGAGCCGACTGCTCGATCGCTGGAGCGCGTGCTGCTTGCGGGCACCTGCTACCGCGCGCTCGAACGCGCCGTCCGGTTCGAGCCGGGCAGCGATCCGCTCGACGTACTTCGGCGTACCGCGGCCGAGATCCCGGAGCACGAGTTCGTGCGGCTGGTGCGGTTGGACGAGGCGCGCAACGGCCGCGCTGATGTGGACCATCCGCCGACCGCCTTGCGCACCCGCCTGCTCCGTGCCACCCCGACGCCGACGACCGCCGTGTTCGCGCCGTCGAAGGACGACGAACTGGCCGCGGCCGCCCGGACCGCCTCGGCGCACCTCCGCGATCACTACTGAACCGCACAACGCAATGGACTGACAGGATGCGTCAGTCGGCGGGCATCGGCCGCGTGGGTGACGGATAGGGTCGCGGGTATGACGACTGTTGCAGCGGATCTCGCGCCGACCGGTGTACTGCGGGCCTCGATCAACCTCGGGAATCCGGTGCTGGCGAACGGTACGCCGGATGCGCCGGGCGGGGTCACCGTGGATATCGCGCGGGAGCTGGCCGAGCGGCTGGAGCTGCCGCTCGAGCTGGTGTGTTTCGACGCGGCGCGGAAGTCGTTCGAGGCCTTGACGACCGGGCAGGCGGACATCTGCTTCCTCGCGATCGAGCCGGCCCGGGCCGAGGAGGTTGCGTTCACCGCGCCGTACGTCGTGATCGAGGGGGTCTACGCCGTACCGCGGGACTCGGCGCCGGCCACGGTCGCCGACGTGGACGTTGAGGGCGTGCGGATCGGGGTAAAGGAAGGGTCGGCGTACGACCTGTACCTGACCCGAACGTTGCAGCAGGCAACGGTCGTCCGTGGCGAGGAGGGCGTGGACGTGTTCCGGGCCGAAGGGCTGGAGGCGGCGGCCGGCATCCGGCAGCCGATCACTGCGTACGCCGCTGAGCATCCCGACGTCCGCGTGATCGACGAGCGGTTCATGCAGATCCAGCAGGCCGTCGGCACGGCCAGGTCGAAGCGCCCCGAGACCGTCACCTACCTCCACGACCTGATCGAGGACCTCAAGTCCTCCGGTTTCGTCGCCGCCTCCCTCGCGGCCTCCGGTCAAGGCGACGCCGCGGTCGCGCCGCCTGCCTGACCGCGTTGCCCTTACGGGCAGTAGTCAGGCAGGAACCTGCCGTGGCAGGAGATGCAGGCAACCTTTTGGTCTGGTCCGGACATCTACCGATGAGTGGTCGCTCGACTCCGCCCCGTGACAATCGGCGACGGCGACGTGCGGCCCGATGTGAGGACAAACGATCGGGAGGGACTCATCGTGGTATCCACACCACGATCGAGGCGCCTCGGCGTAGCCGCCGTCGCCTCGATCGCCGCTTTGAGCCTCGGGCTCTCCGCCCCGGGCCATGCATCCGCAGCACCGCAATCCCATCCATTGGCCGCGAAGGCCGCGCAGGTCGCGAAGGCGTCGGCCAAGGACCGCAGCGTCACGCTGATCACCGGTGACCGGGTCACGCTGAAGGGCGGTGATCCGGCCAAGCCCTCGGTGCGACCCGGAGCCGGCCGGACCGGCGTCGCGTTCAGCTCGTACCGCCTGCAGGACCACCTGTACGTCGTACCGTCCGACGTCCGTGAGCAGCTGTCCACCGGCAAGCTCGACAGCCGGCTGTTCGACGTGACCGACCTGATCAAGGACGGGTACGACGACAAGCTCCCGCTGATCGTGACGTACACCGGGAAGAACCAGAAGCGGGCCGCGATCCCGGGTGCGAAGGTCTCCCGCCAGCTGCCGGTCATCAACGGTGCGGCGATGACGGCCACGAAGCCCGCAAGCGTCCTGAGCGCGGCCGGGATCGACAAGATCTGGCTCGACGGCAAGCGCAAGGTCACGCTGGACCAGTCGGTCCCGCAGATCGGCGCCCCGACCGCGTGGCAGGCCGGCTACACCGGCAAGGGCATCCCGGTGGCCGTCCTCGACACCGGCATCGACAAGTCGCACCCGGACCTCGCGACCCAGGTGGTCGGTGAGAAGAACTTCACCGACGCACCGGACGGCGACCACTTCGGCCACGGCACCCATGTCGCCTCCACGATCGCCGGTACGGCGGCCGCGTCGAACGGCAAGTACAAGGGCGTGGCCCCGGACGCGCGGCTGTACGACGGCAAGGTCTGCGACGACTTCGGCAGCTGCCCGGACTCCGCGATCCTGGCCGGGATGGAGTGGGCCGCGACCGAGGTCAAGGCGAAGGTCGTCAACCTGAGCCTCGGCGGCACCGACAGCCCGGGCATCGACCCGCTCGAGGAGGCCGTGAACCGGCTGACCGCCGAGACCGGCACGCTGTTCGTGATTGCCGCCGGCAACGACGGACCGACCGAGCGGACCATCGGTTCGCCGGGCAGTGCGGACGCCGCGCTCACCGTCGGCGCCGTCGACAAGCAGAACGGGCTGGCAGACTTCTCCAGCCGCGGGCCGCGCGTCGGTGACGGGGCCGTGAAGCCGGACATCAGCGCGCCCGGTGTGTCGATCGTGGCGGCGAAGGCGAAGGACTCGATCATCGGCGAGCCGGTCGGCGACGACTACCTGCGCCTCGACGGTACGTCGATGGCGACGCCGCACGTGGCCGGATCGGCCGCGATCCTCGCCCAGGAGCACCCGGACTGGAAGGCCGCCGAGCTGAAGGGCGCGCTGATGGGGTCGGCCAAGCCGGCCGACGGCCAGACCGCGTTCGAGCAGGGCTCGGGCCGGGTCGATGTTGCCAAGGGCATCAAGCAGACCGTGATCGCCGAGCCGGGCAACGTCTCGTTCGGTACGGCGGTGTGGCCGCACGACGACGACACCCCGGTCACCAAGACGCTGACGTACCGCAACCTCGGCGATCAGCCGGTGACGCTGGACCTGGCCGCCTCGCTGAGCGGTCCGGACGGCAGCCCGGCCCCGGCCGACGCGCTGACGCTGAGCGCCACGTCGGTCACCGTCCCCGCGGGCGGTACGGCGTCCGTGCAGGCGACCTCGAACACCAAGCACGACGGCCCGGACGGCCTGTACTCCGGTCGCATCACCGCGACCGGCGGCGACGTCACAGTCACGAGCGCGATCGGCGTCGAGAAGGAGCAGGAGAGCTACACGCTGACCCTGAAGGCGATCGGTCCCGACGGCAAGCCGGCTCCGGTCGAGGGCGTGCTGACCGCGATGGACCGGAACTTCTTCCAGTTCCTCGGTGACGGCAGCGACACCATGACGATGCGGCTGCTGAAGGGCGAATACCTGGTGCAGGCCAGCCAGTTCATCGAGCAGCCGGACGGCAGCTTCGTCAGTTACAGCCTCGTGCAGCCGTCGGTCCAGCTGACCAAGGACACCACGGTGGTGTTCGATGCGCGGGTCGCCAAGCAGGTCAAGGTGACCGTGCCGCAGGCCGGCGCGAAGGTCGCGCTCGCCGACGTCGGGTTCGACCGCACGTCCGCCGACGGCTCGTACGGATTCGGCTACGCGGGCCTGTCGTTCGACTTCGACGCCGTCTACAGCGCGCAGCTCGGTCCCGCGCTGCCGCCCGAGCAGTTCACCGGCCACGTCGCGTCGCAGTGGGCGAAGCCCGACGCCAACGGGTCGTTCAACAACTCGCCGTACATCGTCGGCCAGCTGAACACGTTCCCCGGCGCGTTCCCGACCGGGTTCGTGCGGGCGGTCAAGAAGAAGGACCAGGCGGTCGTCGAACAAGCCACCAACGCCGCGAGTGACCGGGCCATCGAGCGGGTCGTGATGGGCAACGGGCCTGGCATGAACGGCGGCTGGTCGCCGGTGCTCGACTACGGCAAGGCCCCGTTGACCACGACGTTGTACGCCGATGGCAAGCCGGTCACCTGGCAGACCGAGACCGACGAGATCATCCCGAGCACCGACCCGAACGACCCGTTCCCGCAGACGATCAGCCGGCTGATGTCGCCGGTGAAGTCGTACCGGGCCGGCAAGTCGTACCGGGAGCGGTTCAACGCGGCCGCCTTCACGACGGCGCCGGATCTCGCCGCCCGGGCCCAGGATGACCTGATCGTGTCCGCCTTCGGCCTTGCCGATGCGGATGGGAACAACGGGTACAGCGCCACCGACGCGGAGTCCAGCAAGTTGACCCAGGACGGGAAGGTCGTCGCCGAGTCGCCGTACTTCGGGTACGTCGAGGCGCAAGGGCTGCCCGCAGCGAAGACGACGTACACGCTGGAGTCGACGCAGACGCGGCAGTCGTTCAGCACGTTCAGCACCCGGATGGATCTGCGCTGGACGTTCTCCTCGGCGGCGACCGCAGAGCAGACGGCGCTGCCGTTGCTCGGGATCCGCTACCGGCCGACGGTGGACAGCCACAACGTGGCCGAGCGCAGACCGGTCACCGTGCTGCCCGTCGTGGTCGAGTCGCAGCCCGGTCAGACGGTGCCCGCGATCCGGAAGCTGACCATCCAGGTCTCCGGTGACGACGGCAAGACCTGGCACGACGCCGCGGTCGCGCCGACCGGGCACGGCGGGTACAAGGTGATCTTCGTGACCCCGAAGGGTGCACCGAAGATCTCGCTGAAGTCCCACCTGGTCGACGGTGCCGGGAACATTACGGATCTGACCGTTATCGGCGCTTATCCGTTGGGCTGAGCACGCAACCCCGGAGATCGGTTGTCGCGTTTACACCCTTGCGCAGACAACCGATTTCTGGGGAGGCCTTGAGTGGCTGTGAGTGCGAGATTCAAGCGCAGAGGAACGCCCGCGATCGCCGTCCTGGCGGTCGCGGGCCTGGCCGCCGGTCTGGCCGGACCCGCCCACGCGGTCCCGTCCGGCCAGGCGGCCACCGCCCGTTCCACCGGGGGCAAGGACGTCAGCGTCACGCTGATCACCGGCGACCGGGTCGTGCTGCCCGGCGGTGACGTGACCAAGGCGGCGATCGAACCCGGTGCAGGCCGGCAGGACGTCGGCTTCAACACCTATCGGACCAAGGACCACACGTACGTGATCCCGGCCGACGTCACCAAGGCAGTCGGCGACGGGCAGATCGACCGCCGGCTCTTCGACGTCGCCGAGCTGGTCAAGGACGGGTACGACGACGCATCGACCAGCACGATCCCGGTCCTGACGACGTACTCCGGTGCGGCGAAGCGCGCCCTACCGGCCGGGACGAGAGTCACCCGCCAGCTGCCGTCGATCGGTGGTGAGGCGCTGAAGGTCGACAAGTCCGATGCCAAGACCTTCTTGAAGTCGGGCGGATTCACCAAGCTGTGGCTGGACGGCAAGCGGAAGATCCTGCTGGACCAGTCGGTGCCGCAGATCGGTGGACCGGTTGCGTGGCAGGCCGGATACACCGGCAAGGGCGTGTCGGTCGCGGTGCTCGACACCGGCATCGACGCGACCCACCCTGACCTCGCTACCCAGGTCGTCGGGGAGAAGAACTTCACCACCGAGTCCGCCGACGACCTCGTCGGGCACGGCACGCATGTCGCGTCGACGATCGCCGGCACCGGCGCGGCCTCGGACGGCAAGTACAAGGGCGTGGCGCCGGACGCCCGCATCTACGACGGCAAGGTCTGCGAGGTCTGGGGCTGCGACGAGTCGGCGATCCTGGCCGGGATGGACTGGGCCGCGACCGAGGTGAAGGCGAAGATCGTCAACCTCAGCCTCGGCGGTCAGGACACGCCCGAGATCGATCCGCTCGAGGAGGCCGTCAACCGGCTGACCGCGGAGACCGGGACGCTGTTTGTCGTTGCTGCCGGCAACGATGGACCGGGGGACGGGACGATCGGCTCACCCGGCAGCGCAGATGCGGCGCTGACCGTCGGCAACGTGACCAAGCAGGACCAGCTCAACATCCTGTCGAGTCGTGGTCCGCGGGTCGGCGACAGTGCGGTGAAGCCGGACGTGACTGCGCCAGGCACGGACATCGTGGCGGCGAAGTCGAAGGACTCGTCGATCGGTGAGCCGGTCGGCGACATGTACTTGCGGCTGTCGGGTACGTCGATGGCGACGCCGCACACCGCCGGCGCGGCCGCGATCCTGTTGCAGGAGCACCCGTCCTGGACCCCGGCGCAGTTGAAGGGCGCGCTGATGGGTTCGGCGAAGGTCGCCGCCGATCAGACGTCGTTCCAGCAAGGCGCCGGGCGGATCGACCTGACCACGGCGATCAAGGCGAGCATCGTCGAAGAGCCGGGCAGCGTGTCGTTCGGCAAGGCGTCGTACCCGCACACCGACGACCAGCCGGTCGCCCGCGAGGTCACCTATCGCAACCTGGGCGACACGGACGTCACGCTCTCGCTGTCGTCAGTGCTGAACGGACCTGACGGTACGGCGGCTCCGGCCGGTGCGCTGAAGCTGAGCGCCGACTCGGTGACCGTGCCGGCCGGCGGTACTGCGTCTGTGCAGGCGACCTCGGACACCAGCCTCGGCGGCGCGGATGGACTGTACAGCGGCCGCATCACCGCGACCGGAGGCGGCCAGACGGTCGTCGTACCAGTCGGGGTGGACAAGGAAATCCCGACGTACACGCTGACCGTCAAGCTGATCAAGCCGAACGGTGCGCCGGATCCGGACTACCCGGTGTCGCTCGCCGGGATCGACAACGACCACTACGAGACGTACTCGCCGGACGAGAACGGCACGGTGTCGATCCGGCTGCCGCAGGGCGAGTACATGCTGAACCAGTTCCAGGAGTTCGAGCGCGGGACGGATGACTGGATCTTCTTCACGCTGCTCGCGCCGAGTGTGAAGCTGACCGCGGACCAGACCGTCGTCCTCGATGCCCGGAAGGCGAAGCCCGTCACCACCTCGGTGCCGAACGCCGACGCGAAGCAGGCGAACTCGGACATCGGCTTCGCGCGGAAGGTCGCGGACGGCATGTACGACTATTCGGCGTCCGGCTTCCGTTCGGGCGAGATGTACACCTACAACGCCGGGCCGAAGCTGCCGGCGTCCGAGTTGACCGGGCACGTGATGTCGCAGTGGGGCGTCCCCGGCGAGGACGGGCTGTTCACGAACACGCCGTACCTGTACGGGATCGCGAACTTCCAGCCGGGTGAGTTCCCCACCGGGTTCGACCGGAAGGTGAAGCAGTCCGACCTGGCGGTCGTGGACAGCACCGTGAACGCGTCCGGCGAAGCCCGCGTGTTCAAGATGCTGGCAGCGATCGAGCCGACCGGCGACAGTGGATGGGCGAGGGTCATCCGCCTCGATGTGCCACGGACGATCCGGTACTTCGTCGACCAGACGCCGTACGGCTGGGCCGGCACGACCGAGCAGGACATCGACGGGCCGGACCACCAGCTGGGGAAGTGGATGCTCGAGGGTGACCCGGTGGTCTACAAGACCGGGCGGCACTACCAGGAGCGGTGGAACGCGGCGACGTTCGTGCCGTCGGTGTACTCCGCCGCGCGGTCCGCGGACCGGATCGACATCAACATGCGCAACCTCAACGACGCGGACGGCCACACTGGCTTGATCGCCACGAAGTCCGCGAGTACGACGCTGTACCGCGATGGGACCGAGGTCGGGTCCTCGGACAGGTTCGGCAGCGTCAGCGCGACGGGTCTGCCGGCCGGCAAGGCGTCGTACAAGCTGGTCACGACCGGCACCCAGGAGGTGTGGCCGTTCTCGACGCGGATGGACCTGGAGGCGACCTTCGCGTCGTCCGCGGACCAGTCGGCGATCGCCATCCACACCGTCGCGTTCCGGCCGGACGTGGACGGGAACAACACGATGGAACGCAAGCCGGTCACGGTCCTGCCGTTCGAGGTCAAGGGCGGTCCGGTGACGAAGGTGCAGCTCCAGTACTCCGACGATGACGGAGCCACCTGGAGGCAGGCGCCGGTCGCCGGCGGCAAGGCGATCTTCCCGACGCCTGCCGGCAAGACCATCTCGCTGCGCTCCACGGCAACGGACGCAGCCGGAGACAGCACCACGCAAACCGTGATCGCCGCCTACGCCATGCGGTGAGAACAGCAGCACGCCCCCGCCGATCGGCGGGGGCGTGCTGTCGGTGGATCAGCCGATCAGGCC